>PFUG01000616.1 GCA_002789955.1 Deltaproteobacteria bacterium CG_4_9_14_3_um_filter_63_12 | reverse complement strand
CGGCGCCACCGCCTCCGAAGAGCAAGCTGCGCCTCGGCGACATGCTCATCGGCAAGGGCTTCATCAACCAGGAGCATCTTCGAACAGGCCATCGATAAGCGCGCCAGCGACATCCACATCGAACCCTACGAGACGTTCTTTCGCATTCGGTTCCGCATCGACGGTCGGCTCTACACCGTCATGACCGAGAGCCGCGAGGTCCTGAGGGCGGGCGGCGGCGAGCAGTCCCTGCTCGCCGTGGCCGCAAACACGAATGTGGTCTGGATGCACGAGGCCGCCGTCGGCCGGGCGCTGGTCGGCGAGACGACCTTCGAAGAGGTTCGGCGAGTGCTGGGCGAGCTCTGACGGTGATGTCTCGAGAGCCCATAAGAAACCGGGTTCGAAACCTTACGAGATGGCCCTTCCTGCCCCATGAATTCACCACGAAGGTCACGAAGGACACGAAGAAGAGGGAGAGAAAAAAACTCTTCGTGCTCTTCGTGTTCTTCGTGGTGAAAACTGAGTCCAAGGGAACGACGAGGGCCTGAGCTCTCCTGTGAAACCCAGTGGGGGAGCAGCAGCTCTTGGCTCCGAATTCACCACGAAGGTCACGAAGGACACGAAGAAGAGGGAGAGGAAAAAACTCTTCGTGCTCTTCGTGTTCTTCGTGGTGAAAACTGAGCCCAAGGGAACGACGAGCGCCTGAGCTCTCCTGTGAAACCCAGTGGGGGAGCAGCAGCTCTTGGCTCCGAATTCTTTTGCTGGCCGTTGACCGCCAGACATCGAAATCGACGTGGCTGGCCGCTGAGAGAAGCGAGTTACCTTTGAGAGTTGAGAGAATTTAGCGTTGACCTCTGCGTGCCACTTCGTAGCCCACGATGCCGACCGCGACGGCCAGATTGAGGGACTCGACGCCCTGGGCGAGCGGGATGCGAACGACCTGCTCGAGGGACTCGAGCTTGGCTTGCGAGAGCCCACCGACCTCGTTGCCGAAGACCAGCGCGACGGGGCCCGTGACGTCGAGCTCCCAGTGGGTCTTCTGGGCGCGCGGTGAGGTCCCGATCAGAGAGTAGCCCTCGGTACGGAGCGCCCGAGCGGCTTCGTCGAGAGTCTCGAAGACCTCGATGGGAACGAGCTCCTCGAGGCCAACGGCGGCGAAGCGGCTGGCTCGTCGGTGCCGGTCGGCGCTGGAGCCAGTGAGGACCAGGCGAGCGCCGAGCCCGGCCGCGACGCGGAGCACTGCGCCGAGGTTCGACGGCTTGCGCACGTGGTCGAGGACGATGGAGAGGGGCTTAGCGGCGTGGGTCGTCGTCATGGGCCCCATCCAGATTCTCGCGAAGCATATTGCAGAACAGCGCCCCCTGCTCGATGGCGTCGTCGAGCGCGACGTGGGTGTGGGGTGAGGGGTCGAACCAGCGCTGCGGCATGGTGTTCTTCGCGGTCTGGAAGAATGGGGTCTTCATCATCGCCATGGCGTAGGACTTCACGTCTAGGGCGGCGAACGAGAAGGGGCTGCGATCCGTGAAGCGGATGAGGTACCAAAAGACGAAGGTGAAGTCGAAGCCGGCGGGATAGGCCACGAAGACGGGCTGGCCGGGCAGCGAGTCGAGCCAGGCGCTGAATTCGAGCATCACCTCTTTGGGCTCTCGCAGGTTCTTGCGGCACGTTTGCCAGGCTTTGGGCTGCGTCGCCCACCACTGCATGGTCTTGGGGTGTCCTTTGGCGCCGGGCAGGGTCTGCAAGTTGGCTTCGAACGTGGCGAGCAGCTGTTTATCGGCAGTGTAGGCCGCCGAGCCGATGCTCAGCATGGAGTGAGGCCCAGGGATGGGACCGTCGGCCTCGACATCGGTGCTGACATAGATTTCCTCTCTCCCCACGAGTCCTCCAATTTCAATAGCTTGATGGGTAATTCCTCAACCAACGTCAGAAGAGGGTCGACCCACACCGCGGGCGCGAGGTGGGCCGACCAACAACGGGGCGTTTGCGAAGACGTGACTCAGTTGATTTGCGAGCAGACCGAAGGCGCCCCGACGCACAGCCAACCGACCTCCTGCAGGCAGAGGCCATCGCAGCCATCGCCGTAGGTCAGGTTGCCGTCGTCGCAGCTTTCGCCCGCCGCGACGTCGACGACGCCGTCGCCACAGTAGGACGGCGGCCAGTGGCAGTCGGTGTTGCAGGTTCCATAGGTACCGTCGTTGATGCCGTCGTCGCAGTCCTCGTTGAGGGGGTTGACGATGCCGTCGCCGCAGAACGGCGTGCGCGCCGAGCAGTCGAAGGTGCAGGAGTCGTAGCTGCCGTTGTTCACTCCGTCGTCGCAGACCTCGCCGATGCCAACGATGCCGTCGCCGCAGATTGGCGTCGTGCAGAGGTTGGTGCAGAGGTCGGTGCTGACGGTGTTTCCGTCGTCGCATTCCTCGACGCCCACTTGCACGGAGCGATCCCCACAACGTGCGACCTGGCAGCGGTTCGTGCAGGCGTCGCTGTCGACGGTGTTGCCGTCATCGCAGCCTTCGCCAGCGTCGAGAGTTCCATTGCCGCAGCCCTCGAGCTGGCAAAGGGCGGAGCAGCCGTCGCCGCCCGTGATGTTGGAGTCATCGCAGCTCTCGGGCCACTCGACGGCGCCGTTGCCGCACACGGGTTGGAAGCAAGTGCTGGGCTCTCCGGTGCAGTCGAAGGTGGGCTCGATGAGGCAGGAGTCGCTGCAGCCATCGCCCGAGGTGGTGTTGCCGTCGTCGCACTCTTCGGCGCCGCGCACGAACAAGTCGCCGCAGACCGAGACGCACTCGGCGGTGCCGGTGTTCACGAAGCCGGCGAGGGTGAGGCGATAGTTGGACTGTGTGGTGTGGCGCTCGGCCTGGAAGACCGCGATCTCATAGATGCCACCAGGGAAGAGCTGCAACGTCGTCGCCTGCGCGGCGTCGAGAGTGATGGCTCCTGGGGTCGCGCCGTGGACGCCGCCGATGTCGATGGCCAGCCGCCCGTTGATGAAGACCCAGACGTCGTCGTCGCCACGGAACGAGAGGGTCTCGCCGCCCTGGTACAAGAAGAAGGCGCGCACCTCGCTGGTGAAGTGGAAGTTGTGATTTCTCCCCTCATTGCCAAAGAGCTGGTTGTCGATGGGGAAGAAGTTGCCGTTGTCGTATTCGTAGGTGTTGACCGCGGTCTGGCCCAGGGTCAGCGATTGCACGGTGGTCAGGTTGATGCCGGGCACGTCATGGTACCACTGGTCGAAGTTCGCTTTGCCTGACGTGGTCGAGGTCATCGTCGCAGAGGCATACTGTGGTTTGCCGTCCGCGCCGAGGAGGAACTTGACGATCCCCAAATCGTTTCCGAGAAAACTCTCGAAATCGGGATGGCTGGCGTTGAAGTCACGGATCACGATGGGGACTTGGATCGATGTCGGGCTGGGGACGCTGAAGTCGGTGCAGGCGTAGCCGGCCTCGATGGTACAGGCCGACGAGCAGCCGTCGCCGGAGCTCAGGTTGGCGTCGTCGCATTCTTCGCCGGGAAGGGTGATGCCGTCGCCGCAGATGGGGGCGCAGATTTGCGTGACTGGGTTGCAGGAGTAGACCGTCTCGACCTCGCAGAGGGGGTTGCAGCCGTCACCCGCAGTGATGTTGCCGTCGTCGCATTGCTCGAGCCCTTCGACGACGCCGTCGCCGCAGACGATGGCGAAGCAGGCCACACCCGGAGTGGGGCAGGACCAGCCCCACTCCAACTGACAGGCGGCGTCACAGCCGTCGTTGGGGTCTGCGTTGCTGTCGTCGCATTGCTCGGTGCCTTCCTGATTTCCGTCGCCGCAGGTGGTGGTATGGCAGGCGCTGTTGGGCACCGGACACGCCCAACCGAGCTCCAGCCGACATTGAGCGGTGCAGCCGTCGCCGTTGTTGGCGTTGCCGTCGTCGCATTGCTCGGTCCCCTGCCGGTTGCCGTCGCCGCAAGTGATCGCCTCGCAGGGGACGTTGGGGACTGGGCAGATGAAGCCATCTTCAAGAATGCAGCGGTTGGAGCAGCCGTCGCCCGCCGAAGAGTTTCCGTCGTCGCATTGCTCCTGGGCCGCGATGATGCCGTCGCCACAGGCTGCAGCGCCGCAAAGTGTGCCCGGAACGGGGCAGTCGAAGCCAGGCTCGACCTTCGAGCAGGTGGCGTCGCAGCCGTCTCCGCCAAAGCGGTTGCCATCGTCGCAGGCTTCGGTGAGCTGCACGAGTCCGTCGCCGCAGGTGTCGGCGACGCAGTCTTGTCCTGGGATTCGGCAGATGAAACCGGCCTCGACGGCACAAGTGGCGCTGCAGCCATCGCCCGCGACGGCGTCTGAGTCGTCACAGGTCTCGGCGTGGGTGACGAGGCCATCGCCACAGTGAGGATCGAGGCTGCAATTGGGGCGGCAGCCGCCGTAACCCCCGGCGTTCACGCCGTCGTCGCAGAGCTCTTGTGGACTGTCGAGGTTGGCGTCGCCGCAGTGCGCGGCCAGCGTACAGTCGGCGTTGCAGCCACCGTAGCTGCCGTCGTTGACGCCGGTGTCGCAGGCTTCGCCGGCGTCGGCGTTGCCGTCGCCGCACTGGTCGGTGACGCAGGCGGAGCCTGGAATCGGGCAGATGAAGCCGTCTTCGATGGTGGAACAGGTCGCGTCGCAGCCGTCGCCCGAAGTGGTGTTGCGGTCGTCGCAGACCTCGCCGGTCTCCAGCACTCCGTTGCCGCAGACGTCGGGCAGCACGCACGCCTCGCCTACGAATGGGCAGAGGTAGCCGCCCTCGATCGTGCTGCAGTCGCCGGCGCAGCCATCCCCGCCAACCGTGTTGTGGTCGTCGCAGGCCTCGCCGGAGTTCAGCGTTCCGTTGCCGCAGGGATTCACGACCACGACCTCTTCGTCGAGGACGTCAGCGACGACCTCGAGGTCGGTCCCGTCGGGGAGCTCGGCCTCTACGTCGGTCAAATTGGTGTCCCCACTAACCTCGGCATCGTGCAGGCTCAGAACATCGGGCTTGCCGCTCGATGAGGTGTCGTCGCACCCTGGCATCAGAACACCCGCCAGAAGAAGCGCGAAAAAAGTCCGAAGTTTCATGAAAACCTCACGGGTAACGTTCGATTATCGCTGGGTATTGCTGAGTCCACAGATTCGAGCTGCGGTTTCGGCTCGCGAGGCTTCCAGCCTAGTGTAACGCTTCACATGTGTCCGTGCTTATGAGCGTGGCCTTTCAGGGAAGCAGGGCTCTGCCCTGACCCGCCGGGGGACTTTGTCC
>PFUG01000125.1 GCA_002789955.1 Deltaproteobacteria bacterium CG_4_9_14_3_um_filter_63_12 | reverse complement strand
TGCCGGCCCAGTACTGGTAGCCGCCCTCCATGGCCGGGCCGAGGATGTTGTTGCCTGGGGCGACGAGATCGATGTGGTCGCCGTAGCTGCTGCCGCCGCCCCACTCGAAGGGGTCGGCGCGCTGGTCCTGTTCATTCGTGGCGCCGACGGCGATGGCCTCCGGGAAGGCGGCGGGATAGAAGGGGGCGTCGGTGTTCTCGTTCATCATGCAGGCGACGACGACGACCCCGTTGTCGTGAGCGTAGAGGACGGCATCGCGCAGGAGGCTGTTGTCTGTGGCGCCCCCCACCGAGAGGTTGATGACGTCGGCGCCTTGGTCGACGGACCAGGTGATGGCCTGGATCCAGACGTCGTAGTAGCCCCGCTCTTGGTCATCGAGGATCTTGACCGGCAACAAGGTGCACTCGGGGCAGACGCCCACCACACCCGGCGCCGCTGCGCTCGAGGCCAGGGCGATGCCGGCGACGTTCGTGCCGTGTCCGAGGTCGTCGGAGGGGTCCAGATCGTTGTTGACGAAATCCCGTCCACCCCGCGGGCTGAGTCGGTCGACCAGGTCAGGGTGGGTGAGGTCGACGCCGGAATCCAAAACAGCGATGACCACGTTGGCAGAACCTCGCGTCTGAGCCCAGGCGCCGATGGCGTCGATGTCGTGATCGTTGGCTTGCTCCAGCGCCCATTGGTCGGGAAAGAAAGCGTCGAGGGGTCGCCAGGAGCCGGCGTGGCCGATGGGATCGGGCGTCACGAGCTCGACCCCTGGCAGCGCCATCAGCTCGGTGGTCAGGAGTGAGACGTCAGTGTCTTGGCGGAATTTGGCGACATAGCTGCGGTCGAGAGGGGTTGGGATTCGCGGCGGGGCGACTAGGGCTGGGTGAGTGTCGATGGGGTGCAGCCCCTCGAGCACGGCGCCAGTGGTGGACAAGAGGGCGTAGGCTTCGGGCCAGCAGGTGGGGAGCGCGTTCGCGCACTGCGGAGCGCGCTCGAAGCGAATCATCAGGCGGTCGGGCGCGACGTCCTGCGCCTGTGCGGAGGAGGCGGCGAGGAACGCGAAAGCGATGAGGAGAGCAAATCTAAGGTTCATTGTTCGCGCTTGGGTCCTACCTGGTCACGGCCGAAGGCCGAGCTGGGGTCAGCTGCAAGGAGACGACGAGGGAGCCCCTTCAGGCGACCTCATAGGTCGTCGAGAAGCGAACGAGGAAGGCGACGCCGCAGATGGCCCCAGCTCGGCCCTTCGGCTAGAAGGGCAGGACCATCTTCGAGGGCGCCTTGAGCTCGTACTCGATGTTGAGTTTCTTGGTGGCTCTGGGCTCGAGCTCGAGCTCGAGGTCCAAGAAGCCGTCTGCCTCGTTTACGTTGAAGCCGTCGTTCTCGACCAAGGTGACCTTCAGCCCTTCGATCTCGCTGACCGGAATGCGCTCGAAGACGTGGAGCTTCTGCGGCTGGTCGGAGAGGTTCGAGAGGAAGAGGTCGGTGTCGAAATCGATGGTCTGGCTACCAGTGATGGTCGACTCCTCGCGACGACGGTGCTCGTGCCGGCGCACCCGGATGGCATCATCGGGCCCGAAGCCCAGCTCGAAGGCGGCGCCCGGCGCGACGAAGTCGAGACGGGTGCGGCCCATCATAGAACCGCCGCGCACGATGCGAATCGGCCCGGCGAGCAGGGGCTCGTCGCCGGTCAACGTGGCCAACGCGCGGATGTGGGCGACGGCCGATCGCTCGGGCCGGAGCACGCGCTCGACCTTGGCCTCGAGCTCGATGCTGGCGATCTCGACGCGGAACGGTGCGCCGGTAGACGGCAAGTCGACGCGGGCCTTGGAGCCGTATTCCAGCGGCTCTCCACCGTCGTCGACGCCGGGCATTTGGGCGACTTGGGAGTGCCCACCAGCGACGTCCGCGGCGGCGACCTCGACGTCGCGGCTCTCGATCGTGACGGTCTTGCGCTCGTCGGTGGTCTTCTTGCGCGACCAGATGGGGTCGTCTTGCAGCAGCGGCGGCGAGGCCGCCTGGCTGGGCCTGGCTGTGGAGAAGGCAAGCTCGACGCCGTCCCAACGCTCCCCCGTGGCCTGCCAAACGGTGGCGTAGGTCACCAGCTCGATGCGGCCAATCTGCGCGGCCTCATCGAAGTCCAGCCGCGCCAGGTGTTCGGGGCGCCACATGGCGCAGGGGACGCGATATTTGAACTCGAGCTCGTAGCGGCCGGCGCTCTCGGCGTCGAGTTGCACCTCGACGGTGGCGTCGCAGATCGGCGCCTCGGCTCGCCGGACGGCAAGCCTCGCCTGGGCCAGCGCCGCGGCGTCGTCGGCCTCGCTGAGGGCGCGACTGGCTTCGAACCACTCGTCCATAGCGCCGGCCAACGCCGCGTCCGTGGAATCGTAGGCGGCGCGCCAGGCAGCGAGGTCGTCGGTGGCGGCGCCACGAGGGATCTCGCTCAGGCCCTCGCACCAGGTCGCCGCCAGCGCGCGCAGGCGCGTGCGGCGGCTGTTGGCTCTGGTGAGCCGAGCTTGCGCGCTGGCGCGCGCCAGCTCGGCTTCGCGCAGCTGGGTGTCGAGCTCCTCGATGGGACCTTTGGCGTGGACATAGGCGGGCAAGACCTGGCGACGGGCGCTGGCGGCAATGACCGCGACGCCCGCGGCTTTATGGCCGTCGCCTTCCTCGTCGGTCGGCTCGGATTTGGCGGCGGTCAGCACTCGCACCTGGATCGAGCGATCGTCCAGGAAGGCGCTGACTCCGGAGAGGTGAATCCACTGGGAGCCGGCGGCGAGCTCGACGGTGGCGACGCGAGTGACCTCGGCGCGATCTTCGTAGAAGGTGACGCGGAGGGGCCGACTGCCGAAGGAGCCTGGCGATTTCGTCGGAACGAGCTGGGTCTTCTTGGGCTTAGTCACGTCGGTTTCCTCCCACGACTTCACGCTTGGAAGGCAGGGTGAGCTTGTAGGTGAAGCGGATGCTGCGCTTGCCGCCCTCGGGCACCTCGACGAGCCAGCGCAGCCCGCCGCGAACGGGCTTTCCGCGGTCTACCTGTTCGTAGGCCTCGTGGTCCGGTGTCGAGGCCGTGAGCTCGAGCTCGAGCTCTTCGTCGTCGGAGATGGGCATGCGATCGAGGATCTCGAGGGCGGCGGGGTGTCCGAGCGCCGAGGAGATCTCGATGTCGATGCTGTGCTCAACCTCCGTCCGGCCGCCGAAGAGGCCCGCCGAAGTTTCATTGGCGCGCGCATTGCGGGCGACCCGGAGTCGCTCCTCGACGCCGAGGCCGAAGACGATCTGGCCGCCGCGCCCTACGGGCTCCATCTGCGACGTCGTGATCAGGGCGCCACCGATGAAGACGTCGACCGGGCCCCCAAGGAGAGGCCAAGCGAAGGGGTTGTCGACCTGAACCTCGCGGAACACCTCGGAGGTCTCGATGGGGACGCAGCGGAAGCGGGAGGTGGTCGAGGCGCTGGCAGAGCTGATGGCGATGCGCTGGAGCTGGTCGTCGGAGGCGATGTCGAAGACGCCGCGGGCGCTGTATACCGTGTCGAACTCGCCGCGTCCGTTGAGGGGGTCGGAGGCGAAGCGGGGGCCGGCGAGCTGATCGATGCGCCAGTTGGAGTTCAGTCCGTTGCGGCTGGGGACGGCGCGGGCCGCGAGCTTGCCGCGCTGGGAACCGCTGGAGGCCATCTCGAGGTTGTCGAAGTCCAGCCAAGAGTCCGCGGGGACCCAGCTCTCCTCGACAGGGCCGTCAGCGGCGGTGTGGGCGCCTGGCACACCGCCGCCGTATCCGGACGGCGCTTGTCTCCTGCTCTCTCTTCTGCTGCTTCGAGCCACCAAGTCGGCGCCGAGCGCCATGGGCGCGACGACGGGCATCGCTGCCGCCTTCGCCAGCCCGCCTAGAAAGTTGCTGCTTTTGGGCGTCGGCTGCGCAGAGAAGGCAAGGGCCATGGGCATGGCCATCTCCTCCAGCGCTATCCCTCGCTCGCGCTCTTGGTAGGACGCCTCACCGTCCGCTAGGTTTCCCTGTTCTGGTGGCTCCCATTCGTCGTAGTCAGGTTTTGGCTCGGGGGCCGCGATGGCAGTGGTTGTGGGAGGTTGTGGCAGGGCAGTCTTGGCCATCGCGCGATCATAAAGCTGGAAGAGGCCATCGAGGTCGGAGGGGGGCGGCCGGTAGCCGTGCTCCTTCTGAGCCTGGGCGCGACCGAGGCGCCAAGAAGGCAGCTCGGGTAGGGCCACCTCGCGGTTCATGTCAGCGGTGGACAGCGCGACCTCGACCCCTGACCAGTCTTCCAGTGTCAGCTGGGCGACATACGCCTCGAGGCTGACCTCGCCGGTGCCAGCCTCGGTGTCGAGGCGCACGGTGTAGGCAGGCCACCAGCGGGCCGCGTCGACCAGATAGGTGAGCTCGAGGCCTTCGAGGGGTTCGTCGCCAGCGCTCAAGGTGAGCGAGACCTGCGTGGTCGGGTGCCCGCTGCCTGCGAGCTCGGAGCTGCGCGCCCGCGAGACCACTAGCTCGGCGGCGAAGAGCTCGCGCCGAGCGGCGGCGATGGCTTCCTGATTGGACTTCAGCGCCTCGACGAGCGAGGCGGCCTGGGTGTCGAGGTGCGCGATGACGGCCAACGCGTCCTCGAAGCGCTGGTCGGCCTCGAAGCGACGGCTCTGCGGGTGCACGGCGAGCTGGGCCTCGACGCCTTCGAGCTGCTGCTTGCGAGCGCGCAGCTCGGAGCCCTGCTCCTCGAGGCGGTTGACCTTCAGCCGCAGCTCGCGCACCGCCTTGAGCGCCTCGCCCGGCACCTCGCCGTTGGTCGGCACCCAGAGGCGTGCGCAAAGGCCGACGACATCCCGGCTTCCGGTCACCGAGGCGCGAAAAGACGAGGCCTCAGCCAACGGCGAGATGGCGTCGAAGACGAGCTCAGTCGGTCCATCAGGGAGCGCCTTGGGCAGCGTCACCGTGCGGACGATCTGGGCTCCGCGCGCGTAGACCGTGACACGCGAGACCTTGCTCTCACAACGAAGTGGCTCAGTGGGCATAGTAGCTCTCTGGCTAAGGTGTGTGCCAGAGCAGAGCAAAATGCCGGAGGGTGGTCAAGGCGACGGGGCGCGTTGGGAGGTCTGGGGCATTTCGTTGAAGGCAGCTTGAGATTCGACGAGGCCATTGATGGCAGCCACGTTCTGCGCATGTCTTTGACACCGCCACAGCAGGCTCGCTTCTTGTTTCGCGCGAAAGTGTTTCGGAAAGGCAGTGCCCTTCTTGCTTTGCGAGAGTGCTGAGAACGGCAGAG
>PFUG01000048.1 GCA_002789955.1 Deltaproteobacteria bacterium CG_4_9_14_3_um_filter_63_12 | reverse complement strand
ATTGGCACCGTGCCGTAGAGGCTCAGTGTCGACTCTGTTACCCGGTCTCGCCCGCGCCAGCGCCCTCAGCGTGGGGCAGCTCCCTAAAACGCCCGAATCAATGCCGGCGGAAAGGGCAGGCACGGGGGCCTGCCCCTACTCCCCGAACACCTCCCCATACACTGCCACCACCGCCGCCCGATGCCCGTCCACCGTCGCCAGCAACTGCTCCCCCGCCCCGTACCCCATTCGCTTCGCCAGCCGCACCAGCTCCTCGCCGCGCGGCGACCACGTGTCGATGGCCTGGTCCCCCACGATGCGCAACGAGTCCTCTAGGGCCAGCAGAAAGCCTTGCGCGGCCAGCAGCCGCTCGGCCGAGCCGGGGGCGAGCAAACCTAAGTCCCGTACGGCCTGCAGCGCCCGGCGCGTGTTCGGTGTCCGCAGCGCGGCGTGCTGCGCGCCGTAGACCAACTGCAGCAACTGCGTACAAAACTCGATGTCCACAAGCCCGCCGTGGCCATATTTCAAGTGCCGCTGCTCGCCCGTCGCGGCCCCCAGCGTTTCCGCCATTTTGCTGCGCGAGCGCGCGATCTCCCGCAGCGCGTCTTCGAGCGCAACACGCTCCCCGTCGAGCCCGTAAGCCCGCGCGGTGATGAACTCTTGCAGCTCGGCGCCCAGCGCCGCGTCCCCAGCCAACACCCGCGCCCGCAGCAGCGATTGCCGCTCCCAGAGCTGTGCGCGCTCGGACAAATAGCGCCGATAGCCACTGACGCTGGTGACCAACGCCCCCTGGTTGCCGCTGGGCCGCAGCCGCGTGTCGATGGAGTAGAGTTTGCCCTCCCGCAAATGCACCGACATGAACGCGATCACCCGTTGCGCAAAGCGCCCAAAAAAGTCCGCGTTGTCGATGCTACGCTCCCCCCCCACAGACTCGCCCGCGCCCTCATAGAGGAAGACAAGATCCAAGTCGGAAGCAAAGGAGATCTCCCTGCCCCCCAGCTTGCCCAAGCCGAGCACGACGAGCTTGGCGCGGGAGCCACTCTCGACGCCGAGGCCGTGAGCCGAGGCGGTCGGCACACCGAAGCGGCCCTCGGTCTCGAGCCGCGCCTCCTCGACGACCGCGCGCAAAATGACCGTGGCCAAATCCGAGAGCTCCTCGCGGGTGCCAAACGTGTCGGCCACGCGGCCGATGGCCCGCAACCCGATGCGCATCAGGTGCTCGTACTTGAACCGCCGCAGCAGATTGAGCCTCCGGTCCCGGTCTTCGACGTCGATGGCGGCCAGGCGCAGAGCCAGCCGGGCTTCGAGCTCGGCCTCGCCCAGTTGCTTGGAGAGGTAGCCGGGCGAGGCCAGTTGTTCGATGAGCTCGGGCGCGCCGGTGAGCCGCTTCGAGAGAAAGTCGCTGCTGGCGAAGAGGGTGATGACCAGCGAGCTGAGCTGTGCGTTGGCCAGCAGCATGTCGAGATAGCCCGCCCGCGCGCCGACGCGGGTCAACAACCGCGTCAAGTTGGCCAGCGCCATGTCCGGGTCCGGGCTGCGCACGACCTCGCCGACCAGGTGGTCGCGCAGCCGCTCCGACGGATGCCCCTCGTGGAACGGCAAGTACGGCTTGCACGCCAGCAAACCCAGCTGTCGCGCGGCCTGACCGGGGTTCCTAAAGCCACGGGCGGCCAACCACTCGAGGTCCTCGGCGCGGCCAGCGTCGACCTCGTCGGCGGCGGAGAGCCGCCTCAGCAGAACCGAGAGCGCGGGCTCAGCCGGCCTCGGCGGCGGCGCCCCGGGCATCAGCGTCGCGAAGAAGGCGTGCACGCGCAGGCGGTGCCCAAGTATCCGCTCGACGAGTTGGCCACCGGAATTCAGCCCAGGCAGGAATAGCCGGGCCTGCAGCGAGGTCATGGCCTCGGGGTCCTCGATACGGACAACGGACGTCTGACGATCTTCGGCCATCTGCAGGTGGTGTTCGAGGCGCCGAAAGAAGCGGTAGGCCGCGGCGAGCGCTTCGCCGTCCGCCTGACTGACCAAGCCGCTGAAGATCAGGCGCTCGATGGCCTGCAGGGTGTTGCCGGTGCGGATCTGTGGGTGGCTGCCGGAGTAGACGAGCTGCAGGGCCTGTACGGCGAACTCGACCTCACGGATGCCGCCGTAACCCAGCTTGGCGTTCCAGCCGCGCAAGCCCCCAGGTGCCTCCTCCTTCAGCAACTCCTGGTCGATGCGCGCCTTCATGGCGCGGATCTCGTCGATGGCTGAGTAGTCGAGGTAGCGGCGGTAGATGAAGGGGGCCAGGTCGTCGAGCAGGGCGGCGCCGAGCGCCCGGTCGCCAGCGACGGGCCGGGCTTTGAGCCAGGCGGCGCGCTGCCAGGTCGAGCCCCAGGCCTCGTAGAACTCGACCACGGCGTCGAGGGCGTGCGCCAAGGGGCCGCGCGCCCCGCCGGGCCGCAGCCGCATGTCGACGCGGAAGACGTAGCCGCTGGCCGTGAGCTCGGAGAGGATTTGCATCAACCGCCGCCCGAGTTTGACGAAATACTCGTGCACGCTCAGCTGCGTGACTTTGCCGCATCCGGAACAAATCTGTCCGTCGTCGCTGCCGTAGACGAAGACCAGGTCGACGTCGCTGGAGTAGTTCAGCTCGTTGCCGCCGAGCTTGCCCAAGCCCATGACGCAGAACGGTATGCGCGCGCCGTCCGCATCCAGCGGCTCACCGGTGGCGGCGCTCACGTCTCGCTGCGCCAGGTGCAAGGCCGCGTCGATGCAGCGCTCGGCCAGGCTGCTGATGGCCCGCGTGACCTCTTCGAGGGGCCAGCGCTCGGTCACCTCATGGCAGAAAATGCGGGCGACCTCCAGGCGCTTCGCTAGCCGCAACGAGCTGGGATCTTGTTCGCCGCTCCACGCCATGCTGTGCTCGCCGCTTACAAAGTCGAGCGCGGTGGCGTGCATGGTCAACAACCGTCTGAAGTGGGAGCCCTGGGCCGCCAGCCTAACGAGGCACTCGAGCTCGTCGGCCGCTGGGCTGGTGCGCCGTTGGCTCAGGACATCGACGAGCGTGAAGAGCAAGGTGCGCGACTCGGGCAGGCGGTCGACGCGCGTCAGCAGAGCTTCACAGGCCGACTCGCTGAGGAGGCTGGCGAGGGTGCGCAGGGCGCTCTCCTCGGTGCTCTGCTTGGCCGCGGGCTCGTGACCAATTTGGTCGGCTCGTCGTAGCTGCGACCAGAGCTCGACCCACTTCATGGCTCAGCGCTTGCTCTCGGGGTATCGACGGGGTGGTCGTCCGCGCAGGGCAAATCGGCTCGCCGTGGGATCGATGCCTTTGGCGCGCGCCTCCCGCTCGGCCGCCTCACGTCCGCGGAACTGTTCGCGCACCTCCTTCCAACGGGCGCGCCGGAAAGGACTGTAGCGGTTCAGTAGGCCGAATGGGCCGGGGAGCGTCGGGACGGGTGGCAGCGTGCCGTCTGCGCCGTCAGCGTCGCCGTCGAGGGTCGCGGGGACCACGTCGGCGACCGGCTCGTCGAGAACAGTGTCCGGCATGGGCGGCGGCAGCGCGTCTTTGGCGCGGGTCGCGAGCCAGTTCTCGATGAGCGGGAAGCACTCGGTGCGCACGTGGCGCCCGAAGAGGAGGTCGCCGTGGCCGTAGTCCTCGGTGAAACCGTGGCGCTGGCCCAGGGCGTGGAAGAGCCGCGTCTCGGAGCCCAGGCGGTCGAAGATTCGGACGCCCTCTTCGGAGGGCGCCACCGCGTCCGCGTCGCCGAAGATGAGCATCATGGGCGTGCGAATGCTGGCGAGCCCGCGCTGGTAGTCGCGGTCGGGCTGGGTCAGCTTCTGCTCTCTGACCCAGTGGGCGATGGTACGGGCGACGGAGACGCAGACATCGGTCACGAGGTGACTCATGGCGCGGCGCACGATGATGCCGTCGATGTTGGCGCCGTTGATGAGGATGAGGGGCACACGCAGCCCGACGTAGAACGGGGCGAAGAGCCAAGTCAGCCAGGTGAGCTTGAAGACGGGGAGCCAGCCGGCGAAGCGCAGCGCCGCGGTGGTGGACTTGAGGATGGGGGTGGGCTCGAAGAATCCCGGCGAGCCAATGGCGGTGGCCGAGCGCACCTTGAGCGCGCCCTCGCCTTGCAGGTGTGCGTACATAAGGATGCCGCCCAGCGAGTGTCCGACCCAGTGCACGGCGGGGGCGCCGGTGGCGGCGCAGACGGCGTCGATGAGGGTCGGGACGTCCTTGTCGAGGTAGTCGCTGAAGTCCCAATCCCAATGGGCCCGGCTGTGGCTGGCCATGCGCTTGGAGCGGCCGACTCCCCGCAGCTCGACCACCCAGACATCCCAGCCGTGTCGTTGCAGGAAGCGGGCGAGCGAGACCTGTGGGCCGAGATCGAAGGTGTAGCGGTTGGCGCCGATGCCGTGGCAGAGGATGACGGGCTGTGAGGCGCGCTCCGCGTTGCCGCGGTAACGGTGCATAGCCAGCCGCCAGCCGTCTTGGGTGCGGGCGTAGAGAACCTGGTCGACGGCGCTCTCATCGGGCTTGTAGTAGGCTCGCCAGAACGTCACGTGGATGGCCACGAGAAATCCCAATGAAGCAACGCCGATGAGGACTAGGCCGAAGTAGAGCATTCGTCATCTTGGTCGAGCGGGCGTCACAGGTGCCCGCAACAGTAAGATCCCGAAGTCTAGTGCAAGGTGTCCGGCGCGGCCATTTTGGGTGTTTCGACGGTTGGATGGGGCTTCGGCGGTGGTTCTTGGGAGCTGCGATGAGGCTGGGCTTCGATTTCAACGCAAGGACGCAAAGGGCGGCCGAGGCGCAAGGCGGTTCTTGGCTGGGACTTCGTCGGTGGTTCTTGGGAGCTGCGATGAGGTTGGGCTTCGATTTCAACGCAAAGACGCAAAGGGCGGCCGAGGCGCAAGGCGGTTCTTGGCCGGACTTCGTCGGTGGAGCTTGAGAGCTGCGATGAGGCTGGGCTTCTTTTTTGACGCAGAGCCGCAGAGTCGCAGAGAGTTTTCTGGGACGAGAGGCCTACAGGCTCCCCTCTCCCGTTTCGGGCCCGTTTCGGGGGAGGGGGTCGGGGGCATAGGCGCTGGAATAGAAGTGATTGTGCGAGGCAAGAAACCTCAGGCGGAAATGGTTACGCCCATTTAAAATCAAGTGGTTGCAAGCAGTGCGAGCAACATGCTCACCACAGAGAGCACAGAGAGCACAGAGAGCGGCCCATGAAGAAGTGCATGCGACTGGCCATACAGACGAAATCGGGAAGTCCAAGTGATTCGCGCCTCGGCTCTGTGTTCTCTGTGTTCTCTGTGGTGAACCTGGCTCCAAGAAATCCCCGAAGCCTAGATACAATTCTAGCGCCTGGGGGTCGGGCGAGGGGGCCGACCCCAACCCGGCCACCGACCCCAAGAGCAAAACGTCGCCATCACCCCAGCAAGAAACCAGCGCAAGCAAGTGCGTTCGGAAATGCCCAAGAGCAAAACGTCGCCGTCACCCCAGCAAGAAACCAGCGCAAGCAAGTGTGTTCGGAAATGCCCAAGAGCAAAACGTCGCCATCACCCCAGCAAGAAACCAGCGCAAGCAAGTGCGTTCGGAAATGCCCCAGCCGCAAGGAGAGCAAGCCCGAGCCCCGGAGGCGACCTCATAGGTCGTCGAGGAGCGAGGGCGCAGCTCGACGCCGCGGATGGGGTATTTACGGACGCACGCTATTCGTAGCAGACGTAGAAAGTACCGTCGGACTTGACCACCGCGAGGATGTCGTCGTCGCTGGCGGCGTCTTCTTCGGCTTTCTTGTCGTCGCCGGCCTCGGTGCTGAAGAGGTGCGATTGCCCCACGGCATCTTGCAGCACGAAGATGGTGCTGGCCTCTGGCAGCTGGGTTCCGCCGAAGGAGGTGCGTCCGCTCTGGATGACGGCGTAGCGATCGACGGCTGGAGTGTTGCGGAAGATGGCGTCGAGAAAGCGCCCCGTGGACGACGTCGTGGAGCCGTGGTGGCCGACTTTGATGAGGTTGGCGTCGAGGTTGGGCTCGGAAGTGTTGGTGACGAAGCGCTGGATGAGCTCGTTCTCGAGCTCGGCGTGGGCGTCGCCCATGAGCAAGATGCTACGGCCTTTGTAAGCGAGCTTGAAGACGAGTGAGGTGTTGTTGACCTTGGCGTTGTTGTCATCGCCGAGGCGCATGTTGTTCTCGGCGCTCAACAGCCAGGCGCCGACGGCTGGGCCGAAGAGATCGACGCTGCCACCTTTGAGGGTGGTCAGACCGCCTGGATCGTTGATGGCGGGTCGGAAGTAGGAATCCGGCCGAACCATGGCATGTGCGGTCTCGAGCGTGTCGCCGTAGCTCAGGCCGTCGGTTTCCAAGCCGGGGTCGATGAACTTCGCGACGCCGTAGTGGGCAAAAATAGTGGGGAGCCCGCCGTAATGGTCGGAGTGGGCGTGGGTGACCGCGACGGCGTCGAACACTGCGCCCTGCGCGAAGCCGTGCGCGGAGAGGAAGGCGGAGACAATTTTTCCGCCGTTGTTACGGCCGTAGTACCCGCCGTCTCCGGCGTCGATGAGAACGTTCTCCCCCGTCGGGCTCTGCACCCAGATGGCGTCGCCCTGGCCGACATCGATGAAGTGGAGCCGCAAGGAATCGTTCGGAGGAGTCTTCTCCTCGGCGGTGCACAGCTGGTCTGTCGTCGCGGCCGTGAGCCCCTCGGAATCCGTGATCGAGTTGCCGTTGGGCTCTTTCCACCATTTCGGCGGATCGGAGTCCATGCAGCCCGCGACCCCTGCGCTCAGCGCGATGAGCAGCACCAAGTGCACGGAGGTTCTTCGAGCCTGCTTGGTTCCGAGTCGCGTGCGAATTCCGATCAAAGTGGACCAGGTCATGGGCATCTTCCTCGCAGAGGGTCGCTCATTTTCTATGACATGGGGCAGAGCGCAGCAAGGGACTTGACGAATACCGAGCGACAAGCGGAGTACGCCTGACCGTCGAATCTAGGATCGCGATGAACACGGGGTTTGTTCCCGCCGCGCGGGCTTCGTCCGTGCGCCGACCACTCCAAGGAGGTTGACAAGGGCAGGATTAGCCAACTAAAGGACTGTGATTGGTTCATTATAGGGATGGGGAAACCCGTAGAATTCGGTACTTCTGTGACCGCACAAGCGTCAATCCTACTGGTCGAAGGGAATCGCAACCTGAACGCGGGGCTGGCCCGGCTTCTGCTCGATGCAGGGTACGAAGTCGAGGTCGCCGAGCGGTCCGCAGATGCGCTCGAGATGTTTAAGTCGGCCGGCTTCAAGCTGGTGATCATCGACTACGACATCGACGGCGGCGGGCTGGTCCTCGCGGAAACGTTGAAGGCGAGCGAGACACCTCCGCACATCATCCTGACCAGCCGGGTCTATCGTTCGTTCAGCGACGGGGCGGCAAAGAACTTGCCGGTCGACACCTTCATCCCCCAGCCCTTCCCCCACTTCGAGCTTCTGGACCAAGTCCACAGCCTGCTCTCGAAGGGGAAATTGCTGCCGGACCCGTCGCGCACCTCGGCCAACCTGCCGCTGCGGGGTGAGCTGGACGACTTCCCGTTCGAGAGCCTGCTGCACAAGCTGTTCAGCTCCAAGTTCACCGGGCGCCTCGTGATGCAACATCGCAAGGCGAGCAAGGTGATCTACTTCCTGCGCGGGTTCCCGTCGTCGGCGACCAGCAATACCCACGCCGAAGCGCTCGGCACCTTGCTGGTCAACCGCGGGTTCGTCCGCAACGACGACCTGACGAAGCTCCTCGAGAACATGTCGGAGACCTCGAAGACTCTAGGGCAGCAGCTCATCGACGCGGGCCTAATCACTCGTGAGCAGCTGAAACAGACCCTCGACGAGCAGGTTCGCGAGCGCGTTCTTGCCTGCTTCGAGATGCGCGGCAGCTGGGTCCTCTACCCCGGAGACAGCTTCGCGTTCCAGCAGGAACACCACATCCAAAACCCCATCGAGTTGATCTTCTACGGCATCTCTCGCTTCGAGGAGACCAACACCCTCGCCGAGCGCATCCAAGAGCGCGTCCAGCACTATGCGGTGCCCACTCGACAATTCTCGCGCCTGTTGCCCTACTTCCCAGCCGGAGAGAACCGCAAAAAACTCTTTCTGCAGATCGATGGCAACACCACCGTCGGAGAGCTTCTCGCCAGCTGGCAGGGTGAGACGTCCTCGTTCTTCAGGGTGATCTGGTCGATGCACGCGGCGCGGCTGATCTTCATGTCGCAGTCGCCCATGCCGAGCGCCCCGCAGCCCATCGAAAAACTCTTGAGCCTCGGCGAGTACATCGGCTCGTTCCTCAACTTCCGCTCCGATCCCGTTCCCCAAAAATTCGGGACCTCGTCGGTGGCTGGCGTTCCCACGGCTCAGAAGGTCGATCCTCTGCAGCCGCTGCTCGACCTCGAGAACAAGACCCAGGACATGAACCACTTCGAGGTCTTCGGACTCTCGGTCCTCGCCACTCCGCTGGAGATTCGTTCTGCGGTCGAGAGGCTCGTCAAACTCCTGGACCCCAAGCTTGTCGGCCACCTTACGCCCGAAAAGGTCCGGCGTGTGGCGAAGATCGGACGATGGGTGAAACAGGCCGCGTCGGTCCTCCTCGATCCGGACACCAGAGAGGAGTACCGAGCGACCCTCTCGGGCGGCACCGACGAGAGCGAGATCGAGCAAGGCATCCGACTGATCAAGCAGCGACGCCTGCAAGAGGCACGAGACCTCTTCGAGGCCATCGAAAGACACTCCCCTTCGAACTCTAGAGCCTGTGCCTACCTCGGTCGCGTGCTGCACTTGATTCACGGCCCCGGCGACGCCCGCATGATGGCGCGTTCCGAGGCGTTGATTCACCGTGCGGTCATGCTCGACGAGGGCAACTCCGACGCCCACTACTTCCTCGCCGACATCTACGCCGACACCGGCGATGAGCCTCAAGCCCAGAAACACGCGCACAAAGCCATCGAGCTCAACCCCACCCACGAAGCCGCCATCGCGCTGCGCAACCGCTTGGGCCAAGGCGTTGGGCTCGGCACCGTGCGCATCGGACCCTGGCTCTTCAAGAACAAATAGGCGCCAGAACCGGGTCGTCGACGGTCCCCGAGCTCAGCGTGGCTTCGAGCTCGAATGGCGGTCCAGGTTCAGCACGATGGTGTCCTCCGCCATCCGAGGCGTCACCTCGAAAGTCTCGGACACCCCACGCTCAGAACTCACGCGCACCTCGATCGAGACGCCCACACGCAGGCCATCAACAGTGATGGGCTCGCCCTCTACGACCAGATACTTCTTGGCCAGCGAGGGAAACTCCAGGACCGCCGTGGTCGACGGGACGATGTGGATCTCCACGGAGGCGAACTCGCGCTCGAGCCCGACCTGCATCACCTTGCGACGGCCAGCGTCCAAGGTGACCGTCACCACCCTGGAGCGATAGCCCGCCTTCTCCAACCGAATCTGGTTCTTCCCGACGGGGATATCCAACTCGGCGGGCGTCTCGATGCCGGTGGCCACTGTGTTGACGAAGATTTGCGCTCCAGAAGGAGTCGTCGCGAGCTCGAGCACCGCGTGGATTGGGGACGCGGTCGTTTCAGGGGAGACGTTTCCCCTCGGCACCAACGCGGTGATCGGCTCGGACGAAGGCGTCTCTAGGACCTTGGAGACAAGGAACGCCCCGAAAAAGCCGAACGCCACGGAGAGGCAGAACATCAGGACGATGGGCAAACGGCGCGGCTTGTCGCGCCGCCGCTGCGCCGTCCGCCATTGAATGAGCTCCTCGAAGATCATCGTCCGCCGCTCCTCGAGCGGGACGCTGTCGTCGCGGATGAGCCGTTCGATGCGTTGAACCGCTTCGTGAGTGATGGTCGGGCGGTCGGAGATCAAGGAGGCTGGCGCTGGGTCCTGCGCGCTCTCCGGCAGCGAGCTCTCGACCTCGGCGCCGAGCGTCACGAGCGAAGCGCTCGACTCGTCGCAGCGCTCGAGCGCTCCTGGCTCCTGTCCTTTCGCCTTCTGCGTGCGCTGGGTGTCGTCAGGCTCCAGCGCTGGGCCGTGCGCCACGAGCGGAAGGATATCCGAGGCCACCGGCAGGTCTGCAGAGCTCACCCAGAGCTCGGTGAGCCTGTCCTCGAGGAGGTCGAAGCGGCGCAGCAAGGCCGCCAGATCCTTGGACGAGAAGCCAGGCGCCACCTCGTGGAGGATCCCATCCAGCGCCTTGCGGATCGTCTCGCCGTTGTCTGGGCGGTCGTCCGCCTCCTTGGCCAGGACCTTCAACAGCAGCGCGTCGAGCCCCGGCGGAACGTTGTCGAGGCGGTTGCTCAGGAGTTCTGGCGTCCACTTCTGCATGGCGAGCAGACTCTCGACGCGTCCCAACTCCCTCGTGGGGTGCTCGCCCGTCAGCATCGTCCACAGGATCAAGCCCAACGCGAAGAGGTCGGCGCGGTGGTCGAAATCCTCGCCGTCCGCACGCTCTGGGCTGAAGAACGACGGCTTGCCGCGCACCGCACCATCCATCGTCATCACGATGCGGTCGCGGGCGCGAGCGACGCCGAAGTCGATGATCTTCACCAGCCCGTTGCGGTCGATCATGACGTTGTGGGGGCTGACGTCTCGATGGATCAGCTTCAGGCTCTTGCCTTGTTGGTCCTCGAGCGAATGGGCCGCATCGAGCCCTGCTGCCACTTCCCGGGCAATGTAGAGCGCGGCGGGCAGAGGGAAGGGCTCCTCGGATTTCTGGAAGCAGCGCAGGATGGTCGACAGCGTCGGGCCGTCGATGAACTCCATGACGATGAAGGTGTGCCCATCGACCTGCCCTATCTCGTGGGTCTGCACGATGTTGGGGTGGTTGAGCTGCAAGGTGATGCGCGCCTCGTCGAGGAGCAAGTCCACGAACTCGGGCTCGTCACTGAAGCAGGGCAAGATGCGCTTGATGGCGAAGCGCTTGCCAAAGCGTCCCTCCATCATCGGCAGCTCCGCCTCGAACACCTGCGCCATCCCGCCCGAACCCAGCGAACGCTTCAGGCGATACCGGCCGAACCGCCGACCGTGGTCGTCCTCGCGCATCATGCGCACTGGGTTCAGTGCTGGTTCGGTCTTAGGCATGGGTCCGTCGAATTGCCGAGCGGACGGCCGGTTTTCGCACCGCCACTCATCGAAGTGAAGCGAAAATCGGTCGTGGGAAAGCGAGGCAAGAGATTCAAATTGACGATTCGTCGGGCGCCGAAGCGGGGAATTCCCTTCGCGCGTCGGCGCCAGCACCCTTTGTGAGAGCCAATTCAGGTTCGCAGTTATCGCAGCCTTCGACAAGAGATACGAGGTCGCGACCGGGCGCTCACTCCATCACCAAGACCGCGGTGATGTAGCGTGGCTCTGGCGTGCCGGTGATTCCCCCGAGCTGCTCCGCGACCTCTTTCGCGGCCTGGTCGATGAACGCGCGCAGGGTTGCGCGCAGCGCTTCCGGAAGTCTGGACTCGAGCCCGGTCTTGAAAGCCTCGAAAGCACGGCCCCAGAGCTCCACATCCGTGCTGAGCTCCGCCACCGTGAGCGGCGTGAGGAGGGTCGCGATGGGCGGCGGCTCTTTGCTGTCTTGCCGTGACGCCCGCAACACCAGAGTGCTCAAGAGGTTGCCGAAGGTCACGCCACCCGGTCCGACGGCGAGGCCGTCGGTCAGCGCGAGGGCTTTGATGGCGTCGAGCTGCAGGCCTAGGATTTGGAAGAAGAGCAGCTCCTTGGCCGCGATCCCCAGCAGCACCCCAATGGCCTCGTCGACCTCCGCGTAGCGGCGCAGGGGCTCACCGCTGTGTGGCGAGCGCACGCCCCGCGCCGAGGTCAGCGCCTCCAGGGTCTCCGACTCGAGCCTGGACAACAGGCTGGTGCTGCCCTCGACCACGGTGACTTGGCCGCCAGCGAGGATGTCGAGGGCCTGTTTGCGAATCTTGAGCAGGATCCCGCGACCCGCTCGGTGAAACGACGAGAGGGGCATCTTTTTGAGCGCCTCGACGCCCTCGGTCAGCGACGAGGTGCAGCAGTACTCCATGCCGATCGACACGGTGCTGACTGCGTCGGAGAAGACGTTGCTCACCGCCACACGGTCTCCCGCCTCGACGTCGACCGCGCAAGCCACGGTGTTCCCCAGCGCGACCAGCTGCGACTCGACGGCTTTCCAGTGGGGCTCGTCGAGCTGCTCGAGGCAGCGCGTGATGAAGAAGCGGTCGTCGGCCGCCACCAAGGCGTCCAGCCAACGGCGAGGGAGTTGGCCCAGTTGCCCGACCGTGAGCTCTTCCTTCCCTCCCAGATTCGCGACCTGGGCGCGCAGCTCGAGGGGATCGAGCGGCGAGAGGATCCACATCGCGTCCTCGCGGGAGCGGAAGCCAAAGTCCTCGAGACGAGCGTTGCGGAAGCGATAAGCGGTCTCCTCTAGGTCGCTCTGCAGCTCCCAGCGAGTCGACTCCAACATCAGCGCCCCGTTGCTCGTCCCGAGCACTTGATAGAGCCGGGAGACCAACTCGCGCGCCTTCGTGGCGAGGTCCTCATCGGCGGGATACTGGATGAGGTAGGTGTGACAAGGGCTCTCGATGAGCGGACGGTTCTCTTCGTCCGGAACGACCGGCGGGTTCTCGCCTCTTTCGAAAAGCCAGACGATGAGATGATTCATGAGGTAGAGCGGAAGAATCTCGGGATCGAGCGCATCAAAGACGGCCTCGAAGCGGGTGTCGTCGAGCTGCAGGAGCACGTCCATCCACTGCTCGGAGCGCTCCACGTCGAAGCGATCGCGGTTCCACGCGTCGAGGTCGGTGAACACTTGGAACTGCTCCGGCGTGGTGAGCAGCGCGATGTCCATGGCGTCCGACAGGCCCACCTCGTGGATGAGCTCGTGCAGATGAATGGGATCGAAAGCCGCGACCCGCGCCTCAACGTCAGGGGCCGAGAGCAGCTCATCGAGCTGAACACCGGCGGGGCGCGTTTCGCGCCCCTTCTCGAGGCTGAACGGCGAGGGGAACTTCAGCAGCTGGGCAGATTCGGTCATCGGTGGGGGGGTCCTCGAAGGTCTGGTGGTCTGGGGCGAAGGCGGCGACTTCGCGAGTGCATCACAGGGTCCTTAGCACCAGGGAACAGGCGCGGCAAGCAGGGATGGCATCCGGCCCCAAGCCGGAGGTTGACGGCGGTCGGACGGCGAGGGAGACTGAGCGCTCCATTGCGGCCATAGATGCGTTGGAGGACCATGCCTCACAGCAAGACAGGGACGGACACTGACTCGAGTGGCTTCGCGGAGCGACCAAAGACGATGCCCGAGCTGCCGCCGCTGACACGGGACACGCAACCCGAGTTGCCTTGCATCGAACGGCGCAGGACACAGGTCGAAATCAAGCCCGTGCCGCCCGCGAATGGGCTGCACTGTGTTCCTGGTCCAGAGGACGAGTAGACGCGCGCTTCAGTCCCCGACAGCCACGTTGCGGCCGAGGCGCTTGGCGGCATAGAGGCGGTCGTCCGAGAGCTTGATGAAGTCGAAGATCCGGACGTCACCGGTGGTCGGGTCGTGTTCAGAGCGGTGGATGTACTCTTCGAGATCCGCAATCCCAGCGCTGACGGTGACGGGGATGCGCACGCCATCGAAGGTGAAGGTCTGTTCTTCGATCTGGGCGCGCAGCTTCTCGGTGAGCTGCACCGCGTGGGGCTTGTCGGTTTCTGGGCAGATCAGCGCGAACTCCTCGCCACCGTAGCGTGCGAGGGAGTCGTCGCGCCGGATGTTGCGATTGATGTGTTGCGCGACTTGCTTGAGGACAAAGTCCCCGGCGAGGTGTCCGTAGGTGTCGTTGACCAACTTGAAGTGATCGAGGTCGAGCATGACAAGCGCCATGTTGCGCCCGTAGCGGAGCGAGCGGCTCATTTCGCGCTCGATCTCCTCCATAAAATAGCGCTTGTTGAAGACCTGGGTCATCCCATCGATGGTGGTTAGCCGGTAGATCTCCTCGTGGTAGGCGTTCTCGACGTTGTTGCCGGAGAGAAACTTGAAGATGGTGCGGCCGATCTTGACTTGGTCGGCGTCGCGCAGCTCGATCTCTTTGATGGGAACGTCGTTGACGTAGGTGCCGTTGGTGCTGCCCAGGTCGCGCACGATGATGCGGGCGCCCTCGTTCACGATCATCGCGTGGTTGCGCGAGATCGAGTCACCATCGAGCATGATGTCGGTCTTGGGCGAACGCCCGATGAGGGTCGAGCTGCGGGACAATGGATACTTCTTCCCCAGATCGGCTCCGGCGATCACCACCATACAAGCATCCCCACCCGTCGGCTGAGAGGTCGGGATCTTGGAGATAACAGTGACGACTGTGGCGTCTTTTTCGAGTTCGTCACCCATTCGTACTCTGGCTCAGCGGATGAACTCTGGTCTGGTCGGATTGTGGGGTCACCAAAGGGCGTTGGCGCCGACGGACGCAGACTCGTCCAGCCCCTCGACGCACCAGCTCCCGTCTGCTAGCGGAGCTGGAAGACGGTGAATTCACTGACGGTCTCGATAAGACTATCCAATCGCCGTCCGTTGAAGTCAATGAGATTGGAGTAGTCGATTGCTGGGTCCGCGAACGAGAGGGTAGACAGATTGACGTCGTTGTCTGCGCGATCGTAAACCGACGCCAGATTTGCGGGGTCCGGGAGGACGATGGAAGACATGTTTCCCGGGGCATAGACCACCCAGCTGCCGCCGTCGTGGCCCGCCAAGATCACCCGTACCACCGCAGGGCTTTCGCCCGCTCCGAGGGTGACCCTGACGGTGCGCGTGGCTTCGTCGTAGGTCGAGCCCTCGGGCAGAGGCGGGAGCTCGGTTCTGGGCATTGGAAGGAGCGCTGGGACGCTGGAGCCGGCGCCCAGACGCGCCACGACGCCCGAGGTGTGGTTGCCACCGCCGTTGGGAGAGAGAGCGGCCATCACGACGGCGTAGCGCGAGCCAGCCTCGAGTCCCGAGTGCAAGGGCGCCATGCTCAAGACGATGGGGTCAGAGACATCGGCGGTCGTGGGATCGCCGTCGTAGGTCCCCGTGTACTCGCCGTTCATATCCTTGTGCGCGACACCGGCGGTCAGGCCCAACGGCAGCAGGCCTTGTCCTGGCATAACTGCGCCGCCGATCACCAAGGCCAAATCCTGCACCGAGGTCGAGGTTTGCACCAGCCCTTGGATCGGAAGCGTCGTCTCGATGTTGGTCGGCACCTTGAGTACGGTGTTCTGCTCGGTCACGGCGCCATCGACGATGGGCATTCCGATCACCACACCACTGGAGAAATCGCGGAAGAAGGGAAGAATGGCCGCGACAATGTCGCCCAGGTCATTGCTGCTCACTTGGCCGACGATGTCCTGGATCAGGGTCGGGTTATCGAAAAGGCTCACTCGCCCTCCCACTGTCCACAGCGTGCGCAGGGGAGGCTCACCCACGGCGACAAAAGTCGAGGCGATGGGGCCGTTGAACGCGAGGGTGATTCCAGAGGGGATCTCGGCCACCTGATCGATGGGCGAGGGAAGATACTGCTCGATCGGTGGCCCAATGATCAGGTCGAGGTCAAGCTCAAAGAGGCTGCTGGTCAGGCTCAGACCCGATAGAGAGACCTCGATCTCTCCCGTCTGCTGAACCGCGCTGAAGTCGGGCTTGCCGTACACCGCGCCGACATTGTTCAGCGTGTAGAGGAACTCGGTCTGCTCGGCGTTCTGCACGACCACCGCGGAGGTGATGGGCGTCGCCGGGATGAAGACGTCGACGCGGGACTCGCCGCTCTTGGGCGCGACGGCCAACAGGGTCATGTAGGTGTAACCTTCGTCGTAGATGGAGACCGAGACGGGGAAATCGACCGTCGGCCCAAAAGTAGCCGTGCCACCCGTGGTGGCCGCCGAGGTCGACACGCCGTTGGTGTCCGTGACGTAGACCATGAACCCGTCGGCGACGGGCAAGGTGGTGTGCTGGTCGACGACGGTGACCCGAAGCGGCTCGGTCGCGGCCGGAGCGATTAGGAACACGACCGTGTCGCCTGGGTCGGCCGCGTTGGCGGCGACCTTGGCGGTGATGGTGACCTCGCCCGCACTCAACGGAGCGAGAGACCCCGTGGCGCCGACGGTCGCGTAGGCGTCGTTGCTGCTGGCGAAAGTGAACGTGACGTTCGCGCGAACGACCACGGCCGGGTTGCTGGGCTCGACCGCAACGACCTCGAGCTGCAGGTCGTCCCCTACCAGGAGCGGTCCGCCCGGGGTCACAATGTGGGCTTGCAATCCCGAAGTGGCGGGCAGCTCGACGCACTGTCCGTCTGCACAGACCAGACCCGTGTCGCAGTCCGCGTCGCCAGAGCAGATGAACGGATAGCAAGCGCCCGTCTGCTGGTTGCACAAGCACGCCAACGTCGGATCCGGACAGTCTCTGTGCGAGGAACGCGTCGCTTCGCACTCGCTGTCGGAGGTGCATCGGAAGGGCTCCTCACAGCACCCCGTGCCGGCATTGCAGACCTGTTCGCCGACACACATCGAGGTCTTGGGCCGACCGAAGTCGTCGAGGCACTTGTGATTGCCTGCACAGATGTCCACGTCGACCTCAGGCGCAACATCGACCTCTGGGGTCTGGTCGACCTCCTCCGCCACGTCGATCTCTTCGCTCTGATCCGGAATGACCTGTGGTTTGGCGTCGTCGCCACACGAAACCGTAGCGAGACTCGTCAGCGCCCAAAGCGAGGCGAACAGCAGGGTGAGGCGAAGCGAGCGCGAGAATCCAATGTTCATAGAGCGTCTCTTTGTTCAGATGGCAAGCGGGCCTGTAAGGCCAAACGTTGCCGGCGTGAAACGGGGACTTTAGCCGCTCCCTGGGATTCAAAACAAGTCCTAAGTCTCTGCACCTCTCCGGCTCTGCGAGTCTGTGATGAATACCGCTGAGCTCGAGTGGCATGTCGCTGATATTGCTACAATCTTTAACGCAGAGACGCGGAGACGCGGAGGCTCTGCGAGTCTGTGATGAATACCGCTGAGCTCGAGTGGCATGTCGCTGATATTGCTACAATCTTTAACGCAGAGACGCGGAGACGCGGAGACGCAGAGAGCTTGAGCAAATGAGTTGCTTCGTCGTGAACTCGCGCGAGCCGACGCGGGTGCGATTCCGAATTTCGGACGAGCTGTTCCCAGGATTGACCGAGAACAAGCCAATACCGTGCTTAGTCCCAGGAACCCACGACGAAGTCCACTCCAAGAAAACTCTCTGCGACTCTGCGACTCTGCGACTCTGCGTTGAGAGCTGAAGCCACACCGACCACAGACCCTGGTCGCTCACCGGTAACGAAAGACCCGGAAGCGCCGTGTCGAGATCTCGAAGTAGAACCCGAACTTGAAGTTCACGTCGCCGTTGAGGTCTTTCATCCCTTCGGGTGGGTTCGGGAACGGCACCGCCTCGTTCATAGCGCGCATGGCCTCGTCGTCGAGGAAATCCAGCCCGCTGGCCTGATCGACGTAGAGGCGGTCGAGGGAGCCGTCGCCGTTGAGCGTGACGTTGAGCACGGTCAGCCGGTCCTCGACGCCGTAGATGCGGCCGCTGGGGTCGCGGCGACGGTACACGTAGGCGGGATCCCAGTGGCTCGCCACGCCCTGCTTCACGCGCTCGAAGAAATCGGCGTAGCTCATGCGCTTGCGGTTCAGCAGCGTCTTGTTGTCCTCGTCGACGCCGTTGAGGTAGTCGACCGTCCCGCCGTCGGAACCCACCGCGGCGAGCCGCTCACTGTCAAAGTCCGGCAGGACGATGTCCGGGCCCTTCTTGCCGTCGTCGAGGGGGTCGATGGGCTCGGCCTGTACGCCCTTCTTGCCGCCATCGTCCTCTGTGAGCTCGGGGACGTCGACGCTCTTACCTTGTTCTGGGTCGTGTTCGGCGCGCTCGCCGACCTCTTGCTCGCGACTGCGGCTCTGGGAGGCCGTCGTGGCCTTGGCCACAGTTGGCGACGACGCGCCGCTGGTGAGCCCATAGTGGTCGGACTTGGCGACGCTCTCCTTCTCGACGCTGGAGTCCACCGTGCTGGCGAGCTTGGCATCGACGGGAGGCTCGCTCTCTTCCACGTCTTTGGGTGCGACGACCGTCTGCATGTCGACGATCTCAGGCTCCTTCTTCTCCTTTTCCTCAGGGTCGGGCGCCTCTTCGAGCAGGGCCACCTGCATGCGTTGCTCGGCGCAGCTCAAGGCGCTCTCGCAGGGCCGTTGCGCCTCGGCCACCTGTCGCGCCTTCTCGCACACCGTCCGGACAGGACCCGCCTCGAAGAGCCCCTTGGCGCTCAACCAAAACACCCACACAGGCAGGAGCGCCAGGTGCACCAGTACGCTCGCCGTGATGACGTAGACGTAGAGCACGTTGTTGCGGCGTCGATTCAGGGTTTACCTCAGCCTCGTGAGTCGAACCTCTACGACATTGTAACGCCGTCTGCGAAATGCACCACCCTGGATCCGAGAGTCGCGGCGACGGCTCGGCGCAAGGGACCCAGTGGCGACACTCAAGACGGCGACCTGGAGCTCAAAGCATCGAGGATGCGGAGCTTGATCTCGGCGTAGTTGTGCATGAACTCTTTGTGTTTCTTCTTGAAGACGCGGGCGAGGCGCTTGTCCGCTGCCCGTTTGGCCCGCTGCCCGGCCACTTCTTTGATGATGGCGAGCAGATCGTCGAGTCCAGCCAGCGCCCGCGAGGCTTCTTCCCGCTCGGGGTCGTCGAACCAGACGGCTTCCGCGTCCTTGCGCCCCCATCCGCGCAGTTGAATGGCGTCGATGTAGGGAAGCTCGCCCTTGAGGCTGGAGAGGACCATTTGGCCATCGAGGTCGGGCAGCAGGTCGGAGCAAATCAGGCCGTCCAGGTCGAGCTGTCCAGCCTTGTCCAAGGCCTCTCCGCCGGTGAAGACCTGCTCTACGATGACCCCCATGGCTTTGGCGGGCTCGAGGAGCGCTTCTCGCAAGGCGGGGTCGGGGTGGATCAGCAACAACATCTGCTGAGACCCGGTCGACTCGTGCAGCGCCGAGGCCTCGGCGAGCTGGTCGCGCAGGCGCAGGATCTCCCTTTCGAAGTCGATAAAGCGTTTGAGGCAGCGCTCGTTGAAGCGCTGGATGTCGGCGAGGAGCTTCGGATCGGCCTCTTTCGGAGCGGGGGTCTTGGTGGTCTCGAGCGCTGTTTTTTGTCCACCGCGAAGCCCGTAGCGGCCCATGATCCGGGCCTTGAGCTCGAACAGCACGATGGGGGACATGACGATGTCGGTCGCACCGACACGTAAGACCTCGGGGCAGTGCTGCAGATCGCGCTGGGCCACGATGACGAGCAAGGGCACGTCGGGGTCCATCTTGCGCGCCGCGCGGACGAGCTCGGCCGGGTCGCCCGGAGCGGCCACCGAGTCGACAATGACGAGCGGCCACTTCTCGGCCCTCAGCGCGATGAGGAAATCCTGGACGCGAGAGCTGGACACGATGGTGTGTCCGATGCTCTCCAGGAGCTTTTCCATCTCTTCGTGCAGGGAGCTCTTGCTCGAGAAGACCAGCACTCCCTTTTCGATCTCTTGCGTCTGCATCCTACGTCCGTTTGCCGGTCGAGTGGCTCAGGCCAAGCGTGCCTCAGTGGCGACAGGGTAGACTGGACCCATGCAGACGGCAAACAAAGGAATTGTCTGGGCGCGGGTCCTCCAGGTCATGATGAGCATCCAGTAGATCCACCACGAGTACCCGGCAAGCGGTGCTCGAGTCCCCGGCTGGTCGTGCTGAAGTACCCGGTCGGTCGTGCTGAAGTCCCCGGTCGTGCTGAAGTCCCCGCTTGGTCGTGCTGAAGTCGCCGGTTGGTCGTGCTGGAGTCCGCTCGTGCCCTCGACTTGGAGGTACTGGACGTGGGACTCGACGAACTGCTCGGCCATCTTGGGGACACCGTGTTCTTGTCGGCCTTGAAAGTCTCCGGATCGATGGGGTTCGTCAGATTGAAGCCGAACCCACTGGCCTGGCCGGGGTAGCACTCGAGCCCAACTCGAGAGCACAAAACCACGACGAAAGCCCCCCTCGCCCACGAAGTGGGAGAGGGGAAGGGAAGGGGTGAGGGCCTACCGCTTCGCCGGCACCCAAGCCCATACCATCTGACACCGGATCGGCTCGCGCCCCGACTCGTCGGTCACATGCACCTCCACCTCCACCTCGCCCTTCGTCGTCTCGCTCATCTCGGCAATCTGAGCCTCCGAGAGCGTCGCGACGGCGCGCAGGGCCCCCTGGGCGCGCTCGAGGTAGTCGACCTTCAGCGTCTTGATGACGGGGATGCAGTCGCCGCGCAGGTTGAGCCCCACCAGGATGCCGGTCGAGGTCTCGGCCAAGAGGGCCATGACGACGGCGTGCACGCCTTGGATGTGGTTCTGCACTTTGCGTTCGTTGGGCGTGCTGACGACGATTTGGCGGTGCGTCATCTCCTCGAACTGCAGGCCCGCGGTGCCGACGAAGGGGATGACGTTGCCGAAAATCTCAGTGATTTTTTCGGCGCGCTGCGGGGTCGGGACGCCTGCGAGCGAGGCGAGCATCTGGGCGAGGGGGTTGGTCATGGGGTTTTCTTGTGTGCGTTGGCGGGCCGGCGCGCGAGCGGCCGACGGCAAGGGCTTTAGCAGAGCGGGCGCAGGAATTCATTTTGCTGGCCGTTGACCGCTAGACAAGAATATCTACGTGACCGGCCGCTTTGCGAACTTAGTTGACCCTTGATGGGTGACGAAATGAAGGGTGAGCAGGGTTTCTTGGGAGTAGGGGGAGCGACGTCGTGCTCTTGTCTTCGACGCAGTTGGGCTGCGCTTGCATCGACCCTTCTAGTGTAAACCGTCATGACTCTCCATGTTTATTGACTGCAAGGAGCGCCCCCCAATCCTCAGGAATTCTTCAAAAATACCGG
>PFUG01000183.1 GCA_002789955.1 Deltaproteobacteria bacterium CG_4_9_14_3_um_filter_63_12 | reverse complement strand
AGGGCACAAGTCCCTCACGCTCGTCTACCAGATTGATGCCGGCTATCGCCGCCTGCTCTGGATCACAGAGACCCGCACGGTGAAGGCGGTTGAGCGCTTCTTCATCTGCCTCGGCGAGGCTCGGTCCAAGGCGCTGCGCGTCGTGTGCAGCGACATGTGGAAGCCCTACCTCAACGTGATCCAGCGCCACGCCGGCCAGGCGTTCAACGTCCTCGACAAGTTTCACATCGTCGCCCATCTCAACAAGGCGGTCGACGAGACCCGTCGCCTCGACGCTGCCGAGCTGCGTCGGCAGGGCGACAAGGTCACGCTCAAGCACACACGCTGGTGCCTGCTCAAGCGCCCCGGCAAGTTGACCAAGAAGCAGACCGGACGGCTCCGCGGCCTCCTTCGGCTGAACCTGAGGACCGCACGCGCATACCTCCTCAAGGAGGACTTCAACCACTTCTGGACCTACGTCTCGCCCACCTGGGCGGGGAAGTTCCTCGACAGGTGGTGCGACATGGCCATGCGCAGCGGCATCGAGCCGATGAAGGCCAAGGCGAGGATGCTGCGGTCCCATCGCGAGCTGCTCCTCAACTACTTCCGCGCAAAGAAGGAATATTCCTCCGGTGTCGTCGAAGGCCTCAACACAAAAGTGAAACTCGGATCGCGCTGTTTCATACCCTTGCCCACCTGCCAAAGCCCGAACACGCCCACAGATTTGCCTGACGAGGCGTTTTTCCTATCCTCATCCTCGGACACAGGTCGCCATGTACCCTCCGCGTACTACAGCGCTCTGTATGGCAGGGTGTTGCCACTCGACGCCGGGCCCACAGGCCGGTGACCGAGTCAGCTCCCCCAAAGGAGCCACACCCAACTGAAACAGTCCTTGACGCCTCTCCCACGCTCATGGAAAATCGAGGTTATCGAGAGAAGCGGGTTTACACAAAGGAAGGCGTCATGCCGGTGAAGCTGTCTGTCTGTCTGTTTGTCTGCGTCTCTGTCATCGTAATGGCTTGCAGCGAAGATGAACCCCCCGTAACGCGCATCATCTACGAGGGCGACCATGCCGCGATGGGACCGCAGGGTGGCACGCTCGTCTTCGAACGCGATGGCCGCCTCCTCAAGCTTGATGTGCCCGCTGGTGCTTTGGAAAGCGAGGTCGCCATCACGCTCTCTCTGGCATCGCAAGACGAGATCGAGGCCGCCTTCCCCACGACACGGGTGCCGCCTCTGTTTGGCTCAGTCTACCACCTGGAGCCCGCGGGTCTACGCTTTGCGCTGCCGGCTAAGCTTCGCATCACCTACCTCGACAGCGATCTCCCGGGCGTCGTGCGACCTCAGGTTCGCATCATGTCATCTTCAAAGGGCGAACTCGAGCTGCTCGACCGCGTTGAGGGTTCGCCTGAAAGCGCAACGGGGCTCGTGCATCACTTCTCGCTCTTCGCAGTGGTGCCTGATCCAGAAGCCGTGCCCGCGCAGCTCTTCGATCAGACGGGCGATGAGTTCATGCTGTCTGGCGTCACGTTGCACAGCTCTGAGAGGCTGCGGCTGCACAGCATGAGCGTCGGAGCTTTCTCGCTCGCCTATCTCGTCGAAGCGCATGACATCGGTGTACTCGAGACCACGCTCACGCTCTCGGGGCTGGCGCCGAATGCGACGATCGTGGCGATCGATGGCAGCTATCGCCGCACGTCGCCCCTTGAAACGGACGCCTCGGGCCGAGCGACGTATGTGCAATCGCTGGCGGGTGGTATCCACGGCGTATGGCTTCAGGAGAGCGTCGGGACGCTCATCATCGATGCGGCAGAGCCCAACGGCGGAGACTGTACGCTCGGGGGACGCGGCTCGTGGGACGCGAGCTCTCGAACCTGTACGCTCTTGGGCGATCTTTTCGGTGTCGACCTGCCCCTCGAGATCGTCTCGGCTCAGACGACGCTCGACTGCGCCGGACATCAACTCTTCCAGTTCGCAAGTACCACAGGTGTCCTGGTGTCGAGCGGTACCCAGGGGGTTGCGGTACGCAATTGTGTGATCGCGAGCAGTGGTCTTGCGGGCATCGCCACGGCCTTCGGTGCGCGCGATGTGCTCATCGAAGACAATGAGCTTGGCGGCAGCGCCGACTATCGTCTCTTCATCAACATGTCATCACGGGTGACCCTTCGTCGCAATCATTTCGCGCCTCGCTCGTTTGGTTACGCCATCAACGTCAATCACAGCGACGAGACGCTCATCGAGGACAACATCATCGCTCTAGGAGCGATTGCCATCGGTGGCGAGTTCGCCCGCAATACAAAGGTGAAGAACAACATCATAGTCAATGACCGTAATTCAGCGGTGCTGGTGATCCAGGACGGAGGTGGGACAACGATAGGACCCGGCAACAGCATCTTGACCCCCAATGGCATCCTCTTGCCAAGTACCACAGGCATCGAGTCCTTCGTGCCTGGTGGCCAGGCGACCCTCACCGGCAACTTCATCCACGGCTTCGAGACCGGCATCTTCCTCGCCGGTGAGAGCCCTCACGTGGTCTCGTTCAATACGATGACGGGCAACACGCGCGCCCTAAAAGTCAGCTTCACGGCGACCAACTCGCGCGTCTTCCTCAACGATATCTTTGGCAACGACTCGCCTCAGGTGGTGGCCTTCGGTGGAGCGCTGGCGCTCGAGCTCTCGGACCAGGACGTCGCCTCGCCGACCTTCGATAAGGGCAATTACTGGGGCCACGACTGCGATCAGAGCGAGCAATTCATCGCCGGTGTGGACGGGGACACCGGCCTTGCGGACAACAACCCTTTCGGATTCCGGGTGTCGTCGTTCCATCTCGTTGACCCCTTGGGGATCCCGACGCCATCAGGCTGCGCACAGCTCGATTTGACGCCGAGCTGTCGCTCTCGGCAAGCTTCACCCTTGCAAACGGGTGGAACGTGCGACACAGACGGTGATGGTCTGCTCGACCACGAGGAGGTCTTCGGAGCCGACGCTGTCGATCCCTTCAACGGCGCTCCCTTAGGCCATGTGGACTATCCGGGGCTGGGCGCGAACCCGCTCGTCAAGGACGTGTTCGTGGAGGTGGACTATGTCGATCGAAGCGGATTGCACCTCCCCGACAGCTTTCTGACGGGTCAAATCGCGCCCACTCTCGAGGAGTTGCTACCCGTTGTGGAGGCCTTTGCCCGACATGGCGTTCATCTCCACATCGATCTCGGCGAGCTCGCTCCCGGAACAGCCTTTGACCTGCGAGATGGTACAGGGAGCTCGTCGGTCATTCAGCCCACCGATATCATCTGGTTGCATGACCGTCGCCTCGATCCGGCCAACAGCAGCTTGTCCTTCATCCGCTTCGGTCCATCCTGCGGCAACCTGTATTGCGACTTCGACCCTGCTTGCGTGGAAGCCTGCTCGCGAGACCCTCGAGATGTGCGAAGTCTCTTCAGTCACCCAGCGCGACGACATGGGTTTCGCTATGTTGTGTACGGCGTCTTACCTAACCCTGGCGCGGGTTCGCAGACATGGTCTCTACAGGACTCTATCGAACCCGATGATGTGACGATGACACTCACAGTGTCAAACCTAATGGCTTATTATCGTTGCTATCAAAGTCCTGGCGTCGGTGAGGTCGAGGGCTTGCCCGGTGAGCCCTATGAGCGCTTCATCTATGAGAGATGCGCCAGAACTGCGGATGGTGGCATTCTCGAAGGGGTCGTGGGGATCGAGCACAAGGCACTGGGAGAGAGCGGCATCGACCGCCAGCACCCGGATGGCGCAAAGATGTTTCTGATTGAACAACAAACGGGTGGTGTCAACTTCTCCGTGGGCGCAGCGGGCCTAGACACCTACCAGAGCACCGATCCAGCCTGCATCTCAGAAGGTTCTTCGTGTACGGAGAGTAATCAGTGCTGCACACTGTTGTGCTCGCCGCTGGGAGCAGGCACCTGCGTTCGCGATTACTCCATCTCATCGAACTTCCTCACCCTCACCGATTTCACGGCGCCCTCAGGCTCCGGCGAATTATTGATACGTGGGCTCGTCTTCATGCACGAGCTCGGGCACAGTCTCGGGTTGCGCCACGGAGGGTTCGAGAACGTTCCACAACAGAAGCCGAACCACCTGAGCGTCATGAGTTATCGGTATAACAACGGCAAGCTCAAGCAAGTCGAACCCGATGGTTCGGAGACCGAGTCGATCTTCGACTACTCAGACGGCTCACGTCCCGACCTGAATGTTGCGAACCTGCCAGAGAACTTGCTCCTCGATGAGGAGCCCTGGCAAGTCACCTTCGTTTGTCCTGATTTGCCCATTACTAGAGGGAGCGAGGGCATCGCCAACGCGCCGATCGACTGGACGTGCGACGGACAGTTTGACGATGTCTGTGGTGTGGATGCGACTTGCATCCTCGACTGTACGCGATGGTCGAATTCAAAGGAGTGTATAGGTACCGAGCTCGCCACAGTGCTCAAGGACTACGACGAGTGGAACAATCTGGACTTCCGAGGAGGTGTCACTGGACTCTCAATCGATGTACCTCCTACTCGAGTGCCACCGCTCGACGAAAGGCCGGAGGGTGCCCCGCTCGCCCTTACGATAGACGTCAAGCCAGGTAGCGATGAGAACCCTGTCAACATCAAGAGCCGTGGTGTGGTTCCTGTCGCGTTGTTGGCTGACCCTGAGCTCGACGTCGCCTGGATCGAAGTCAACACGATCGCCTTTGGTCCCACGGGCACGGAAGCTTCTGCGGAGCGATGTGCCGTGGAGGATGTCAATCAGGATGGCCTCGACGACCTCGTCTGTCATTTCCGCACCCAGCAGGCGGGGCTAAGCGCGGGTGTGCAACAGGTTGTAGTGCGCGCGAGCCTCGTGAGCGGTCTCGCGTTCGTAGGTACGGATTCGATTCGTCTCGTGCCATGAGAAATTCACGACACATAGGCTGGATGAACCGAGCGCTCGCTCTGCTTGCAGTAGCCCTGTTGAGCCTCAGTGGGCTGGGTTGTGATGAGCCTGTGGTACAAGACGAGCTCCTCGACCAGGACTCGAGGGTGGTCGCTGATGAAC
>PFUG01000493.1:974-5280 GCA_002789955.1 Deltaproteobacteria bacterium CG_4_9_14_3_um_filter_63_12 | reverse complement strand
CCATTTGAGCATCGCCAGAGGCGTGATGACAGCGTCGGTTTGCTTCGACGATGCTGGGCATCGCCTGCATCGACCTCCTTGCCCTCCCACCTCAGACTTCGCCCAAATGCGCATTTTGTTCCCGGACGACGCCTAAGGGCGCTCGCCGATGCAGTGGCCCTCGATGCAGTCCAGTGTGTAGCCGCTGTAGAGCGGCAAGCGACAGGGGTTACACGTCTCGAACTCGTCGCACAACTCGGCCTTGAGCGCGCCGAACTCGTCTTTGGCCAGCGCTGCGGGCTCGCCAGAACATCCACAGCAGCGCGGGGGGCGCAACTGGCAGTCGTCCGCAGTCTCACACTCGCTGTATTCCGACTTGCGCAAATCGACCAACTCGCAACTGCCGCCGACGCAGAGGGCGATGTAGCTCGGATCGACGCCGAAGACCCCGCAAGCGGGCTGGCAGTCCTGCGCCGTCGCTGCGCAGAGCTTGGTTTGAGCGAGGAGGTCCGCTTGTGTGCCGGCCTTGAGCTGAGGGGCTTCGTCGGCGCGGCAGGTGCCACAACAGTCCAGCTCGATGACCACACAGTCCTTTGCCTTCACACACTCGGTCTCGGCCACGACCTCCTCCTCGGCGACGCCCTTAGCAATTTGGGCGGTGTGCGCGGCCTCTTTGGGCGTGGGGAGCTCGCTGGGTGTGGGAGTCGATGCAGGAGCTTCGGTCTTGCCCTGACATGCCGTAACGAAAAGGAGCACGGCCCAGGCGAGCACGTGCAAGGGTTGGATTCTCATGGCTTCCTCCGGTCACTGGGGGGCTGATTGTGAACGTCAAAGACCAAGAACACAACGGCCGCCACCCGCCAAGGCCTGGGTGGCTGCGAACCACAGTGTTGTGTGCATTGCCGCAACACCCCCCCCTGCGACGCCTCCAAACTGGCGTACCGAGGACCCTCTGGTTACTCCAAAACACAGACGCGAGCAGTCTGATCGCAACACCGACGGAGCTTGGCACGACTATTGTGTTAGGCCTTGGCATCCGCTGACTCTGGCGTCCCCTCGCCATCGCCCATACGAAAGAGGCCACCATGAAACACACCGCTCACTCGACTCGCCGTTCGCAGCTCGTCCTTCTCTTCGGTCTCGCCTCCCTCGGTCTTCTGGCCAGCACGGGGTGTCAGGAGCTCGGCACCATCGATCCGGCGCAGGCCCAGGTTGTCCAGTTCGGGAGCTGTGGTGAGGTCGAAAGCTACGTCAAGAGCGAGGCCTACGAGTCGGCCCAGCAAATCACTGCGCTGCAGGAGACTGGCGGGACCTTCGACCCGTTCGGTTACAGCAGCTCCATCGCCCCGTCGTCGGGCAGCGGCACGAGTGGCGCGATTCCCCACTCCATCACCAACAACCAAGAGCTCGGCGTCGACGAAGCCGACATCTTCCAGGTCGACGGAACCCACGCCTTCGCGCTGCACCAAGGCCGCCTGGTCATCGTCGAGGCCCTCGGCGACACGCAGAATGGCGGCATCCTCAAGGTCAACGGCGCGAAAATCGCGGCCGATGTGGCCATCGACGGCACGCCCATCGAGATGTTCCTGGATGGCAACACCGTGGTCGTGATCACCAAGATCACCCACAAAGAGGTCGCGATGCTCTACCAGAGCGCCTCTTCACTGCCTTCCCGCAGCGACAACGACTCGGTCGTCGAGGCCATCGTCTTCGACGTGAGTGACCGCTCCAACCCGACCCGCGTCCGAGAGGTCTCCGTCGAGGGCGACTACATCGCCGCGCGCCGTGTCCAGAACCAACTCTACCTCGTCGCCCGCGCCGACCTCGGCGGGCCAAAGCTCATTCCGCCGGCCGCCAGCGAGAACTTCGCCGCCTGGGCCCAAGAACAAGCCGCCGTCATCGACGCCTCTGGCCTCGATTCTTGGCTCCCCTACTCCTACTCCAAGAGCTGGAACGGCTACCTGAGCACCCAGACTGCCCAACGCGCCAGCTGCGCCAGCGCCTACACCTCCCGCAGCGCCAGCGGCGACGCCGCCCTCGGCATCTACAACTTCGACCTGGCCAACAACGCCAGCCCCGTGCAGACCACCACCTTCATCGGCGACGGCACGCTCATCTACGCCTCGACCGAGGCCATCATCGTGGCCCACACCAACTACGCCGACACCAAGTTCAAAGACGGCGGCTCCGAGAACGTCGAGGCGACGACGTTGCACCGCTTCACCATGAGCAAAGACGGCGGGACCTCGTACTGGGCCACGGGCATTGTGCACGGTTGGATCCTCAACCAGTTCTCCATCTCCGAGTACAACGGCTACCTCCGCATCGCCACCCAGATGAACCGCGCAGGCGACGGCTACAAGCCCATCAACGTCTTCACGCTGCCCTTGGAGCCCGAGGTCATCGAGCCCAACCCAGAAGACGTCAAGCTGCAGTCGGACGACCCGCAACGCTACCTGCGCGTCGTCGGCGAGCTGGTCGACATCTCCCACGGCGAAGACCTCTACGCAGTGCGCTTCATGGGCAACATCGGCTACGTCATCACTTGGGCCGAGGTCACTGGCGACCCCCTCTTCACCATCGACCTCTCCAACCAAGCCACCCCTGAGATTCGCGGCCAGCTCGAGATCCCCGGCTTCTCCACCTACCTGCACCCCATCGACGGCGGCCGGCTCATCGGCGTCGGCACCGACACCACCAACAACTCCGTCAAGCTCTCGCTCTTCAGCGTCGCCAACCTCTCGAACCCAAGCGCTCTGCAGGAGATCAGCGTCGGCGGCTCCAGCTCCACCTCCGAAGCCATCGACGAGCACCGCGCCTTCCGTTACCTCGAAGACCAACACCTCATGGCCCTCCCCATCAGCGGCTCCCGCAAAACCATGAACCTCTACCGCGTCAACGACCGCTCCATCTCCGAGGCCGCGGCCATCGAAGACAACGGCGCCGAGCTCCGACGCAGCTACTTCATCGGCGACAACCTCTACATTCTGTCCGACTCTGGATTGGTGGTCGTGGGCTTGGACAACCTGGCCATCAACGCTCGCCTCAGCTTCTGAGACTTAGCCCGTCGACGAAGCCCCCGAGAAGCCCGCCTTTAGCGGGCTTCTTGGCGTTTTCGCGCAGCACTTCTTCGCTGGCGGCTTGGGAGCAGAGTGCCCGAGTCGCTGGCGCCAGGGGTGTCGGTGTCTGCACCATCCCCATTGAACCTATCAAGACTTCTCGAGTCCCAGTCCACGTCGAAATGCCTCGAGACGCGTTTCGAACTCGTCTTTGGCACTCTGTGGTCCGAGCCTGAACATCTTCGCACGATGGGCCGTCTCCGGTCCGATGAGGGTCAGGAACCGAACGATCAAATCACGGTGTTCTCGATTCGTTGCGATGCCGCTGATGTCGCAGCCACATAGGTACGCACTGACGTTGGAGTACTCGACCCCCGCATCGAAGACGCTATCCTCGAAGCATCGGTCATCCCCCTCGAGGTATCGGCTCAATATCTGACCAAGGTCAGCGAGGTCCCGCTCTCGTTGGTATGGACGATCGCAAAACGAAGCCATCTTCAACAGTGCGAGTACGGGTATGGTGGCAACGGAGACGAACTCGCCAGGTCCGCATTGAACCTTGACGTTGTGCTGAAACGTTAGGTCGAGCGCGGTCAAGCTCATCTCATGACCACTGCTCCATCGAAGTGTCCCGGTCGCCAACAGTCTTGGTCCAGCCGGGACGACGTCGACCGGAAGCTCGCCGCAATACCAGCGATGCTCCACTTTTTGATCTCTCGTCCAACCTGGCTGAGTCTCCAGCCCAGCGGGAAACTCATTCAGCTCGACCGCGAGACAGAGATCGAGATCGTCAGTTTGCCGATCGAGGTCTGGAAGCTGCGATAGCATTGCGGAGGCACCGATCAACACGAATTCGTGGTTCGACCAGAGCCGAGAAAGCTCCTTTAGGACGTCCAACTGTGGTCGAGTTAAGGTCATTTTCTTTCCAAGAATAGCTCAAAGATACGATGAGCGGCCTCCCGGGCGCGTTCTCCTGACAGCAGCATCTCGGAGTACACGAGCAGTGGGTGCACTGTGTCGCCGGACGCCCCTTGCATGCCAATTGGGCCAAGCGTATCGAGCACGACGAGATTGCCTTGTGCCTCGGGCAGTGCTTTGAGTCGTCGTAGGAGGCTCTTCTCCAGACCTCCCGCTCGATGGATTACCGTGATCGGGCTTCGGTAATATGGGCTGAGCCGATTTCCCGCCGCACACCCTCCAAAGCGCCATTCATCGGAGGAACCGAGCAAGGAGCTCAGGTCAGACTCGAGCTCCGCTGTGGCAGAATG
>PFUG01000493.1:0-913 GCA_002789955.1 Deltaproteobacteria bacterium CG_4_9_14_3_um_filter_63_12 | reverse complement strand
CAGCGATCAAGAGCCTCGTTTCGTCGGGAGGGGTCCCACTGATAGCCTCGACCTGCCTTGAAGAGAATCCCCTCGTCAACAAGCCGCTGCCGTATGTTGAGCACGGCCTGGCGACTGACTCCGCCCTGCTTTGCGACTTCACGGAGGGAAGCGTTTGCGAGCCCGTCATCGGCGAGGTATGCGAATAGAGCCCGATATGCAGGAGTACGAAGCCCCTTTGCCGCCGGAGGACGGACGGACTGCGTACGTCCTTCGATGATGGCGACATGCTGATTGCCCAGCTGTAGGTGGCAGTTCCCCTCACGATCCACGTAGTTGACGGAGCGCTCTCTCAAATACTTCGCCATCGGACCACCGACGTATGGAGCTGCGATTATCCAAGGTCTCTCCAGTGCTTCGCCCTCCTTCAAGATGCGATCGACGTTCTCGTAGCTCAAATGGCTCGCGATGAGCTCGACTGCGAGGACATGACGTCCCGTTGGCGTCTCCAACTCCAAGAACGATGCTGACTCGTCCAAGAGAGGCATGGAGACGACAAAGGGAAGCTTGCTCAAGACCTCCTGGTAGGGTCTGACCTGCTCTTCGTGCATCGACATGTCACGTTAAATACACTGTCATTTAGTAAATGTCAAGAATGGGAAAAGCCCTGCCATCGCTGCGAATACTCGATTGGCCTCGGAGCCAAACGACGCACACCTTCGCTGGCGTGTCATGCTCAGCCATCTGTCATTTAGCAACTGACAAGACATCCGGTGTCGCGCAAACAACGAATTGTCACACAACTCTCAGAACCAACCGGTTGTCTTATCCCTCTGTTTACAGAAACAATCGCCACGCTCATCACCACCAACCTCGACTACGACGAGTGGTACGGCTTCCTCGGGCAAAAGGAGATGGTCGGCGCCCTCCTCGA
>PFUG01000274.1 GCA_002789955.1 Deltaproteobacteria bacterium CG_4_9_14_3_um_filter_63_12 | reverse complement strand
CGGCCAGCGGATGACGCAGGGGGGAATCTTCTCTTTCTACGAATTCGAACAAGACATGAGCAATCGCTTGAGCGATGTGGAGTGGGGTGAGCGCATCGAAAGGGGCGAGGCGCCGCCCTTGCCGGCCTGGTCGAGTTCGTTCGTGGACGGGGTTACAGCGCTGCCGCAGACGAAAGACTCGGCGCGTCCCGTGAAGAAGTCCGGACAGGAAACGCCACCCGAGGAGGTCGAGACCCCGGACGAGGGAACGGGGCCTTCTTCGGACCGCTAGGCTCGCAAGAAACAGCTCGCTGGAAGTGGGTCTTCGAGAAACTCGAAGGCCGACACGAACCCGAGACATCGAGTCGTCGATGTGGTAGTCACTGGCTGCATCAAGGGGGGAAAGTGAACTACACCGAGTTGAAACAGCAGGTTCGGAGAGGCGACGCGGAGGCGGCGAAGGAGCTGCTCGCAGAGGCGCGCGCCATCAAGGATGGGGCGACGGTTCTGGCCTGCTGGTCGGTGTTGGCCCCGGGGCGCTTTCGCGCATGGAACGCCCTGATGGCGGCGTTGCGCTCGGCGCGCTGGCTGCCGGCCCCGCAAGAATCGGACTCGCCGCTCGGCGAAGTGGCGGCGCGCACGGGCGCCACCAATCAGATCCGCGCCGACATCATCGCTCGGACCTTGGTCGCTGCTTGCCAACAGGTCATCGATGCGGGGGATCAGGTCGGCGAGAGGCTCCTCCAACTCGCCGAGGCGGCCATGGAGCCAGGCCACGACGAGCTCGACGAGCGGGCGAGAAAGGTCCTCGACGACTCGCTGGCCGCAGCGTTGCTGACGGACGACGACGACACCTTGATGACCATGCTCGACGCGGCCTCGAAGATCCTCGTTCTGAAGCTCGGCTAGTCTCTTAGGCGTCGTCCGGGAACAAAATGCGCATTTGGGCGAAGTCAGAGGTGGGAGGGCAAGGAGGCGATGCAGGCGATGCCCAGCATCGTCGAAGCAGACGCTGCCATCACGCCTCTGGCGATGCTCAAATGGGCAGGTTGTCTCCTGACGACGCCTTGGTTTCGGTTGCGGCGCCGTGGAGTGGTGGCACCGCACGAGCACCTATGGCACCGTGCGCAACTCCTTATGCGCAGAGGCAGGTAGCATGAACACAGTCGCCGCCGCGAAGTTCTTCTTCAAAGACGAGAACTGGATGTCGAACGCCTTGATTGGGACGGTCTTCTTGATCATCCCGATCCTCGGGCCCATGGCGCTGGCGGGCTGGCACACCGAGATCGCACAGCGCATCCACCGCAACGACCCAGAGCCCATCCCGAAGCTCTCGTTCAACGACCTGATGACCTATTTCCAGCGCGGCATTCCGGCTTTCGTGGCGCAGTTGGTTGCCATCTTGCCCCTCGCTTTTGGCATCGGCCTGCTGATGGGGGTGCTGATGCCGGTGATGATGCTGCTCGGCCGAAACTCCGAGGTGCTGGTGCTGGTGCTGGCGTTGTTCTTGGCGGTCCTGTGCCTAGCCCTGTCGGTGGCCTCCATCGTCGTCGTCAGCGCCTTCCAGACCCGCGCGGAGCTCACCGAAGACCTGAACAAGGCGCTCGATTTCAAAGGGAATCTCCGCTACATGCGCGCCACCTTCGGGACGACCTTGGCGTCGTATTTCGTCTTCCTGTTGGTGTGCATCCCGCTGGTCCTCGTCGGGATGTTGGCCTGTTGCGTGGGGATCTACCCAGTGGCTGTGGGCATCAACACGGGCGCAGTGCATTTGCGCTTGCAGATCTACGAGAAGTACGTGCGCGACGGTGGGGAGCCGTTCGAGGTGCGCGACCCCGAGGCGCCGCTGAAGAAGTACTTTTAGTTCGGTTTGACGTTTGTTCAGGCGGTATGTGGTCGATATTGCTTCGATCTTATCGCAGAGGACATCGCTAGAGATTGTCAAATGTGCGCCGGTTTGGGCGCACGATCCCCTGCGTTATTGGCGAGTGCTTTCAAGGCCGAGCGAGGACGGCGAACCGCCTCTACTCGACGACCGGCCGCGCCTGCAATGGTCGCACTACCACCCGCACGATCCGCAGCCGGTCCATCTCGGCGACGCGCATGACGTGGGTCCCGAGAGAGACCTCGTCGCCGACCTTGGCGATGCGCCCGAGCTGCTCCATGACGTAGCCGCTGACGGTGTCGGCGTAGGAGTCGATCTCCTCGAGGCCGAGTCTCTCGACGAGCTCGTCGAGGAGAAGCCCGCCGTCGATGGAGTAGCCGCCCGTGATCTCTTCGATGAGCGGGGATTCTACGTCGAACTCGTCTTGGATCTCGCCGACGAGCTCCTCGAGGGTGTCCTCGAGGGTGATGACGCCAGCGATGCCGCCGTGTTCGTCGACGACGATGGCGAGGTGGCTCTTGCGCAGTTGGAACTCCCTGAGGAGGTGTTGCGCGAGAGCCGTCTCGGGGACGTAGAGGGGCTGGCGAGCCAACGGCGTGAGGTCGTCGATCTCGAGGGGCTTGGTGAAGAGATGCAGGATGTCCTTGAGGTGGAGGATGCCGACGATCTGGTCGATCTCGCCTTTGTACAAGGGGTATCGGGTGTGTCCCCGGTCGAGGGCGAACTGGATGGACTCTGCGATGGGGTCTTCGGAGTTGATGGCGACCATTCGGTTGCGTGGGACCATGATTTCGCGGGCCACGCGGTCGCTGAACTTGAAGACCTTGTCGATGAGGGCGCCTTGGTCCTCGGGGATGGTTCCATCGGAGGTGGAGTGCTGCGCAATGTTGCGCAGCTCTTCGGCGCTGATGGACATTCCGTGCCCCTCGACGGGGCGCACGTTGACGAGCTTGAGGAGCGCGACGGCGCTGACGTTGAGGACGGCGAGGAAGGGGTAGAAGCAGAGGAAGAGAGCGCGCAATGGGATGGCGATGAAGAGCGCGGTCTGTGTGGGCTTGGCGATGGCGAAGCTCTTGGGAGCGACCTCGCCGATGACGATGTGGCTGAAGGAGATGATGCTGAAGGCGATGCCGAAGGACATCAGGTGCAGGGTGTCGTCTGCGATGACGAGGCCCGAGTAGGCGAAGAGCAGCTCGAGGGGCTTGGCGACAGCGGGCTCGCCGATCCAGCCCAGGGCGAGCGAGGCGAGGGTGATGCCGAGCTGGGTCGCAGAGAGGTAGGGGTCGACGTTCTTGGCGATGTGGAGCGCGAGCGTGGCTCGGCGCCCGCCGGTCGCGGCGAGGCCCTCGAGCTGAGTGGTTCGTACTTTGACGAACGCGAACTCGGCGGCAACGAAGAAAGCGTTCAGCAGAATCAGGACTATGGAGAAGAGGATCGCGATGAGCATGTTTCTTTTGCTGGCCGTCCACCGCCAGGCTAGGTCGTCTGTGCAGCTGGCCGCAGAGAGATAACACTTTTCCGAGTCATTCTCGCCACTTTTTGGCGAGCGGGCGCGGAGGGGTCGCCACCTCCCGTGTCGAAGTGATTCCAAAGGAAGTTCGTTGCGCAGTACACTACAGCGTCCAGAATGACCAGTCGCTCGAAACCTGTTGATCTTCTGCGGGTCGTCCGTCAGTAGATCCATTTCGTGTGAAGGGTTCTTTAGTTCTTATGGATTCGCATGCCGATGGCTGCTCGAACACACTTTGGCCTGAGTCGCTCTGCGCTGACCCGATGCGCCCAGTGGGCCTTGGTGGCGTTGCTAATCGTGGCTTGTAACAAGCCGCCCAAGAAGGACGTGGTGGAGCAGAACCTCGACCTTCTCGAAGCGGTGGTGCGGATCTTGGAGGCGGGGGTCTCGCCGGAAGAGACGCTGGATGCGCTGGAGGCCTTCGAGGTCGAGACACGGCAGCGGCGTGGGGCGCTTCGGGCGTCGATTCGGGCGCTGGGCGACAAGCGCCAGACGAAACTGGAGAACGACCACCAAGATCGTCTCTACGACTTGACACATCGCATCGCGGTCGCGAAGGGTGAGCTGGAACATCGAGTCCAGCGAAAGCCCGAGCTGTATCGGCGATTCAATCGAATCACGGGTCGCTTCTAGCAGGGAGAGCCATTATTTCTGACGAACTTCTCCTCCCGCGAGACCGCATCGGCGACTATGAGGTGCTCGCCCCCTTGGGCGAGGGCGCCGCGGCCGTGATCTACAAGGTCTCGAACGTCCACACTGGGCTGGTGTTCGCGGCGAAGGTTCTGCGTCAGTCGGTGGCGAAGAGCGAGTTCGTGAAGGACCGGTTTCTAGCGGAGACGCGGATTCTGCAGGGGCTCGATCATCCCAACATCGTGCGCGTGCACGACTCTTATCGAAGCGACCGCCTCGCCGCCTGCATCATGCAGTATGTGGAGGGCTCGACGCTCGAGCAGTACCTCCCGCTGCATCCGGGTGGCCTGTCTGAGGTGCTGACCTACTCGCTGGCCATGCAAGTGGTCGACGCGATGCGCTACGCGCACGCGCAGAAGATCGTACACCGCGACCTGAAGCCCTCGAACATCCTGCTGCAGCAAGAGGCGGACGGAAATCTGCGGGCCTACGTGGCCGATTTTGGCCTGGCGAAAGCGCTCGCGACGGGCGTCAAGACCCAGACGGGGCTGCGCGTTGGCACCATGGCCTATATGGCTCCCGAGCAGATCAAGGACTCGAGTCGCGTGGACGAGCGGGCCGACCTCTATGCCTTGGGGATCTCGCTCTACGAGTGCCTGACGGGGGTGTTGCCGTTCAACTTCCGCTCGATGGTGCAGATCATCGACGCCCAGATGAACCAGCCGGTGCCGTCGGTACTGCACCATCGGGTCGACGTCTCCCCGCGGTGGGACACCATCATCGCGAAGGCCTGCGAAAAACGCCGAGAGGAGCGTTTCGAGAGCGCCACGGCGATGCTCAAGGCGCTGCGGCAGCTCGGCGACGAGCTGGGGCTGACGGCTCGCAGCACCATCGCCATCTCCCCGGTCCGAGTCGGGGAGGGCGATGTAGACGACCTCGACGAGCGCAAGACGGCGCAGTTTGTCTCGGTGCGCTCCAACACCGATGCGTTAGGATGGAAGGCGCATCCTGCGGGCAACGGTCCGGTCTTAGAAGCCTCTCCGCTGTCTCTGGCGGTGACCTCCCGGCACACCGTGGAGATGAAACGTGCCATGATGGAGGACGACCTGGAGCGTCGTCCGACGCAGCCGCGTGGCGTGCCGAAGACC
>PFUG01000620.1 GCA_002789955.1 Deltaproteobacteria bacterium CG_4_9_14_3_um_filter_63_12 | reverse complement strand
GCTGAGGAGGCATTTTTTTCGAGCTCGAGATGCCAATGACAAAGTCGCGCTTTGTCGCCCTCTTCCTCCTCGTCGCCCTCGCCCTCCAAGGCTGCACCGGAGAGGCCAATGACGGCGTCGTCAAAGGACCCCACGCGCTGCCCACCGACCTGGGCGCCGACGGGAAGTTCGGCAACTACATCTCGTCCAACGCCCAGGAGTACGAGCTCAAAGGGACCGCGCACGTGTTCTCCCCGACGGCTTCGCAGCGCCGACCCCCGAAGAGCAGTCTGCGAAGCTCGACGAGCTGGTCTTCTCTTTTCTTGCACACCCCAGGACACCTAGCCGAGCTCGCTCCCTCCTGGGTCGGGCCTACCGACGAGGCATCCGCTCTACCAGCCTCGACCTCACCGCCACGCTGCCGGCGTGCCTCGAGGGACCGGCGAGGCGGGTCCCAGCGGCCGAGGTTTTCGAAACTGACCGCGAGCGCTCCCTGGGCCCGACTCCCTGCTCGCGTCGTGCTCTTTTGCGCTCAACGAGCTCGTCGACCCAGCCGAGACTGCGGACATGTACGTCGACGGTTCCCTGTGCGGGTTCTAGCCACCGCGTCACTCGCTCTCGTGAAGCTCGAAGCCGCACTGAACCAGTGCTACATTGAAATCCCCTCGAACTACGGGTGAACACCATGCGCCATTCAGACCTTTGCACCCTCCTGTCCATCGCCCTCGTTGCTTTGGTCGTCGCGGCGTGTGGCGACGAGCCAGCCGTCAAAGGCCATAATTACGACACGGTCCAGGTGGACGCGACTGCGTCTGACGTCGCGAACGACGGCACTCTGGTCGACATCCCCGCCGACACGCACACCGACGTCGCCGACACCGTTCAGACCGACACGAAGACGGGTGACACCGCCCTCGACGAAGACACCCTGACGGACACCCTCGCAGACACGGTCCAGGACACCGTCGCCGACGTCAACCAAGACACCACTCCAGTGTGCGGCAATGGTCTGCTCGAGAGTACAGAGGTGTGCGATACGGACACCTTCGCGACCACCTGCAGTGCCGAAGGGTTCTTCGCCGGCGTGCTCCACTGCAGCGCCGACTGCACGGCTTTCGACACCTCGACCTGCACGAACTGCGGCAATGGCTCCTGCGACGCTGGCGAAGAATCGACCTCGTGCTCGGCCGACTGCCCGAACTGCTCGCTCCCTGGCGTAGGCGACCTGGTTCTCAACGAGCTCCTCTACGATCCCGCTCCCGGCACCGGGCTCCCCTTCCAGACCAACGGCGACGCAAACTGTGATGGCACGCGCGGCAGCGCGGCCGACGAGTTCATCGAGTTGTTGAATGTGAACGCCGCGGCGATCGACCTCACCGGAGTCCAGGTCGTCGTGGACGGAGCGAGCAAGCTGGGGATCCCGGCGGGGACCTGTTTGCAACCGCGGCAGGCGCTGGTGATCTTCGGCGCCTCGACCGCCAACCCAGCCTGCGCCGAGTTCGCAGACGCCGTCTTCATGACCGCGCCACTCGGCTTAGGAAACACTGGTGGCGCCGTCGTCGTGACCAACGCCGCCAACGTTCCATTCACCCGGGGCTCCCTGGCCTGGGTCAACCTCCAGGCCTCGGACACCTCGCTGGTCCGCGACCCCGAGCTCACAGGCAGCGCTTTCCTCCCCTTCAACACCGTCGTCGCCGATGGGCGCCGCCAGTCGCCAGCGACGTGCAACACAGGCGCCCCCTTCGCGACCTGTCCGTAACGTGGCTCCCATACACAGCCGCCGATGCTCGCTGGTCTTTTGGCCTCCCCCGCCCCGATTGGCGCTAGAATAGCTGTCGTTGGCCTAATTTAGGAGCTTCCCTACACAATCATTTGGGTGGAGGCAGGGCTCTGCCCTGACCCGCCGGGGGACTTTGTCCCCCGGACCCCCTTTTGCTTTTTCTTTGGGTGCAGTCCGGCCAGTGACCGGAGGCTTCCCGCCTCAAGGGGAGTTCCATTATTGCACTTCAGGGGTACCGAAGTTTGTCCAGCGGTGGAGACCTATCGAAAAGCTTCCACAATGAGTCCGCCTGGACCGACGTACATGGGGACCGACGACCCGGTCAAACTCTGCCGCAACGAAGTGCCCACTAGTATGCCACGAACCCGGCGCAAGATTTGGACATCGAGGTATTGTGGGGAAGCGCTTAGCTGATTCTGCAGTGCTTTCTCTTGTTGAGCTGTAAGGTCGGCCTTAGGCTCTCACCCCCCGGCCCCCTCTCCCACTTCGTGGGCGAGGGGGAGTCCAACGATTGCGGTCAATTGGAGGTCTGGGGTGGGTCGCGAGTCTAATCTAGCGCCTACGCCCCCAGCCCCCCTCTCCTGGCGGGCCCTGGCGGAAGAGGGGGAGTTCGAGGATCCCTTATGCCGCCGAGAGGTCCCGCACGTTCAAACCCTACTGAAGGCAGACACCTGTGCTGTAGATGATGTGAGTCCCGAACCAACCGACAACGAGTGACCTCGAGGTCCTCGGCTGCACCCCAGCAACCGGCAACGAGTGACCTCGAGGTCCTCGGCTGCACCCCAGCAACCGGCAACGAGTGAGCTCGGGGTCCTCGGCTGCACCCCAGCAACCGGCAACGAGTGACCTCGAGGTCATCCGCTGGACCCTAGGAACCGGCAAGGAGTGACCTCGAGGTCCTCTGCTGGGGCCGGCCGACGTGCCAGTGCTCTGGACTGATGAGTCACCTCCGGCTGTCAGGGGTGTCAGAATTCTGAGGGTCACCCCGACAAAAACGGTCGAGAACACGGCTTCGGGCCCTCGGCGACCAAGCCCAAGAAGGGCGAATTGGGCGCGGCCAGGTCTCCACACTCAATGCGATAACGCCGTTGCCAGGGGACAGAGCGCAGCTCGACCAGAGCGCGACCAAGAGACCCGTTCACGGAGTGGTGAGTCCTGGCACGGCATTCGCTCCTAGAGTCTGCCAGCTGTTCAACTTTTCGCCAGTCTGACTTTGCCCAAGGAGGCCCCCATGAAATCCCCACACAGACTCTCTCCCAGACGCTGGCTGCTCCTCGTCTTGGCCTTGTTCATCCCGTTCATGGCTGCTTGTGACGAGGAAGAGACCAAGACCATCGTCGATAACCCCGACACCCCCTGGGTCGAGACCGAGTACAGCTTGATGCCGGCGCAGAACTGCGACGTGCTCCGGGCCCGGATCATCAACGCCACCACCGAAGAGATTCTGAACTCCCGCTACTCGCAGGGCGGCCGTTTCATGGCCGATGCCGAAAACGGCGGCAACGTTCCCGCGCCGAGCGCGGACCCCAGCTCGCCCACGGACTACACGACGACCAACGTCCAAGAGGCCGGCGTCGACGAGATCGACCTCGTGAAGACCGACGGGAACTTCCTCTACACTGTCGTCCAGGGCGACCTAGTGATCGTCGACAGCTGGCCCGTGACCGAGGTCTCCGAGGTGTCGCGCGTGCAGTTGACCGAGCAACCGGATTACTCCTATTCGTCGGGCCTCTTCTTGTTCGGCGACCGCGTCGTGGTCGTGAACAACACCTGGGCCAGCGGCACCAACACCGTTCGCCCCTTCGACGGCACCCGCTTCACCATCATCGACGTGACCGACCGCACGGCGCCGGTGGTCGAGCGCATTGTGGACGTCGAGGGCTGGTTCGCCGACGCCCGCATGCTCGACGGCGAGGTCTACGCCGTAACCAATAGTTATCTAAATCTCCCGTTCAACGTTTGGGAGTACGGCTGGAACGAGCTGCCCGGCGTGTCTTCGCCGGAGTACTCGGACGACGAAGCCCGCACCGCCGCGCTGAAAAACCAGGCCCGGCCTCAAATCCACACCTTGGTCGCCAATCAACTGGCGGGCGTCGATGTGCAGAGTTTGTTGCCGCGCAAGTTCGAGAACAACGTCTCCGCTCCCCTCTTCTCGTGCACCGACGTCTACCTGCCGCAGACCGTGGCCCAGCTGGGGATGCTCAGCCTGACCCACTTCTCCCTCGACGACCCCGCGGTCTTCGACGCCACTGGCCTCCTCGCCCAGGGCTGGGAAGTCTACGCCTCGCAAGACAACCTCTACATCGCCATGGGCAGCAATTGGTGGTGGTGGGGCTGGGGCTCCGGCAACCTCGAGACGCACATCCACAAGTTCGGCCTGCGCGGACCCAACGGCAAACCCGCCTACGTCGCCAGCGGCCGTGTCGACGGTTGGCTCCTCAACCAGTTCGCCATGAGCGAGTACCAAGGCTACCTGCGCGTCGCCACGACCGACAACGACTGGGAGTGGAACGCCACCACGTCGACCAGCACCGTCACGGGCGGCAACGCCATCACCGTGCTGCAGCAGGACGGCGGCCTCTTGAACAAGGTCGGCGAGCTGACCGGCCTGGCCCCAGGCGAGCAGATTTACGCCGTCCGCATGATGGCCGAGCGCGGCTTCATGGTGACCTTCCGCCAGACCGACCCCCTCTTCACCATCGATCTGACCGACCCGACCGCCCCGACGCTGAAGGGCGAGCTCAAGGTCAACGGTTTCTCGAGCTACCTCCATCCGCTGGGCGCCGACCACCTGCTGACCATCGGTCAGGACGCGACCGATGACGGCGCGGTGACGGGCGTGCAGTTGCAGATCTTCGACGTGACCGACATGACGAACCCCACCCGTGACTTCCAAGAGGTCGTCTCCTTTGGGTCTTGGTCGTCGTACAGCGAAGCCATGTGGGATCACCACGCGTTCACCTACCACGCTGAGAAGCAGATTTTGGCGTTCCCCATCAACATCTACGAGTGGGACAACGCCAACGGCGAGAACTTCTCTGGGCTGCTGATTTACAAGGCGAGCGACGCGACGGGGTTCGAGGAGATCGGCCGCGTGAACCATGCGGACCTGGTGAACCAGCAATGGTGCCACGACAACTACGACGTCTGGACCTGCGATCCGGACTACGGCTACAGCTGGTGGACCACGGTTCGCCGCAGCGTGTTCATCGAGGACTACGTCTACTCGCTCAGCGATGTGGGTCTGAAGGTGAACGGGCTGTTGACGCCCGAGGATCAGTACGCGGGCATTCTGCTGCGTCAGTAGTTCGCTGGGTTTGTGAATGAGGTAAGGGCCACGGAGCAAGCTCCGCGGCCCAGGGCGCAGCACGCAGCGCCCCTACAGCCCGCGCACGGGCACACCACCCTGGAGGGCGCAGCACGCAGCGCCCCTACAGCCCGCGCAGGGGCACACCACCCTGGAGGGCGCAGCACGCTGCGCCCCTACAGCC
>PFUG01000650.1 GCA_002789955.1 Deltaproteobacteria bacterium CG_4_9_14_3_um_filter_63_12 | reverse complement strand
ATCGCCTCGTCCTGCGGCCGGTCGCGCAGCACTTCCAGCGCCTGCTGCAATTTCCGCTCGTCACTTTCGTTGATGCCCGGCCAGACCCCGGCGGTATCAAACATGCCTGGGGTTTTCGGCGCCGCGCGCTTCAGCCATTCGACGACGCCAGGGTAATTCGCTGGCGCCTCCGCAAAGCGCAGCCACACCGTGTTCCAACCGGTCGCCCGCGCCGCCAGCCGTTGAGCCGCCTTCAGAGGGCCATCCTTGACTGGATCAAGGCCAAAATCGGCTTTGCATTGCTGGCAAAACGCCGCCCATTCAGCAGCCGAGCGGCACTGTTGGAACGCCTCGGGATCGCTCAGCCAACGCAGCAGCAAGCCGGTTGCGTCGGGCGCCACCAGAGCGTTGAAAAACTCCGAATCCAGCCGCCGCCCCTGCAACTGCCTCAGCGGCACGGCCATGAGTGACGGCAAGGCGCCGCTCAGCGCATCGAGCGTGGCTTTGTCCTTGGCCACCTCGAGGTCGAGGCCGCCGTGTTTCGACACCATGAATGCATAGGGCGTCCAGTCCTTGCCATTCACATGCAGCCACAGCGCGCCGCGATACTGCAACTCCACCAGGGCCGCCAGTTCGGGCGGGCAATCCTCGGCGGCACGCAACTGCTCACGACTGATGCCAGGTAGGTAAAATACTGGCGTGGTTCCCGGTTGCGGTGCGCCAACCACCCGTCGCGCCTCGAGGCAACGCAGCCACAGCGCCGGGCCGGTGCGCCGTTCAGGCGCATAACTGCCGAGCAGAAACAGCTCCGGCAGAATCGCCTGCAAGGCCGGCATCACGGATTCCCACAGCCGCTCTGGATCGGTCCACAGCACCGCACAGGGCGCCACCTGGTCGCCAGCGGCATAGGACTGAGCAGTGGTCCGCAGGGCGGCAACGAGGCGTTGGGCAAGGGTTTCACTCATCTTCGCGACCCTCGACGTCGAGGCGTTGAGCCTCGCCTGACGCCTTCTTCAACCGCTTCGAAGCGCCACCTTTCAATTGCTTGAAGTTTTCGGTGGAGATCACCGGCTTGCCGCTTTGCGCTTCAATATCCTTGCGCGTCCTACCCGCTACGGCGCCGCCATCCTTCGCATCTTCTTTCAGCGGCGCCATGCCCTGTGAATCCCGGTCGCGGTGCAGTTTGGCGGTCGTTGCCTCGCCGAGCATCGTTAGAATGAGCTCAATGTCGGTCATGTGATCGCGAAGGTTTTCCCGCGCCAGCGACTTCACCTGCTTGTACTCGTCCACCTTCAGCTCGAAGGTGCCCTGCATGATCTCATTGGTCAGAATCGCAAACTCCACGCTGGATGCCACGCCGCGCGCTTTCCACTCGTCGGTCAAATCCTGCCGTACCGCGATACCGCGCAAACGCTTGTCTATCCACTCCTTCGCGTAGCCCTTCTTTTCGTACAACTCCTGCATCCGCCCCATCGCCAGCTCGGGGTTTTCAATCTCCTTCACCCGCTCATAACCTACTTTCGCCAGCCAACGCTTGAAGGGTTCTGCTTGCGGCGAAGGTATCGACTGGATGATGCGAAACAAGCCCTCGGTGTTGGCACAGTTGCTTGCGCGCAGCTTGCCGTCTGCTGCGACCAGAGGAAGGAGGGTACAAGTTGTACCCCAGTTGGCATCCAGCACAGGATCGCGGCTGCGCATCTTTTTGATGTATTGCTTCGCATCCGCCGAATCCGTCAGCACGGCCACGACGTCAACCACTGCAAACCACCACTCCTCGTTGTGCCAAGCACGGCGGATGGTTTTTTCCTGAAAGACGGCGGTGTGAGCGACAGGTTCGGTTGTTTTTTCTATCTCGCTCATGGCGTGAGCTTCCTTTCTCATCGGTCAAGCGTTACGGGCAGACACGCCTGCCCCGTTCGGACGGCTTTGTGCAATCTGCGCTCCAGTCCAATTGCTTCGGACGGGTTCTGGCTGGGAGCGCAGGCGTCTCGCCTGCCTGCAGCCCAAGAGTGCGCTGAGCATAACAAGCAAGCGTGGCTCATTTGCCTGCTGCCCGGGCCGCCTGTTTGACGGCGTTGCTGTAGTGGCAGTTGTTCCAACGGTTGCCGTCCGGCTCACTACCCACGCCAGCGAAGTCTTGCGTGGCTTCGTCCCAGCCCCAGAACCACGGAAACTCGGCCTTGGCGCGCACGGGTTCCTTGCCGCGATCTTTTTCCCATTTGACATTCGGCTTGCTGCGCAAGCTCCCGGCGCCTCTTTTCCCGCCGGGAAGGTCCTGGGCGAGGAAGGGCCGCAGGTTCAAGCGCACCCCATCGTTGAGGTCGGGGTGCCAGCCGACGGCCTGGCTGGCGAGCGGCTTCCAGCGCACGAAGAGATCAAACGGCGGCTCGCCCTCGAGGATCAGTTTGAGCCGGGCCTGCAAATTCTTCGCGGCTTCCAGGCGGGCGTCGCTGCCGGCCTCGCCCTTGTCCACGGCGGCTTGCTGGCGGCGAATCCAGTCGCCGAGGTAGGCGTAGGTGAGCTTCTCTAGGTTGGCGTGGTCGAGCTTGTGATAATTCACCAGCGCGCTAAAGCCGCTCTTGTGGCCGTCCCAAACGTGCCAGATGAACGGGCGATGGTGGAACAGGGCGCAGTGTTGCTCGAAGAACTCGTCGCGCAGCCACGCTTCGAGCGTCTCGGATTTGCTGCCCGCTTTGCCTCCGGGGCCGGCGCTGGCGAGCAGGGCCCGCAGCTCGAAGGGGCCGAGGGCTTGGGCGAGGAGCACGCGCAAACGCTCGGCCGCGGGCGCTTCGCCCTTGGTGGCGGAGAGGCAGACGATGCCGTCTTCATCGGCCAGAGTTTCGAGGCCATCCGGGTCGAGGGCTGGGCAATCGGGGAAGCTGGAACCGGTCTGGCGCGGCCATTGGTAGCCGAGCAAGCGGGCGACGGCGACGTGCAAGGGTTGGTCTGATTCCCTGGGGTGGCCGTTGAATAGCCATTGGGTCGGGTCGCTGGAAAAGGGCTTTGGCAGTCCGTGCGGGTATTTCTCTGCTGCTACCTTCTGCCAGTGTGCCAGGTCGAAGGGGACCTTCACTAGAGTTGAGTTCGTGACTTTGACCTGTTGGTCAATATCTCGAACACGGTCATAAAACTCTCTCGACGAGCAGAAGGTCCAAATAGCAGACAGGTGCTCTGGCTTTTCGGGGGAGATGACTGCTGAATTGTTATCGAACAATTCCCCAGAGTAGAGCGTGACGGGAAGTTGGTTCATTTGCGATACAAGTACTCCCGGCTTTCCCCAAGCTGCTTGGCCGTCCTTACGTGCGCCTGGCAGTTCAGAAATTGGGCCGTTGCCGCCGTGCCAAAGGACTGCGTAGCTTCGTCCGCCGTAATCACATGTTCCCTCGACAGTGCTTGCAAACCACTCCCAGCCTGATAGACGCTGTGATGATTCCCAGAATGGCTGGGCCATGCGAGGCAAGTCCCCGGTCGTCATGCCATGAACGCCTTCGGCAAGTTCCTGCAACAAGGCCGCGTGTGCTGACGCTCCTAGTGCGATTCGAGCATCTGGATTTGCGATTTGGGAAAGCTGAGTCGCTGTCTCCATCGGTTGGGCCAACATCAATGGCCCCTTTTTTTCAGGATCATGGGTGGCCGAAACATCCAGGCCACATATTTCACTGCCGCGGATTGGCTTCAATCGAGATACGATTGTCAATCCAGTATTTGCCGCCCAGAAATTCATGTCGCGAAATGCCGCGGGGCCGAGTTTGGCAACCACATTCCACGTTGCATCTCGAAGAAGTCGTAGTCGAAGCTTGTAGTAGCTAGTTAAGAAGAGCCAGTTCTGCGGCGACACCAAGACTGTAGTGCCGCTGGAAGCACAGAAGTCGAGACAGCGCTCAACAAAACACGTGGCAAGGTCAGCCTTGGCTTCTGCATGCACTCGCTCGCAGTAATCCATTAGTGTGTCATTCTGCTTGCCGCGACCGAGGTAAGGCACGTTCGTCGCCACGAGCGTGAACTGCCCCGCAAGAATTTCCGCAGCCTTGGCCACTCCCCACGCGGTCACCGCCATCTCATGCGCGGCATCGTCCTTGGTCTCCTGTGCCAGCGCCACTGCCAGCAGCGGCTGGATTTCACGAAACCCCGCTTCCATCAAGTCGGCTTTGGCGAGCCGGGGGTTGATGAGGCTGCCCAGCACGGGGGCGTCCTTGAACAGCGTGTAGAGGTTGGCCATGCCGCGCTGTCGCCGTTCGTTGTCGCCCGCCAGTGCCAGCCAGTCGGCTTGCTTCGCGTTGGGCGCGAGGCCGGAGCAGGCGAGGTGCATCGGCGGGAGCGGGCAGTGGCCGACGCGGCGCCAGGCGGCCAGGGCGAGATTGAACGCGGCGATTTGGGTGCAGCGTGGGTCGAGCTCGAGGCCGAACAGGTTGTCACGAATCACCGCCGCCACAGCGTCCGCTGGGTCGAGCGCCTCTTCAGCGAGCCGCAAGGCGACCAGCCGCTCGAACATCGCCACCACGAAATGGCCGCTTCCCATGCACGGGTCGAGGCAGGTGAGTTCTTGCGCTGTCTTGGGCCAGCCCTCGAAGGTGCCAGCAGCGGGCATGAAAGTGGCAGAGGCTTCCAGCCTCTGATTCTTCTTGTCATGCTCCCGAATATAGTTCCGGAACTTGTTGAGTGAGTTCTCGTTCCGGACAATATGGTCAAAGGATTCCTTTTGCCAAAAGACTCCGGAAAGCCCCTCCGCCTCGTTGATTTTGTTGGCCGTAAATGACTTCCACGAATGCAAAATATCGGAAAGTTCGTATCCGTCACGGGGCGTCACCAGCACATGAACATGGTTAGCGGCCACGATATATTCATTCAAATCGTATCGGGTGCCATCGAAGTGTTGAAGCGCATCTTCAAGCAATTTCTTATGGGCCGGATTTTTCAGCAGGCAACGCCCATATCCTGAGTCCAGCCATTGCTGGATTTGTTGAGGAAACTTCTCGTAAAACTCGCGCTTCGCAGCGTCGTCATGAGGTTCTGGGTGAGCGGCCAGCCAAGCCTTGATTTCACTGCGCCATGCATCGAGCTTTTCGGCAGGCAAGGAATCCGCGCAACGAAACGTGACAAAATAGGTGACGCCAGTTTGGCGCCAATGGGGAAGGTCACCGGTCTGGTTCTCGATGGGTTCATCTTTGTCCAGGAAGGCACAGTGGCTGGGAATCGCTGCCACTTTGATGAAACGTAGATAACGCCAGGGGCAACCGGGTAAGGATGCTATTTGGCGGCATTCTTCTTCGCTTGTAGCTTGAGACCAGCGGCTGGAAGCCGCTGCTACTTTACCTGTAGCTTGAGACCAGCGGCTGGAAGCCGCTGCTACTTTACTTGTAGCTTGGCTGGAAGCCGCTGCTACTTTACCTGCCCACCAGGCGCCGAGGGTGTTGTCGAGCAGAAAATCCACCATGTAGTCTTCGGTGAACAACTGGGTGACGGCGGGCAGCTCATCAGCGCCGATCTTGTTGCCGGCGGCGTTGACCGCGGCTTTCTTCTCCGCCTGCCAGAATTGGTAGCACCAGCCGAGGCTGTCGCTGGCGGTGAACACCTCTACAGGCAAGCCAGTGACCAGCGCGACGAGCGGCTGCCGGTCGTTGACAGAGAGCTCGACCGCGCCCGCCGGATCGTCGGCGCGGAAGATTTCCGGCAGCTCCTTGGCGGCAAAGCGGGCGGCCACGGCCCACGCGTCTTTCAAACCCTGCGAGGGCGCAAGTTCTTCGCAATCGTCCAGCGTCACGGCCACGCCGTGCTCGGGCGAGAGCAGCAGGTTGTTCTCCAGCAGATAGCGGGCAAACAGCAGCCGGTGCCATTGGTCGTAGGCGAGCTTCTCGGCGAGGTGCTTGAGCTCGTAGGCGCCGGGTTTGAGGCGGCTCTCGGTGTCCCCCAGTTGCCGGGCCTGGGCGCGCAGTTGGCGGCGCAGGTGGCGCTGCGCCTCGTCCATGTGCGGGTAGAAGTCGGGTTCATGTACGGCGAGGGCTTCGAGCGCGTGGTGGGCGCCGGCCTCGGCAAGGCTGCGCGCTTGCTGGATGGCGCGCTCCAACTGTTTGCGCAAGGGCGTAGGCAGGCTGCTCATAGAATCACCGGTCCGTCTTTGAGTTTGGCTTCCACCTGCTGGCGCACGCCAGCCAGCCACTGGTCGAGGTCGGCTTGGGTTTTGATGATGGCCCCGGGCAGCGTGACCCGCACGGCTTCAGGGGTGGCCAGCTTGCCGGCCTCTTCGAGCGCGCGAACAAAACGCTGCGGTATGGCGTCGAGCCAGTTGCGCCGGTCGGTCAGGTTGCGGGCGCGCAGGGCGGCGAGGATCTCGTCGTCGGTTCCGATCGCGGCTTTGGGCGGCGGGGTGAGGTCGCAGTCGGTGGCGATGGTGGCGAGCTGCTCCTCGGTGCGACCCTTCCACACGGCCGAGCCGGCGAGCTTGCCGTCGCCAACCTGGAAAGCGGCGGCGAGCTCCTCCTGCATGTTGCCGAGCGTGATGCGCAGTGCGGAGGAAAGCTGTTTAGTCAGCTCGGGCACCGGGTCAGGCTCGGCCAGGAGGCTGCGGCCTTCGGTGATGGCGGCAATGGATTTTGCACAGGCTTCGGCTTCTGGCAGGCCGGTGGCAAAGGTGTGGGTGTCCAGCAGGCGTTCCCACGCCGGCCAGCGTTTGCGGATGGCGTCGGCACTCTTTTTCCACGCCGCAAGTTTGGCAGCGAGCCCGTCCTTCTGTTCGTGAAGCTTGAGCAGTTGGGCATTGCCGCTGAGCATTTGCAGGGCGCGCAGGTCTTGCGTGTCGGGCGTTTCCGGCCGGGGGGTTGCGCCGCCAGCGGATTCGGCCAAAGCGAGGAGTGCTTTCAGGAATTCGGCGGCGGCTTCGGACTCCTTGCCATTCTGGGTCGTGAGCCTGGCTTTCAGGAACAGCGCCTTGAGGTCGAGCCGTTGCCCCACATCGAGCGGCGGCACATCGACATAAAAGCTGACAACACCGACCTGGTTTTGCGGCAGCGAGGCCTGCACTGGCTGATGATTGAGGGTCGCGCGCAGATTGCCGGCAACCAGCATGACGAACAGGGCGCCGTCTATGGCGTCTTGCGGCCAGCCGAAGGGGGCAGCTTTGAAATGGTCGCGCAAATCCTTGCCCTTCTTGCCGGCGCCGATCGCCTCCAGCACACGACGGCACACCGGGTGCTGGGTGGGGTTGCCTTGGTAGCCGACCTGCGAGAGCGCGCCGACATCGCCGCCCCGCGCACGGGTGACGACCTGGCCCCAGTTGCCATGATCGGCCTCGCTAAACTTCGGGAAGAGTCGCACGAGCGCGTTGTCGGCAGAATCCTGCACCTTGTCGGCCAGCTCGATGCCGTCGACTTCCTGCCCGGCGCCGAGAAAGACCTTGGCGCCGCCGATGATGTAACCAAGGAGCTCCTGAATGCGGTGCTGCGCCACCGCCAAATGGGTCTCGACCATCTTGCGCGGCTCGATGGCTTCGAGGCCGCCGGTCATGCCGTGGGTGTCGAGCGTTTCCTGTGCGGCAAGGTGGGAGGCGAGGGCCTGTTTCAATTCTTCGTGGTGCAGGCGCGGCAGGTAGCCGAACAGCATGGGGCTATCAACACCGGCAGCGCGGGCGTCATCCAACACGGATTTTTCGTCGTCGCTCCAGCCGTCGCGCAGCCACAGGGTGACCTCGTCGCTGGTGGTGGCCGGCCGACTGGACGAAAGCCGGAAGGAGAGGCTGCGTGAGGTGCCCGAGGTGCCCTGCCGCAAGGAGACTGGCTTGAGCGCCTTTGTGACGCCGCCCTGCAGCA
>PFUG01000395.1 GCA_002789955.1 Deltaproteobacteria bacterium CG_4_9_14_3_um_filter_63_12 | reverse complement strand
GACCCTTATCGTGCGCCGGGACCAGGTGACTCGGCGTCCCCCCGATCAGGTCTCGCCTGCCCATCCGAATAAGACCCTCGCGAATCAAAGGCCTACCTTCGGGGTCATGAACCCGCAAGATCGCCTTGGCGAGAGCGCGTGAGCGATGGCGCGCTCGGCCCCGGCAGAAGGGAGCGCAACCCAACACACAAATCAAGCCTCCTGGGCGACCCTCGGGTGCCGCGTTTGGGTTGAGGTCGTCAATGACATCGCAATCGGGTCTTCGGACAGCGGGCCCAAGAACGACGAAAGCCCAGTCTTAGACTGGGCTTTCGTCGCATCACAGACGATGCATGGCTTCAGCTAGAACTCCCAGAAGAAGGTGACGCGTCCGACGACGTCGGGATCGGGCTTCGCCCCCGCGTTGTCGCTGTAGAAGACCATCTCCACGTTGGGGACGATCTTGAAGTTCTTGGCCACCGCGATGTCCACACCCGCCAATACGAAGTGGTAGGGGGCTGCGTCGGAGACTGTCAGGTAGGCGATCGACAAGGCCTTGGGGTTGGCGTTGATCGAGTGGTCCCAGCGGGCCAGGAGGGAGAACATCTCACTGAGCTTGCCGACGGCGAAGAGCGAGACCAAGTCGCGTGGGTCCAGCTCGATGCCTTCGGGAGGAGAGAGGAGGTCTTGTCGAGTGAACTGCGCGCCCACTCGGAAGTACTCGTGCTCATAGGCCAGAAACGCTTGAGCGGTGAAGGTCTCCTGTCCATCGAGGGTGAAATTGGAGAGGTCTCCGTAGAGCTCGAACAGCAGCCCCTCGATGGGGTACACGCCAAGTGAGAGCGCCGCCATTTTCCCCTTGTTGTTCTCAGAAGTGTTGCTGTTCCCATTGCCAAGGGTGAAGTGGTAGCGAACGGCCTTGTCCAAAAACGAGCCTTTGAGCCCCAAGCCGAGATCACGTGAGGGTCCGAACTTGTGAAAGTCTGTGGGAGTCTTCTCGACGGCTCGATAGCCCCAGGCATTCTCAATGGTTGCGAAGGTTGGCGTGCCCTGTAGACCGATACTTATCTGATGGTCGCCGAGCCTTGCGGTCAGCGAAGCGTCTTTCAGCACGGGAGAGAGCCTGCCCGCAGAGCCGGCGTCCACGGCGCCTGGGCTAGCGACCTCGAGCCGCACGCGGGAGCTCAGCCAGTCGTTGAGAGTCCCGTCGAACCCTAAATAGATGCGGCGCAACCACACCCCGTTGGCGTTCTCATCCACCGTGGCAGCAGGATCACCGTGGGGCTGGTCTGCGATCGTGTAGAAGTAGTCGCCGAAGACCAAGCCAGAGACCTTCACCTCTGCGTCCTCGGCGCTCGCCTGGGACGAGAGCAAGATCCCTGCGAGTGCGCATAAACTAAGCCATCGAAATCGCATCAACTTCCTCCTCCCATCGGGGGCTGGCAAAGTGGACTTGGTTGAAAGAACCCTCTTCTCGTCTCACCGGCCTGACAACAGGCTCCGTACCTAGTGCGGAGGTCACCCTAGACACCTCTATGGCCAGCCATTCAAACTTCTTCTGCGGCCATACCAGCCGAGTGCGCTGGCTCTTCGACATCGGCGGCGTCCTCATCCACGACCTGGAAAGAGGCGACGAGCCGATTCAGATGTGATGCCAGCGAGGTCAGATCGTTCGCGGAGGTCAGGACTTCTTGACCTGCGCCTACGAACTCACGTGCCACAGCGAGGATCTCTTGCATGGCCTCGGACACCTGTCGTGACCCGCTTTGCTGTTGCGCGGCGATGACGTCGCTCGCCTCTCGAATGTCGTGATTGAGCAGGCGAATGTCATTTGGGTGGCGACGATAGAGAAGCCTCGCCCGGCCTCGCCCGCCTTGGTTCCTTCCAGTGCAGCGTTGAGTGCGAGGAGGTCAGTCTTGTTCGCGATGTCCTTAATGACGTCGAGGGCCTCGCCTATGCGTTGGGTGTGGCTCACCAACAGGGCGAGGTTTTCATCGACCTGACGATGATGCTCACGGTTGTCCTCGGCGTGCCGACGCACCTCGCGGACGCGGTTACTCACCTCCAACGCAGAGGCGGCGACGCTCTCTCGAGCGCGCTTCGTGTCTCTTCGATGGCGGCGAGCTGCTCCGTGGCTCCCTCCTGCTGGCGGTGGGCAGTTGTCGAGAGCTGACCTGAGCTGCTTCCGAGCTGAAGCGAAGTCGACGCGATGCCCGACACGAGCGTGCGAAGATTGCCCACCATCAGCTGGAACATCGACGTGAGCCGTCCGATCTCGTCTTGCCCATGGGCGTCAATCTTCACCTCGCGGAGGTCTCCCGCAGCAACGCGCTGGGCGAGCCGCATGACCACATTTAGCGGCCGCGAGATGCTGAGCGTAATGAGAAAAGCGATGACCACCACCAACGCCACTCCTCCAATGCTGATTCCGATGCTGAGACGGATGCTGTCGCTGACGGCGACTGCGATGGAGTCTTCGCTCTCCTTGATCTTCATCCGAGCGTTGGCGATGACGCTCTCCACTTGTCCTGAGAAGCGTTCGTAGCGGCGCTTCTGCATCCCTTGCACCAACTCCAGGGCAGCCTGCTGATCTCTTCTGGCGAGTGCTTCGGGAACGTCGCGACTGGCAGTGGTCGAGAACGCTTTCCACGTCCGCTCCGCGTCCTCCAGGGCGGCCAAGGTGTGCTCATCGGACACCTGCTCACGCAGCTGGTCGAAGCGTGAATCCACGCGTTCACTGAGCGTCTGGATCTCGTCACCGAGGCGGGCGCGCCGAGAGGCCGAGGGGGTGACCACCATATCGAAGAGTGTTCCCCGAATTTCTCCGAGGTCGGCCGCAAGGAGCGCAGCAGTCGCGATGGTCTCTTTGCGGGCAGCAATCTGCTCATACATGTCCCCACCCACTTTGACGTGGTCGAGGAAGTAGAGGTTCGCGCCGATGACGCCCCCGACACATCCAAGCACGAGCAGCGTGAGCAGCAGTAACTTGTTTCGCACCTTGAGGTCGCGAAAGATGATCATGGCAAGCCCCCACCACTAATGGTTACCGCTCTTTGCAAGCACTGTGAGAAGGCCGAACGCTACTGGGAGACTGAGACGAACTTCTTCGCGACAATGGCTTGGCCTTTCGGCGAGAGCATGAACTCGAAGAAGGCCTTGGCGCTGCCTTTCGGGACTTCTTTGGAAATGAGGATCAGCGGTCGGCTCAACAGGTAGGCGCCAGACTGCACATTCACGTTGGTGGGCGCGATGCCGTCCACGGGGATCCCCTTGGTCTTGTCCGTCTTGAATGCCAGGGCCGCAAAGGCGATGGCGTTTGGATGAGTGTCGATGTATGCGACGCAGTCGCGGGGCCTGTCGACCTGAGTGACCTTGCCGAACTTGGCATCCTCTAAGGCCAAGTGCTCAAAGACCTCGTTAGTCGCACGCATCCCGTCGAGTAGCTCTGTGACCGGCTCGATGGGCACGTCGGCGCCGCCGAGCTCGGACCAGTTGGTGATGGCCCCCGTGAAGATCCCGCTGAGCTGAGTTCGCGTGATGCCGTCGAGTGGATTGTCGACGTGTACAAAGACCGTCAACGCATCGTAGCCGATGATCTGATGGTAAATTTCCTGCTTCTTCTCTTCTTCGGTGATGCGACGCGACAGACCACCGATATCGGCGCTCCCGTTCATGGTGGCCTTGAAGCCCTCCCCCGAACCATCGCTGCTCAACTTCGAGAACTTGATGCCAGTCTCTTTCTCGAAGGCCGGAACGGCTTCGGTCAGGATGTTGTCAGCGATGGTCGACGAGCCCTGATAGGTCAGCGGAGTCTTGTCCTCATTTCCTTTCTCTTCCTCGCCCTTGCAGGCGACGAGCAGAGAAACTCCAACAACTAAGATTCCGAGCACCATGAGTCGATTCGGCGTCATTAATCCCCCTGTTCTGTGGAGTACAAAAACACCCACAACCATTCTACTCCTGGTTCATTATTTCAACCAGTCTCTAATTTGCTGTTTGACCTTGGAAGGCGCGAAAACAGGGTTCAGTGCGGTTGGAGCGGGCACCAAGAACGACAAAAGCCCAGTCAAAGACTGGGCTTCCGAGGTGTCAGGGGCGGGGCTTCGGTGGTTCGGTGAACGACGCGCCGAATGCGTGGGGTTGGCCTGTGGTCCTGTGCTGTTGCACTTCGGCGGCGACACTCGATGTGATCACAGACCCTACCGACGTTTCGCCGGCCCCTTCCCTGCCCCCGGCTCCCCTCCGCGCCGCGGACCCTTATCGTGCGCCGGGACCAGGTGACTCGGCGTCCCCCCGATCAGGTCTCGCCTGCCCATCCGAATAAGACCCTCGCGAATCAAAGGCCAACCTTCAGGGTCATGAACCCGCAAGAACGCCTTGTGCAGCCGCCGCACGCGCTCGCCTGCGGGCACCACGACCTCGGCGCTGGTGGGCGACACGGCGGACAGCGGGTTCTTGCCCGTGTGCCACATGGCCGTGGCCGAGGACATGGGCGAGGGCAGGAAGGTCTGGACTTGCTCCAGCTTGTAGTGGTGTTTCTTGAGCCAGAGCGCGACCTCGAGCATGTCCTCGTCGGTGGTGTCGGGGTGGGCGGCGATGAAGTAGGGGATAAGGAACTGCTTCTTGCCGGCCTTCGCGGAGGCCTCGTTGAAGAGGCGCTCGAAGCGCTCGTAGGCGCCGATGCCGGGCTTCATCATGGCGGCGAGGGGGCGCTCGGCGACGTGCTCGGGGGCGATCTTCAGGTAGCCGCCGACGTGGTGCTCCACGAGCTCGCGGATGTAGGCGGGGTCCTCGACGGCCAGGTCGTAGCGCACGCCCGAGGCGATGTTGACCCGCTTGACGCCAGCGGCCTGGCGCGCGGCGCGGTAGAGGTCGATGAGGGGGCCGTGGTCGGTGCGCAGGTTGCTGCAGACCTTGGGGAAGAGGCAGGACGGGCGGCGGCAGGCGGCTTCGATCTTGGGGCTCTTGCAGCCCAGCCGCCACATGTTGGCGGTGGGCCCGCCTAGATCGCTGACGACGCCGGTGTAGCCTGGCTCCTCGCGAAGTCGCTCGAGCTCGGCCAGCACCGACTCGGCCGAGCGCGACTGGATGATGCGGCCCTCGTGCTCGGTGATGGAGCAGAACGAGCAGCCGCCAAAACAGCCGCGCTGAATCGAGATCGAGAAGCGGATCATGTCGTAGGCGGGAATCTTCGCCTTGCCGTACGACGGGTGAGGCAGGCGCCTGAAGGGCAAGGCGTAGACCGCGTCCATCTCCTCGGTGGTCAAAGGGATGGGCGGCGGCAGCAGGCAGACCTCGCGGTCGCGGTGCGCCTGCACTAGGGCGCGGGCGTTGTGGGGGTTGGTCTCGGCGTGCACGACCCTGGAGGCGTGCGCGTAGGCGACCTTGTCGGCGCTGACGTCGTCGAGCGAAGGCAGGCGCAAGGCGGGCTGGCGGCCCTCTGGTGTGCGCACGCGGCCCTGCCATTGGGAATCCCAGTGGCTCGCGTCCTTGACCTCCCAGCTCTCGGGCACGGCGCTGCGCGCATAGAGCGTCCCCCGCAGGTCGTCGATGTCGCCGATGGCTTCTCCGGAATTCAAGCGGCGAGCGAGGTCGACCACGGCGCGCTCGGCGTTGCCGTAGAGCACGAGGTCGGCCTTGGCGTCGAGGACGACGCTGCGGCGAAGCTTGTCGGACCAGTAGTCGTAGTGGGCGACGCGGCGCAGGCTGGCCTCGATGCCGCCGAGCACGATGGGGACGCCCTTGTAGGCCTCGCGGCAGCGCTGCGCGTAGACCACGACGGCCCGATCGGGTCGGCGCCCGCCTTCTCCGTCGGGCGTGTAGGCGTCGTTGTGGCGCAGCCGCCGCTCGGACGTGTAGCGGTTGACCATGGAGTCCATGTTGCCCGCGGTGATGCCGAAGAAGAGTCTCGGTCGCCCCAGCGCCCGAAACGCCTCGGCGCTCTGCCAGTCGGGCTGGGCGATGATGCCGACCCGCAGCCCCTGGGCCTCGAGCACCCGGCCGATGATGGCCATCCCGAAGGACGGGTGGTCGACGTAGGCGTCCCCCGTGACGATGACCACATCGCACTCGTCCCAGCCCAGCGCCTGCATCTCCGCGCGCGACATGGGGAGGAAGGGCGCTGCGGAGGAGGTCTTGGGGATGAGGGTCTGTGTCGAGGTCATGGGTTGCCTGGGACGAGGGCGGAACCGATGCACAGGCTAAGGCTGCTGGGGCCGAAGGCAAGTGGATTCTGAATTTGCGTAGCTGAGGTCATCCCTTCAACACCCCCAACGCCCCCCCACATCCAACAACCGACGCGCCGCCAGCTCCAGCTCGACCTCAGCCGGCAAACACGACTGGAACTTCGACAGCCGACTCAGCGCGCTCTCTGGCAACAAGTGCTTCCCCTCTTCATAAGACACCGCGCCCGGCTCCCGCAGGCTCTCGATGGCTTGGCGAATCCCCACCTCGCTGTTCGCCGCGTCCGCGAACTGCACTGACAGGTTGTTCGCGGTCACTTTCTCGCCGAGGCGCGCCCGCAGCAGTGCGGCCAGCAGCGTGTTCGCGCGGCCGCCACCAAAGGTCCACCAGCGAAGCTTGTCGCCTTCGGCGACCAGCGGCGCGAGCACGTCGTGCAAGAAGCCGTGTTCCTCGCGCAGCCGCCGAATCACGTCACTCGCCCGCTTCGACCACCAAGGGTCCAGCTCGCCGTCGACCAAGACCTCCAGGATCGATTGGCAAAGAGCCTGCGAGAGCAACACCGGCCGGCCCATCCAGCGGGGATAGACGCCCTCGGTGGCTGATTTCACTGAGCAGGTCGAGCGCTTCCAGTGGATGGCGGTCACCTCCCAGGCCCGGTTGCCCAACACGAAACAGAGCGGGCCGCCCTCTCGCTTCTGGGCAAACCACGCGTCGAAGGTACCCACCTCTTACGTGTGCAGGAAGTGGCGAACCATGTCGTGACGGCTCAGGTGAATGCCCGACACTTTCTTCAGCCCAGGCACCTCACCCGAGAGCAGAACGGCGGCCAAGCCAGTGCCCATAAGCCCAGTTTCGGCCTGGCGGGCGCCGAAGAGCGAGGCCAGGCGCGTCTCGCGCGAGACCTGCCAGACCCGACCGCCAGCCAGGCGGCAACCCAGATCGAGGGGCAACGGCCGCTCGGTCCAGTCGATGAGAAAGACCCCCCCGGCGAGTGGTTCGAGTCGCTGGGCTTGAGCGGCATGGGCATCTGGGCCCGCAGCTCCAGCTCGCTGCGGGTCGGCACCACACGCCAGGTGCGGCCGGCCGCCGACAGCGTCGACGCTTGGCCCGTGCCAAAGATGGCGGCCACCCAGGCGCGGTGCTCCTTCTTGAAGATGCGGTCGAGCTCCAGACGAGGTCGGTTGGACTGAGGGTCGGCGCGGCCGTCATGACTGCGACCCCTTCGGGCGAGTTCGCACGACGATCGCGAGCTCCAGCTCTGCGCTCAGCCCGGAGACCAGGCGCGCGAGCTCCATGTTCAGCCTCGCGTAAGGCTCGGTAGAGTTCGAGCCCCCCTGAAGGTACAGGGTCTTTTCGGTCTCTCTGTGCCAACCATCGTCGGGGTCGATGATTCATGGTTTTTTCCTGAGAGCGGACGGTATTCGCGCGAGACCGAGGGACAGTAGCAATGAGAGCTTCGGACGCCAAGCCCGAGCCCCATCCTGAGGCGTCGACGCCACAGCTGAGGCGCCGCCCCCTTCCGTCGCCAGACCCCAACCCCTTCCATCGTCCTCAGTATAACAAAATTATTAAGCAATAATGGCATGTTATCGATGAGCCATGCGCTGGCACGGAAGGTGCTGTAAGGCATCCATGTAGGTGAATCGACCACCGCGAGGACGCCATGAAACGCATCGCCCCAAAAACCTTGTTCGCTGCCGCCGCTCTGCTCGCTTCGACGCTGCTCGTCTCCAGCTGTGAAGATGGTGAGCTCCAGCTCGGCGAATACCAACAGAACGAGTCGCGCGGCTACGCCGCCAGCTCGATCTGCGAAGTCGGCGCGACTCAGCCCTGCACCGTGAACGAGGGCATCATCGGTGCCGCCGCCGAGTGCAACATGGGCGCCCAGTCGTGCATTGACTTGGGTGATGGCGAGCTGGTCTGGGGCGCCTGTGCTCCGGCGGCGTCGGACCCGACGCTCTGCGAGCCCGTAGATTGCGGCATCGACAGCGCCTGCGCCACTCCCGAGCCCGAGCCCACCACGGCTCCCGCCCCCGAAACCTCGCCGGAGCCCAACGCCGAGCACGAAGCCACCCCTGTCCCCGACGACACCGTCTACCCCCACTGTGGCATGAGCGAGCTCTGCGACAACGGCGTCGACGACGACTGCGATGGGACCGTCGACGACGGCTGCGGCCCCGAAACCTGCGAGCCCGGCGCCATCGTCATCTGTGCGACGAGCTGCAGCTCTCAGGGCCTCCGCACCTGCACCGGCGACTCGGTCTGGGGAGCCTGCGAGACGCAGGGCGAGCTCTGCGGCAACAACTTCGACGACGACTGCAACGGGCAGGCCGACGAGAACTGCTGCACGCCGGGCAGCAACACCAGCTGCACCACGAGCTGTGGCAGCCAAGGCAAGCGCACCTGCGACGCTTCGGCCAACTGGTCCGAGACTTGCGCCGCCGCCGCCGAGGTCTGCGACAACGGCGCCGACGACGACTGTGACGGGCAAGTCGACGAGAACTGCAGCGTCGAGCTTCAAGACTGCGGGAGCTACAACTTCGGGCACTGCAACGGCGACATGGGCTACGGCGACCACTGCGCCGCCAGCGACAACACCAATGGCTGCACCAGCTCGTCGTTCTGGGCCTGGTGCAACCGCCGCAACCCGGCCTACCCAGAGCAGTGGGACAACGCCGTTCGCTCGTGGGTCACGGACCGCTGCAACGGCACCCTCGAGGTCAGCGGCGCCACCTACAGCTGCCTCTCCTCCAACCGCATCCTCTACCAGTGCACGACGCCGCTGGTCATGGTCTTCGAGCCCGAGCAAGACGTCGAGCTGCGCGCCAGCTCTCAGCCTTCGTCCTTCCCGTTGGAGCCCACCTCCGACGTGCGTTGGACCCACGACTGGCCGACGGCGGCGACCCCTTGGCTGGTTCGCGACCTCGACCACAACGGGCAGATCGACAGCGGCAGAGAGCTCTTCGGCTCGCAGACCAATGTCGCCCGCGACTCCGCCTCCACCGACCTGGCCGAGAACGGCTTTGTCGCCCTCGCCGTCCTCGACAGCGACGGCAACCACAGCCTCAGCGCCAACGACGCCGCTTGGACCGAGCTGGCGCTCTGGTCCGACGTCGACAACGACCGCGTCACCGACGAGGGCGAGCTGCACACCCTGACCGAAGCCCAGATCACGCGCATCGAGCTGTCATACTCGCTCGCCCCTCGCTGCGACGCCCGTGGCAACTGCGAAATCCAACAGGCCCGCTTCTGGTACCAAGGCGCCAACGGAGTCGAGCGACAGGGGCGCGTCGCCGACATGAACCTGCGCCAGAGCCGCGTCCTCGAGCCCCGCTAGTGTAACGCTTCACATGTGTCCGTGCTTATGAGCGTGGCCTTTCAGGGAAGCAGGGCTCTGCCCTGACCCGCCGGGGGACTTT
>PFUG01000474.1 GCA_002789955.1 Deltaproteobacteria bacterium CG_4_9_14_3_um_filter_63_12 | reverse complement strand
TGCGCATCAACTGGGTCATCGAGGGAGCAGCCCGCGGCCGATTCGAGCCTTTGTCCGCGCAGGAAGCAGGCTTCGGCTTGGCCTTTGACGCACAACCCGTCGAGGGCTTGGTTGGCCGCTTCAGTCACCGCTGGCTCGGTCTCTAGGTCCAACATTCGGGCTGCGCGAAGGACACAGGCATGCGCCTCCCCCAGCTCACAGCACGCCGTAAGCACCGAGAGCGCCCCTCTCGCCTCATAAGGAGACCGCGTCATCGGCTCGACGAACTGGACGCAGGCGTCTTGGTGCCCATCGCACAGGAGCTTGGCAAGGTCGACCGCTTCGATGCGTCGCGAAGGGGACGTTGTGTCGCTGAGCTCCCAGAGTAGCCCAACACAGGACACTGCTGAGCCCCCACGACACCCCTTCGCGTAGTATCGTTCTGCGTTTTCGAGCCCCTCGAGCACTCCTTCGCGATGTGCACTGCCTACCAGAACACAGGCGTTGAGACTCCCGAACTCGCAAGCGCTCTTCCACAGCTCCAGCTCGTTCCATTTGTTGACGCCACTCTGGAGGATGAACGCCATGAGCTCGTCACACGCCCCCGCATCTTCATTCACACAGGCCTCGCGACACGCGACGTACTTGTCGGCCGGCAGAGCCCGCGCGCAAACATGCTGCTGGCTCGGTACCTGAGCCACGGAAGAAACGGGGAATTGCCCGCGCAGTGTCTCCGGCCAGGCGCTGGAACAAGAGGCACAGACGGAGAGCAGCACGAGGAACACGAGGCTCGCACCGAAGGGTTCACGTTTGTGCATGCGTGCTCCGATGAAGCAGTAAAGCCGAATTTGGCGTGCAGCAAACCACATCCGGACACATTCCGCAACAGCCACGCTCTGCGACTCCGCCACTGCGCGACTCTGCGTTGAGAGTGAATGAAGCCAAGAACAGAAACAAACCCAAGAATCCACGAAGATGTCCACGCCTGGAAAACCCTTGCGACTCCGCGCCCCTAGCGTCCTTGCGTTGAAATCCGAAGCCAACAACAGCAACCACTCCCAAGAGCCCACTTCGGTCCTCGGGACAAAAAGCTCCGCAATTGCCACTTGCGCTTCCAAACTACAGTCGCACCTTCTCGGACACCCATACTGGACAATCGGTCAGGCCGAGCGGTCAGTGCGCCCGGACAGGGCACACAGACACCGCTAGAACCTGCCTATAGAAGCGTGCGCCCCGCTGGAGTCCTATGTCCGCACAAGCCGAGCCCCTCTTCAAAGCCTTCCTCGACCACGAGGCCGAGCCGATCCGCAAGCTCCTGGACGCGGCCGAGCGCTGCCTCTGGCGTTCGGGCTACGGCGACATGTCGATCCGCGACGTCGCCGAGGAGGCCGGCGTCTCCAAGAGCCTCCTGCACTACCACTTCAAGTCCAAGGAGCACCTCCTCATCGAGGTGCAGATCGGCGTCTACAACCGCATCGCGGTGAGCGTCGCGACGGCTGTGGGCAACATCGAGCCTGGCCGCGAGGCTCTGTTGCGGGCCTACGACGCGCTCTTCGGGGCCTTGAAGAGCACCAGAGAGCTGCCCGTCTTGGCCGAGCTGTGGGCTCGCTCCCTGACCAACCCACAGCTCAAGGCGCACGCCGCCAGGCTCAGGCAGCACCTCGGTGAGCTGATCATCCAAACCATGGAGAGCATCTTGGGGCCGGAGACCCGCAACCTTCCGGTCACACTGCCCATCGCAGCCGACCTGCTGCTCGGAGTCTTGGCCGGCCTTGGTCTGCAGGCGGGCATCGAAGACGACGGGCGACGCGTCGAGGAGGCAGTCGCCGGATTGAGGCGGCTCCTGGCCCTTTCACTCGGGCTCTTTGCCCCGGCGACCACTAATCCAGCGCAGCCACCGCTGACGTAGACATCGAGGACACCATGGACCTGCACTCCCGCACCGTCGCTCCAAAAGTCGCTCACTTCAACGCTCGAGCGGGTCAGTTCATCAACCGCATGGCCCGCGGCTGGGACTCGGCCCTATCGACGTTGCACCTCGGCGGTCGCAAAGCCCAGTACGACGATTACAGCTACGAGTTCATCGGCGGCGCCAATGACGAGATGCGCAAGAAGCACTACGACAAGAGCCTGCGCCTGCTCTGGAAGGCCGAGGCGCAAGCCCCCTGGTCGTCGTTCAAGGACGCCACTCGCGACGAGAAGGCCCTCATGGAACACGCGCTTCGCGCCCTAAACGACGACGAGAAAGCGACCCGCGCCCACCTCGCCAGCCAGGAGTTCCGCGCGCTTCTCGACGCGCACTACACCTATGAGCAGAAACAAGCGCTGGTCTCCGTGCTGAGCGCCATCGGCCACGGCGAAGCCTACGCCTGGCTCGTCTCTGCCGACGTCCTCGGCCTGGTCAAGAGCACCGGCGCCCGCGCCGCTCTGACCCTGCAGGTCGTCGAGGAGGCCAAGCATTTCGTGGTCTTGCGCGAGCTCTTGCAGGCCTTCCAGGTCGAGATCCCGCCGCTCTCGGGCTGGGAATACATCCTGCTGGAGCAGATCCACAAGCAATCCGGCCTCGACAAGCTCTTCGGCATGAACGTCATCGTCGAAGGCATCGCCCTCTCCCTCTTCGGCATGCTCGCCGAGCTGCCCGGCCTCGACGTCCTGCACATGTTCCACCTCGACGAGAGTCGCCACACCGCCGTCCCCGTGAGCTATCTCAAGGATTTCCCGTTGCGCAAGTGGCAGCGCCTCAGCCCCCTGGCCCGCCTCAACCGAGTCCGACTCACCTTGCCCGCCATCGGCCTCATCTTCTACATGGAGAAAGACCTGGCCGTCCTCGGCCTGGACTCCCTAGACTTCGGCGGCTCCGTCTTGCGCAAAGTCACCCAGCTCGCCAGCCGCGCTGGTTTCATGCCCGAGGGCGACGTGCAGGTCTTCATTAAGGTGGTCAACGAGGCGCTCAACGCCTACGCCAAACTCACTCGCCATGGCCATAGCCACAAGAACTTCCACGAGTCCGAAGCGACGCGAGGCGAGCGAGCGCTGTCGGTCGAGGCCGAGCTCTTCGACGCGTGAGCTTGGTTCCCGCTCGCCTTGATGCGACGGCGAGCATCAAAGCGTCCGCGCTCGGGCCGGCCACTGTTGCGGCTCACCTCCCGCCAGCAACTTGCGAGTTTACGCGGCGGTCCCACCGCCCTCACGCCTGGCCGAGGACTGGCTTCGTGACGGCTCGGTGACGAGCAGCGCGCTAAATCCGACCGGCGTCGGTGGCGAGCATTGGCGGGACGCGCTACCAAGGGGTCTACCAAAACAATCCCCAGGTCGCCGAAAGATGAGGCCCAAATGGACGAAGTGGTGATCGCTCTTCTCGTGAGCGTCGGCACGATACTGATCTTCTTCACGGTTGTGATGGTGACTCTCGGAGCGGTCCGGCGCGGGGCTCCTTCACTCACGCAGGCGAGAGCCGCTCCCACCGCAAGCGGCGGGCTCTGATCCAGGTGTGGTCGAGGTGCTCGGTTTTTTGCCAGAGCCGTCGTCCGCAAAAGTCGACGTGTCCGCTAAGGATACGACGAGTAAGAGGCAAATCGATGTCACCATCGACAGCAGCGGTCTGGAGTTCAGAGCCGAGCGCGCAACCCTGATGCAAATTCGCTTCGACGAGCCGTACTCGGTGCTCCTGAGCCACTCGGTGCGGGGTGGGGAGCTGCTCCTCAACCTAGTGTAAACCGTCATGACTCTCCATGTTTATTGACTGCAAGGAGCGCCCCCCAATCCTCAGGAATTCTTCAAAAATACCGGCATGTTGTTGATTACAGAAAAAAGAAAGTCATTGGGGGTCCGGGGGACAAAGTCCCCCGGCGGGTCAGGGCAGAGCCCTGCTTCCCTGAAAGGCCACGCTCATAAGCATGGACACATGTGAAGCGTTACACTAGACCTCCGACAGCGCTGGTTGGGCACATCGGTGCGGGTGGGTTTGAGCTCCACCGCCACTACGTTCGCCAGCCCGATCACGGGTCTCACTCGCCAGAGCGACGACTTCCCTGTCCTGCAGGAGGGCGACATGTTGCGGGTTTTGGCGGCGCTGAGGGCGGCGATGCAGAGCCGCGGAGAAGAGCGCTGGCTGGGTTGAGCGGAGGGTCTGTCCAACGGTGGAGTTGTCTTTGTCCGCTACTATGACATCGGTTTCACATTACGGCGAAGCGGGGAACTCCTGTCTTGCAGGCGAGCCTGTGTGTTCGTCCCTAGGTCTTTGGCGGACTTGCCGAGCTTTCGTGGCAACGGCACGGACGCTTTCGTGGCGCGCCCTGCGACCTAGGATTCACAGTCACGCTCGAGCCGAGCGCAGGGCAAATCTCCCCACGACCAACTAATGACGCGTTTTCATCGACTTAAGAGAGCGGCTGGGGGCGGCACTGGAGTGGCACAGGCATTGCGTAGGGTTTAGCCGTCGACAGCCGCCTCTTCTTGTCAGAAACGATTGGCAACCGGGTGGCTGGCGACGCTCTTCCGCCACGTACCCTTCGCTGCCAAAGACCGCGACGCCCCAAGGTCCGAGGAGATCAAATCATGCTACGCTCCAACCACGTCTTGCTCACATTGGTATTCCTGTCGTTCAGTGCTGTTGCCTGTGGCTGTGTGTTCTCGTTCGACGAGAATGACTGCATGAGCGACTGCGCCGATCCCTGGTACTGGGAGTGCGACGTCGACGCCGATTGCAGCAATGGCCTTTGTGAAGGCAACGTCTGCGTCGCGCCAAACCCTTCGAGCTGCTCGACCGACTCTGAGTGCGCAGCGGGATATATCTGTGACGCTTGGGGAAGCTGTGTCGAGGAGCAGACAGTCGTGACCTGCTCGAGTTACGTCGACTGCGGTCCCAGCGAGCTCTGTGAAGCAGGCGTGTGTGTGCCGGCCTACTGCTACGGGGACGCCGACTGCCCGACTGACTTCTTCTGCGACTCCAACAACTACTGTCGTGAGCCTGGATACCAGCCGCCCGCGACGACTTGCACGGGCGATCGGGACTGCCCAAGCAGCTGCAGCTGTTCGACCGACTCGGTCTGTCTGCCCGATGTTTGTGCTGCGAACGTACCGTGTCCGGTGGGATACACCTGTGAAAGCGGCGCTTGTGTCGAGGTCTCCGTCGAGCCTTGTGGCGGAGCGTGCGCAGGCGGCGAGCTCTGCATCAACGAAGTCTGCGTCGCGGACACGTCGTGTGGTGCAGGTTGTCCGAGTGGTGAGACTTGTGTTGCTGGGACTTGTGTCGTCGACGTCGTCGGAGACTGTGTCGTGAACACGGACTGCGACGCTGGATTCCTGTGCATCGACGGGGCGTGTGTACAAGACGCTGTGCAGTGCACGCGAAGCTGTGAATGTCCTCTGGGTGAGGAGTGCGTCGACAGCGTCTGTGTCTCCCCGGCCCCAGTGGTGGAACCGGTCCCTTGTGCAAACGACTGTGAGTGTCCTTCTGGTCAAGCTTGCGTTGGCGGCTTCTGCGACACGGACAACTGCACGACGAACGCGGACTGCCTCATCGGCGAGGTCTGTGCGAATGGACAGTGTGTGAGTGGGGCCCCGCGGCTGAACGAACCCTGTATCCTCGACAACCAGTGTGGACTCGGTGGCCTGTGCGTCTCTGGAAAGTGCCAGTTCGTCTGTGCCGACGAAACAGACTGCACGCACACTCAGGTGTGCTCGGCCGGACACTGCGCGGACAACGCAGCGGGCGGTGGAGAGTGCCTGTTCAGCGCCGACTGCACGGCGGGGTACTGCATCAACGGGTACTGCATGGCGAGCTGTGTGGACGACTCGGTGTGCGGTTCGGGTGAGTTCTGTGACCATGGAATCTGCGGACCGGACTGGCGCCCAGTGGCGGAGTGTATGGCCAACGCCGACTGTGCTGCTGGACGTACGTGCGTCGACGCACGCTGTCGCGAGGCCTGCTGGGTCGAGACGGATTGCGCGGAGGCAGGCTCGACCTGTGTCGCGGGCTTCTGCTACGGCGCAGGCGAATAAGGTTTGGTGTGAGAGGTCTGAGATGGCCCGGGCGTGCGCTCGGGCCATCGCCTTTGCTGTTCGAGCCGAGCCGGTCGACGGAGCGTATCAAGAGTGGAGCCACGAGATTGGTGGATACACATTCGATACATTTCGTTGGTTGACTCTGAGGGTTGCGTTAATAAGGTGAAGCCCTCTCTGCTGGGCAGAAGGACTGGCCCAGCTCCGCCACAACGAGACTGCCCCGTCGATGTCTGCACGAACCCGCCACCAAAGCCCAATTGCCGAGCGGACGACCGATTTTCGCACCGCAAGTGACTGGAAATGGGAAGAAAATCGGTCGCGGCAAGCGAGGCAAGAAATCTATTTCGGAGCTCGGGATGAGTGATATCAGGAAATGGCTGCTCAGCAGCGTGCTGCTGGCGACGGTCCTGAGCTGTGAGTCGCCAGAGAAGGAGGCCAAAACCGCGGAGGTTCCCAAGGAGGAATCCCCACACGCGTTGGTCGAGACGGTGACGATGAGCGAGCAGGTCTTCGACGAGTACCTCCAGCTCACCGGAGAAACCGAGGCGGTGAAGGTCGCGTCTGTCACGCCGCAAGTGCCTGGGCTGATTCTCTCCCTGGACATCACTGAGGGTCAGTTCATCGAGGCGAATGTGCCTGTTCTGACCATCGACACCAGCACGGCGCGCGCGCGCATTCAGAGTATCGACGTGCAGCTCGAGCAGCTGGACCGCGACATTGAGCGAACCAAGCTCCTCATCGCGAAGAATTTGGGGACCTCGACGTCGTTGGAGCAAATGGAGTCTCAGCGCAGCCTGCTGAAGAAGTCGATCAACGAAGTGCGGGTGGGGAGCCGTCAGGCCATCACCAAGACGCCCATCGCTGGAATCGTGACGAAGAAGCTCGCTGAGCCAGGGGAGTTTGCCTCACCCGGCGTGCCGGTCGCGCGAATCATCGACATCAGCACGATGGTGGTGCGTGCCGGCCTTCCTGAGCGCGACATTCTTTATGTGCACGAGGGGAAAGAGGTCATGGTGCACGTCGCCGCGTTGAAGAAGTCGTTTCCGGGCAACATTCATCGCGTGGGCGTGGAAGCGAATACGCGCAATCGAACGTTCCCTATCGAGGTGCACGTCGACAACGCCAACAGCGAGCTGCGCGCGGGGATGAGGGCGGAGGTGACCCTGATCAAACAGAGTCTTCCTGTCGCCCTGGTCATTCCGCGCGACGCGGTTCTGCAAGCGATCAACGGACAGGAAGTGTTCATCGTCGAGGCGGGGATCGCCAAGAGCGTCCCAGTCGAGTTGGGGCCTGGAATGTCGCGGTTCGTCGTGGTCGAGAAGGGTCTGAAGCCCGGGGCGGAGATCGTCGTGAGAGGGCACCGCGCATTGGTCAACGGCGAGCCCATTCACGTCGTCTCCACCGAGCCCTGCTGTAGTGCGCAGATCGCCCTGCTGAAGCCCATCGCGACGCAAGGTGGCGAGAACACTGCACCGGCGGAGGGTAAGAGCCCTGAGACACCCGCCGCCGCTGCGCCTCAGGGGCAGCCCACGGCGTCGAACCAGCCGTTGACTCCTTCCCGAGCCGGACGCTAGCGAATGAGCATCACCAACTGGAGTATCGAGCACTGGGTCACCGTGCTGGTCTTCATCGTCATTCTTTCGCTCGCGGGATACTCGTCCTACGTCGAGCTGCCGCGCGAGGCCGCTCCAGACATTACGATCCCGGTGGTGGTGGTGTCGACACCGTATGTCGGCGTCGCTCCGAGCGACATGGAGAAGCTCGTCACTCAACCCCTCGAGGATGAGCTGCAGCAACTCAAGGACGTTCGCTCCATGCGCTCCACGTCGACGGACGGCGTGAGCATCATCACCATCGAGTTCGAGCCCGACGTCGACATCGACAACGCGTTGCAGAAGATCCGTGAGCGAGTCGACGCGGCCCAATCGGCGCTTCCCACCGACCTCACTGAAGAGCCGATCATCCAGGAGATCTCGTTCAGCGAGTTCCCCATCATGATCATCAACCTCTCGAGCGCACAGGTCGGACTCGCGCAGCTCAAGCTCGACGCTGAGCGACTTCAGGACGAGATCGAGAAGATCGACGGCATCCTCGAGGTGAAGCTGGTCGGGAGCGTCGACCGAGAGATCGGCATCGAAGCAGACCCGAAGCTGTTGGAGTACTTCAACGTCACGTTGGGCGAGCTGACGGGAGCGATCCAGCTCAAGAATCTCACCCTGCCTGGTGGCCAGGTGAAGATGGGCGACTTGTCTTACACCGTGCGAGTCCCCGGGGAGTTCCGCAACGTCGACGAGATTCAGGAGGTCATCATCCGCGAGGCGGAGGGAGAGTTCATTCGGGTCAAGGACGTCGCTGTCGTCCGCGACACGTTTCAAGAAGCGGAGACGTACTCCAGGGTCAACGGGTTGCCCTCGCTTTCTCTTTCGGTCACTCGTCGGGCAGGCGAAAACATCCTGCGCATCGCCGAAGAGGTGAAGGTCAAGGTGGCGGAGTTCCAAGAAGCCAACGGCGGCCGCATCCTCTACGGCATCGATGGGGACATCTCCAAGAACATCAACGAGCGGGTCGAGGAGCTCGAGAACAACATCCTGACCGGGTTGATCTTGGTGGCTGGCGTGCTGCTCTTCTTCATGGGCGGTCTGCGCAACGCGCTGTTCGTGGCCGCCGCCATTCCCTTGTCGATGTTGGTGAGCTTCGCGGTGCTCGCCGCCCTGGATATCACCCTGAACATCGTCGTGCTCTTCAGCTTGGTGCTGGCGTTGGGGATGCTCGTCGACAACGCCATCGTCATTGTCGAGAACATCTACCGGCATGGGAGTATGGGTAGAGCCTCACCGAGGCGGCTCGCGATGGCACCGCTGAGGTCGCTTGGCCGGTCATTGCTTCGACCGCGACGACGGTCTTTGGCTTCTTCCCGCTCATGTTCTGGCCCGGGATCATGGGCGAGTTCATGTCTTTCTTGCCGTTGACCGTGATCATCGTGTTGCTCTCGAGCCTCTTCGTCGCCTTGGTCATCAACCCAGTGCTCTGCGCCTTGTTCATGAAGATCAAGAAGGTGGAGCCGATGGTCGACGGACAGGCGCCGTCTGAGTTGGACGCCGTGCCGAACGACTTCATCTACCGGCTCTATGGCGCCTCGTTGAGGTTCTCCTTGAAGCACCGCTGGCTGGTAGCGCTCGGAGTAATGGCAGCTTTCGTCGCCACCTTCATGTTGTTCGCCAAGCACAACTCTGGGGTGGAGTTTTTCCCCGAGACCACCCCTGAACGCATCTACGTCAACGTCACACTTCCCGACGGCACAAACCTGGACGCGAGCAACCGAGCGGTCCTGGCGGCAGAGCGGACGCTTTTCGGACGTGAGAACATCGACTCCTGGTCTGCCGCGGTGGGAGCCGGAAACGGCAACGAATTCAGCTCGGGCGGGAGCACTCCCAACCGCAGTCGGATCACGGTGGAGTTCAAACCCGTCGAGGAGCGCAAGACCGACCCCAAAGAGACCGTCGCCGAGATTCGCGACGGAGTCGAAGGGATCGTCGGGGCCGACATCGACGTCATCAAAGAGAACATGGGACCGCCCACAGGCGCACCGATCAACATTGAGCTGGTGGGGGCCGATTACCAGGTGTTGGGCAAAATCGCAGAGGAGGTCCGCTCCAAGATCGAAGGCATCGCCGAGGTCGTCAATCTCAAAGACGACTTCCAGGCGGGACGCTCCGAGATCACGGTGCATGTCGACCCCAACGCGGCCTCGGCCGCGGGACTGAACACACAGGACATCGCCAACACCGTTCGAATGGCCATCGCGGGGGTGGACGCTTCGGTCTTCCGTGACGAAGCCGACGAATACGACATCGTCGTTCGCTTGAACGAAGACTCGCGAAACAGCATCGAGGATCTTCGCGACCTTTACGTCAAGAACAAGGACAAAGACCTGGTTCCCATCACGGAGGTCGCCACCATCGTCGTAGAGCGCGGGTATGGCTCGATCCGTCATGTGGACACCGACCGCGTGGTCACCGTGAGCGCCGATGTGACGGACTCCCAGATCGCGGACGCCAAGCTGAAGGAGGTCCAGAAGGTCCTCGACGCCGAGCTCGAGCTGCCGGCGGGTTACGATCTGCGCTACACCGGCCAAAACAAAGAGCAGGCCGACGCGCAGGCCTTTCTGACCAAAGCGCTGCTCGCGGCCCTCTTCCTGATCGCGTTGGTGCTCGTGACCCAGTTCAACTCCGTGATCCAACCCTTCATCATCATGTGCTCGGTGGTGCTCTCGCTGCTCGGGGTCTTGTGGATCCTGATGCTGCGGCATCAACCCTTCGGCGTCATCATGACCGGTGTCGGTCTGATCTCGTTGGCTGGCGTCGTGGTGAACAACGCCATCGTCTTGATCGACTACATCAACCAACTCAAGGCCCGAGGGATGGGCTCTACCGAAGCCATCACCACGGCCGGCATGGTCAGGTTCCGACCGGTCATGCTCACCGCGGTCACGACGATTCTGTCCCTCATGCCCATTGTCTTGGGATTCAGTCTCGACGTGAAGAATCTCAAGGTGGTGGTGGGCGGGACCTCGGTCGAGATGTGGGGGGGAATGGGGAACGCCGTCGCGGCCGGGCTCACCGTCGCGACTCTCCTCACTCTGATCGTCGTCCCAGTGATGTACAGCGCCACCGACAGCATCACCGACCTGCTGCTGCGCCGAAAGCGCCGTCCCTCCCCTCCTCCGACCGCCGAGACTCCGCTCACGGCGGAAGGCACCAGCGAACCCGCCTGAGATTTCTGCATTGAGGTTATTCTGCGACGGCTCACGACCTCGAAGGAGCTCCAGTGAGATCGATGACTCTTTTGGTTCTGGCGCTAGCCCTCCTCCTCCCAAGCGCAGTCTTCGCGTCGGATTCAGTGGCAGAAGCGGCTGCGGACCGGGTCGAAGAGCCCGAAGGCGACACGAATCGCGTGCTTCAATTGGACGAAGCCATCGAGCTGCTGATGGCGAGCAGCACCATGCTCGCCATCACCGACGAGAGTATCCGCGAGGCCAAGACATTGGAGGACCAGGCCTACACGATCTGGTATCCACGGGTGAATCTCACGGCGATTTACACGCTCAACGACAAGGAGGTCAGCTTCGACTCGCCCAATCCTTATGCGCCGCTCGGCCCCTATCTGGAGTCGGTCTACGCATCGGACCCCAGCTTGGCGAGCTTCTTTGCGGCGAACCCTGCTATGCCCGACGCGCGAGGTCTCGCGGCGATGCCAGGCTCGTCGGCGACGATCAAGGAGAGACACAGCTACCGACTCGTTGGAACGGTCACCCAGACTCTCTTCAACGCGCGGGCGTTTCCGCTTCTCGACATGGCAGAGATCGCCGTCGAGCGCGCAGAGAATGGCAAGCAGCAGGCGACCTACGAGCTGAAGCGCGGGGTCATTCAGCTCTACTTCGGGGCCGTCACCTTCAAGCGCCTCATCGAGGTCAGCCGGCGCAACGTCGAGCTCTCCCGCCTCAACGTGGACACCGCCCAGGCCATGCTGGACGTAGACCTGGGGCTGAAGTTCGAAGTCAACCGCGCCGAGGTCTCGTTGGCGAGCGCCGAACGTGAGCTCGAGAACGCTCGGCTAGCCTACAGGCTCGCCCTCGACGCGCTCGCGACCTTCTTGGAGACCGAACCAGACTTTGACGTCGAGCTGCCAGAGGAGCGGGTGCTCTCCGAGGATCTGCAGGAGTACGTCGATGCTGCGGTCGCCGCTCGGTCGGAGATGGAGAGCTACTCTCTCGCCGCCCAGTTCAACGAGAAGCGCATCGACGAGGTCGACTCTCGTTTCTGGCCAGTGGTGTTCGCGCAGGCTCAGGCCATGTTGCAGCAGGAGACGGCGTTCGGAGGAGACCCCCTCACCTGGTCACTGACCGTCCAGGAGAGCTGGGACCTATACGACGGTGGACTGCGTGCGGTGGAGAAGTCGGGCTACGAGGTCGCCGCATCGCAGAGCAAGCTCAACCGGGAGTTGCGTGAGAAGCAGGTCGCGGCCGAGGTGCGGCAGGCTTGGATGTCCGTCTCGAGCGAGCGCCAGAAGGTGGCGAGCGCCAGCGCAGAGGTGGGCTTGGCCATCGAAAACGTCGAGCTCACTCAGGCCGCCCAAGAACTCAACGCTGCCACCGCCGTCGATGTGGAATTGGCTCAGCGCCAACGGTATTTGAGCGAGGTGGCGCTGGCCACCGCCGAAGTTGGCCTGCGAGCCCAAATCTACGCCCTGCTCTTCGCTTCGGGAGAGCTCTAATCTCGCCTTTACGTGAACCAAGAACGCACAAAGGCCCAGCTTTTCGCTGAGCCTTTCGTGCTTTTCGGGTCTGCGAAATCTACTTCTTCGCGAACGCGAGCGTGTAGTTGAACTGGAGTCCCTTATCGGTGACGGCGAGATCCATCGTCGCCATGCCAAAGGCTTTGTACGCCTTCACCATCGACTCGATCATCCCGAGATCCATCGCGTCGTTGGCGGGCATGTCCTTGAACATGGTGCCGAACATCTTTCCGTAGTCGTAACCGAAGCGGAGCATGGGAGAGTCGGCTGGGGCTTCGGCGTTGGCGAAAGCGTTCAAGCCGCTGGCTCCCCCTTCACCGATCGAGATGCCGATGGACTTGTCGGTCATGACGACAGCCGGCTCCTTGATGAACGGGGCCTCTGGAATCGCGGGAATGGCCACGGGCTCGCCGTCTGGCTTGACGTTGACGCCCTTGAGCATCGGACCGGCGAGGGGGGTGACCTGCGCCCAGAGCTCCTGCGGCGAGTCGGTGCGAAGGACCGCTTTCGCTTTGATGTTGCTCGGCCCCGTCTCCATGGAGAACGCCAGCTCTTCGACAACGATGTAGAAGCCCTTCAGCCCAGTGACGAAGGGGGGAATTGCGCGAGGATCCGCGAGAGGCGCGACGCCGCGAGCGGCCTCGTTGAGGAACTCCAAGCCTTCGCACTTGAAGGGCGAGGACGCGATCGCGGTGGCCAAGCCAGTGGCCCAACCGATGGACTGCTTGACGTCGAGGGCCGCCCCGAAGACGCCGAAGACCGGACCTGGGTCGCTGCCCATGCCCGGGACGCTGGAGACCAACGACTTGAGGGCGAGGACGAACGCCGGGTTGGTGATTTCGAGATTGAGGCTCATCCGCATCGCGTCGCCGTCAAACACACCACCATAGGTCAGACGGGGAACGGCGTTGACCAAAGAAGCGAACTCACCCTTGCAGTCCGCAGACATCGGCGGCAAGCCAATGCCCGATACCTCGAGGCTCTCGGTGACCAAGTTCTTGGTGTCACCGGAGATCGCTGCGTAGAGCCCAGCGATGTCGACGAACCCAACGCTCACGCCCTCTTTGCCTTCGTAGTCGGCGGCGAGCTTCTCGAGAATACCTGAGCCGGCCAAGCTCTTGTCGAAGCTCTTCTGGCCGAAGACGTAGGGCAGCATCCAGTCGACCGCCTTGTCGGGAGCGGCAGCCACGGCGAGCTCGTTGTTGAGGATGGCCGCGACGACCGTGACTCCTTCGAAGGACCACTGCCGGTAGGTCACGTCGCCCATCGTCTTCTTCTCGACCTGTAGCCCTGCCTTCTCCTCGATGCGGGCGACCACAGCTTCGAAGGCCGAGCCGCTCAAGAGCGTGAAACGCATGACGGGGAACGCGCCGATGCCGTAGAGCGAGACGTAGGACTCGGTCGAGATTCCGAGGGACTCCAGACCTTCTTTGCTGAGCTTGCCGTCGAACTCTTGCAGGATGACGCCCAAGAGTTTGCCAACCCCATTGGGGTCGTCTTTCTGCACTTGCTCGGCCAAGCCGGAGTAGAAGCTGCCCCACTCTTCCATGTTGAAGGGGAGCTTCTCCATGGGCACCGTCGACACCGATCCCCAGTAATAGGGCGTGTCAGAGGGGATGAGGTTGAGAAAGGGGTTGCCGTCTCCTGGCGCAGCGACGACTGCGGCGACCACCGCGTCGTCAGCAACAGCGGCGGTGTCGTCGACCTTGACCTCGTCGGCCTTGACCTCGTCGACCTTTGCGAGCTCATCGGCGGCTTTCTCTTTGACCGGCTCTTCTTTGGCCGCCTCGCCTGAACCTTCGGCTTTCTTCCCGTCGTCCTTCTTGGCGGCCTCGGCGGTGTTTTCTTTCTTCGTCTCCTGGTTCGCCTTTGGCTCGCAGCCTGCGAACAACAAGGAGAGCGCAACCAACAACAGGATGAGATGCCGTAAACGCATGGTTTCCTCACGGGTGAGCGCAAGAGCGCGCGATTTCAGTCGCTCGACACCAGCGGTGCTGAACCGATCACTGGCGTCGTCGAGCGTTCAAAAGCTGAAAGCGCGCGGAACCTATCTCAACGCGGTTCGATTGTCACCCAACAACGAGCCCTATGGGTTGGGGGCCGAGGCGGCATCGAGCTCGACGAGCAACGTCCCGCCTTCGGGGCTCTGCGACGCCAACGGGACTGGCTTGTCGAGAAATCCGTTGAGCTTCAGGACGATGATCCCGGTGGGGTTGGCTTTGAAGGTCAGAATACATGGCGCCTTCTTGCAGGCTAAGAAGTCCTTGCTCCAGACCTCGGCGCCGCTGGGCGCGGAGATAACTCGGTAGGACACGAGCGTTTCGAAATTCGCCCCCCGAATCGAGCTGGCAGCCGACTTTCGAACCTCCCGCGCCACGAGCCTGAGCGCATCGAGCTCTTGCTCGCTGAGTCCCTCGTCTGCCTCTTCTCCAGCGACTTCCTGTGCTGCGCCCCCCGTCTTTGCGGCCTTCTTCTTGATGACCAGGAAGTAGGCAAGCATGCCGACGATCGCGATGACCAGAACCAAGGCGGCAACAAGGCCCATCTTGGCCCCTCCCCCCTGCTTTATGGCCTTCGGAGTGACGAGCTTGCGCTCGACCACGGGCGCGGCGGCTTCCCCGGAGTAGCGTGGCGCGGAGGCCTCCACCTCGAGGCCCGAGCTGTCCATATCCCCCGCGCCAAAATCGATGTCTCCAGTTCGGCTTCGGGTCATCGGCGCGACCTGGGAGCTGGCCCCTCGTCTTGGTGCACGCTCAGCTTCCATCTCAACTTCGTCTTCGTCTTCGAAATTGCTTTTTGCTGTGCCCTTCTTCTTGAGCTCTCCTGGCTTCAGTCGCCTCGGCGTGCGGGGCTCTTCGGCCTTCCAGCCTTCGTTCTTTGGCTTCAAGGCGACGCTACCCGTCAGGCCCTCGTCCGCACTCAAGTCGCCGACGCCGGTGCCCTGCAGCCCAATCGGCGCCGCGAACATGCCACCGCTCCCCAGGTCCTCGTCGTGGTTGCCCAGCAGGGCGCCCGGCTCTCCGAGGAGGTTCGCAGCCGGCTTCCCGAGCTCGAGCTTGCCCCATTGAGGGCTCGAGAGGCTGAGGGAGCTGGCGAGCTTGAGGTCCTTGTACATTTCCATCGCCGTTTGGTAGCGCTGAGCCGGCTTCTTCGCAACCGCTCTCTTGATGATCGGGCCGAGCTCTGTGTCCATCAACTCGTCGGGGATGTAGAGGGTCTTCTTGATCTGGGCTTCCAGGATGTCCTGAGAGGTCTCGCCCTTGACGGCGCGTTGCCCCGTCACGAGCTCGTACAAGATCAAGCCCATGGCGTAGAGGTCGGTCTGAGGCCCAACTCCCTGCTGAAGGATCTGCTCCGGAGCCATGTAGCACGGGGTCCCGACCAGTCCACCTCCAGGCGTGGGCGCGCTCTGCTGACCTTTTTCGCCGGTCAGCGCCGCGATCCCAAAGTCGAGCACCATAACCACGTTCTCCCGGGCGCCGACTTGGGTGAGGATGATGTTCTCGGGCTTCAGATCGCAGTGGATCACGCCCTTCTGGTGAGCCTCGACGAGAGCGTCGAGGATCTGCATCGCGATCTGATTGGCGTCGTGCAGCTCGAGCCGCCCCACGCTCTTGAGATGGGACTGCAGGTCCTTGCCTTCGATGAAGGCCATCACGATGTACGCGGCGCCGTGGGCGAAATAGCCAAAATCGTAGAGCCGAGCGATGCCGGGGTGCTCGAGCTGCTTGATGACGTTGATCTCGTGCTCGAAGCGCTTCGATACGTCACCATAACGACCGTCTAGGGTCTTCACCGCCACCCGACGTCCAAGCTTCAGATCGAAGGCGTCATAGACGACGCCGAAGGCCCCCACGCCGACCACGCCCTTGACCTCGTACTTGTTGTCGATGACCTGACCTGGGGTGAGATGTGCCTTCCCTGCCGAATCGTTCGTCACTTTGGCTGACTCATGTTGGTGCGCCCTGTTCGAATCGGAAACCCATTACCAAGCCTACGCCCTTTTGTGGAGCTCACGATTGATGACCAGAAGCGCATTTGTTGGTGCCGAGGAGTCCATCCCTATCGAGGAACAAGATACGCCACGAAGCGGTGCTTTCTCAACCGCGTTCGCGACGCCACTCCGGTCCGGGCCCAAACTTCGTACCCTCTTGGGGTTCGTTTTGTGACCTACATGCTGCGGCGATATTGCCCACCGACCTTGTACAGCGCCTTCGAAACCTGGCCGAGAGACATCACCTCCACGGCCTGCATCAGCTCGGCGAAGACGTTCTCACCTTGCAACGCCGCGCGTTTGAGCCGCTCGGCCGCTGCTGGCGCCCGTTGCGCATGACGAGCATGGAAATCGACCAGACGTTGCAGTTGGTCCTCCTTCTCCTCATCGGAGGACCGGCTCAGGTCCAAGGTCGTCTCCCCGCCGCTGCTCTGCCCCTCGAAGGTGTTGACGCCAATGATCGGCAGCGCGCCTGAGTGTTTGAGCCCCTCGTAGTAGAGCGACTCCTCCTGGATCTTGGAGCGCTGATACATGCGCTCCATCGCGCCGAGCACGCCCCCGCGCTCGGTGAGCCGGTCGAACTCGTCCAAGACCGCGCTCTCGACGAGCTCCGTGAGCTCATCGATGATAAACGACCCCTGGTTCGGGTTCTCGTTCTTCGCCACCCCAAACTCCTGATTGATGATCAGCTGGATGGCCAACGCCCGGCGCACGCTCGCCTCGGTCGGAGTCGTCACCGCTTCGTCGTACGCGTTGGTGTGCAGGCTGTTGCAGTTGTCGTAGATGCCCAACAAGGCCTGCAACGTCGTGCGGATGTCGTTGAAGTCCACCTCCTGCGCGTGCAGCGAACGCCCGCTGGTCTGGATGTGGTACTTCAATTTCTGGCTGCGCTCGTTGGCCCCGTAGAGGTCGCGCATGGCGACGGCCCAGATCCGCCGCGCCACTCGCCCGATCACCGCGTACTCCGGGTCCATCCCGTTCGAGAAGAAGAAGCTCAGGTTCGGCGCAAACTCGTCGATCTTCATGCCGCGAGCGATGTAGTACTCCACCAGCGTGAACCCGTTCGCCAGCGTGAAGGCGAGCTGGGAAATCGGGTTCGCGCCCGCCTCGGCGATGTGGTAGCCCGAAATCGAGACCGAGTAGAAGTTGCGCACCCCGTTCTCGTTGAACCAAGCCTGCACATCCCCCATCAGCTTCAGCGCGAACTCCGTCGAGAAGATGCAGGTGTTCTGCGCCTGATCCTCCTTGAGGATGTCGGCCTGGACGGTCCCACGCACCTTGGCGACGGTCTCCTTCACCAGGTTCTTGTACGTGTCGTCATCGACGAGCGCTCTCAACGCGTCGAACGAATAGCCGCCGCCGCCAGGCTGTAGGCAGTCCGCCTCGCTGAGCTCGATCTTCCCCAACCGCTTGAGGTGTCTGCGCAGCTGCTGCCGCACCGCGGTGTTGAAGAAGAAGGCGAGCATCGCTGGCGCCGGGCCGTTGATGGTCATCGACACCGAGGTCTTGGGCTCGACCAGATCGAAGCCCGCATAGAGAGCCTCCATGTCCTCGACGGTCGCGATGGAGACGCCCGAGTTGCCGATCTTCCCCCAGATGTCCAAACGCCGGTCGGGGTCCTCGCCGTAGAGCGTCACGGAGTCGAAGGCGGTCGACAGACGGTTCGCGACCGCATGCCGACTCAAATAGTGGAAGCGCTTGTTCGTTCGCCACGGCCCGCCCTCGCCGGCGAACATCCGGGTGGGATCTTCACCATCCCGCTTGAACGGAAACACCCCGGCGGTGAACGGGAAGAAGCCAGGGAGATTCTCGAGGCGCAACCACTCCAAGAGCGAACCCCACTCACGGAAGCGCGGCAAGGCCACCTTCGGAATGAGCTTGCGAGAGAGACTCTCACGAGTGTTTTCAACCTCGATGGTGCGACCGCGCACCTCGTAGGTCGTGCGCTCACTGCGGTATTGACGCTCGATCGAGGGCCAACACCCCACCAGCTCCAGGTCTTCGGCGGTGGTCCCGTTGTGCAGCTCGTTGAACGCCTGCATCAACCCCGCGAGCACCACCGATTGCCCACTCACAGCCAGCTCGTCGAAGGGCTCGAGAGACACCCGACTTGCATCGCCCAGGAGGTGCGCGATGCTCGTGCGCAGCGCCCACAGCCTCCCCATGGCGTCGCCTCGCACGTGGGCGCTCTGCTTGTAGTGTCTGACGCAGTCGGCCACCTCGCCCAGGTAACGCACCCGCTTGGGCGCGATGATATGGTGGCGCTCGGGGAGTCCGGCTTTGCGCAGCACCGACCCCGACAGCGACTCGGCCTGCAACGTGTTGATGAACTCCAACAGCTTGGCGTACACGGCGTTGACGCCGAAGTCGTTGAACTGACTCGAGATCGTCGCGAAGACCGGCATCGACTCCAGGTCGTCGTGGAAGCGCTCGTGAGCCCGTTGATAGGCCTTTCGCACGTCGCGCAGCGCGTCGAGAGCGCCCGCCTTGTCGAACTTGTTGACGACGACGAGGTCGGCCAGGTCGATCATGTCGATTTTTTCGAGCTGCGTCTGGGCCCCGAACTCCGGCGTCATGACGTAGACCGAGTGGTTGACGAGCTCGACGATGGAGGCGTCGGCCTGTCCGATGCCGCTCGTCTCGGCGATGAGCAAGTCGAAGCCGGCTCCCTTGCAGAGCGCGATGGCCTCGCCCAAAGCCGCGCTGATCTCCTTGCCCGAGCCGCGGGTCGCCAGAGACCGCAAGAACACGTTCCCTGAATAGACCGCGTTCATGCGAATGCGATCGCCCAGCAGCGCCCCGCCCGTCTTGCGTTTGGTGGGGTCGACCGAGAGGATGGCGATCTGATGGTCAGGGCAGTCTTCCTGATAACGGTGGAGCAGCTCGTCGACGAGCGAGCTCTTGCCGGCGCCGCCAGTGCCAGTGAAGCCGATGATGGGAACTTGCCGCTGGGCGCCCTTCTCCAGAATCGGACGGACCAAGGCCGCGTAGCGCTCGGGCTCGACCAGGCCCTGGGCGCGGTATTCGGCGAGGGTGATGGCCTGGGCCAAGCGGTTCCAATCCTGCGGCGACAGGCCTTCCAGACTCTCGGGAACGAAACCGAGCATGGAATGGTCGCAGCGCTCGACCATCTCGTTAATCATCCCCTGCAGCCCCATCCGGCGACCGTCTTCGGGGTCGTAGAGACGCGCCACGCCGTACGCTTGCAGCTCCTTGATCTCCTCGGGAATGATGGTCCCGCCGCCGCCGCCAAAGATCTGGATGTGCCCGCAGCCCCTGGCCTCGAGAGAGTCGACCATGTAGCGGAAGAACTCCATGTGGCCGCCCTGGTAGCTGCTCACAGCGATGCCTTGCACGCCCTCCTGAATGGCGGCGGTCACGATCTGCTCGACCGAACAGTTGTGGCCGAGGTGGATGACCTCCGCCCCGGTCCCCTGCAGGAGCCTGCGCATGATGTTGATCGCCGCGTCGTGCCCGTCGAAGAGCGAGGTGGCGGTGATGAAGCGAACATCGTTCTTCGGGCGATAGACACTGGCCATGTTCGAAGGGTGCGTCGTCATCCGAGGTTTCTCTTGGGCTTGGGTTGACCTCGCCGAACGAGCCGCAGCCTGTGGCTGGCTCGGTCGGCGAAGGGTTGTCCTACTGACGGCGGGCTACAGGAACAGAATCGGAATGGACTTGTAGACCCACGCCTCTCTGCGGTCCAGGGACAAATCGCGCAGAGAAAAAGTGTTGAAATTGAACGGCCGGTTGACGTTCACGCCCTCGATTTCCAGATAGGCCAACCCGCTGTAAGGGGTCGCCGCGCCGCTGCTCGAGAGGAAAGCCGGGAGATCGAAGCTGGTTGCCGCTCCGGGCAGGTATACCTCCCAGATCGGTTTGGGCGGGAAGGTCGGCTCCGAGATCGTGATGGAGTAGAGGTCGACTCGATTCGGCGTCGCTTGGGTCCACTCGAAGTGGTTGCTCATCACCACGCCGCTGGGCGTCGGCGTGACCATCTGCGGCACCCCGACCAGCGGTCCGAACTCGATGGGGGCGCTGAAGTCGGTCACGTGCTCCATCTGCACCAAGCTGTAGGGCGTCCCGCCGTCGGTGAAGGAGCCCCCGATCAGGTAGTAGTCCATGCCCGCCAAGGCGCCGGTCAAAGGCGCCTGGTTGTACGCCGTCACCAGGTCGGTGTCGCCTTCGGCGACGTCGTAGCCGCCGTGATAACCCTCCGGCCCCAGGTAGAGGTAGGGAATCACCATGTTCATGTTCGGATCTTCCTGCAGCCGACTGTCGATGAGCTTGAAGTGCATCGGCAAATCCAGGCGGATGTTGCAGTTGAGGTTCACCGTGTGGGCGCTCGCCTCGGTGACGAACAGGAAGCGCTGCAAGGCCATGTACTTCGGCTCGAAGACCCCATTGACGGTATCGAAGACCCCACACATGCCGATCACCGCGACGTCGCCGAGGCGACTCTGGAGCCGGTAGAAGCCGTCGCCTGAGAGCTGGTTCTCGCTGCCGGGGTCGGGGTTGGGGCTGAAGGGGTCCACCTGCGAGGTCACCACGATGGTCATCCGGACCTTGTTCGGATCCGTGATCAGGCCGACCTTGTCGGCGCCCGTGATATTGCCCGAGATCACGCCCGGCGCCTTCTGAGGAGGCATCTCTCCTTGGGCCGCGTCCAAGTAGGTCAGATAGAGCGTGAGGTTCTCGGCGTCGATGGTCGTGATGTTCGCCGAGCTGTACTTCACCTTGCTCGCCGACACGGTCTGGGTGCCCAGCACGTCGTCTCCGGAGAACGTGAGCTGCCCGTTCACGTCGGTCACCCCTTGGTATGGGGTGTTGGTGTTGGTGCTCAGCATCACGAACGCCCCTTCGACGGGGTCGTTGCTGCCGTAGGTGAGCACGGTGATGTTGACGTTCCCGGCGACGCCCTCGCCCCAACCTCCGCCGTAGCGGGTGCCCGGATCGTAGAACGTGAACGGGTCTGGGCTCACGACGACGTCGGCGCCCTGATGGACGGCGACGTCGACCACACCCGGCTCGTGGGCCGGCGTCACGAACTGCAGCGTGTAGGCATCCAGCCGCTGCACGTTGGTGGCGGCGAGCCCGTCGAGGGTCACGGTGGCGCCGACTTGGAACCCCTTGCCAGCGACGGTCACCGTCGTGCCACCCGCTTGCGAGCCGCGGCTGGGCACGAGCGCGAAGACCTCGAGCGCTTCGGTGTAGAAGAAGCCATCGGCGAGCGTTGCGCTCACCGTCCCGCGCCGCACCTGGACATCCACGGCACCGCCGGAGCCCGGAGGCGTCGTCGCCGTCAGTCTGGTGGCGTTGCCCAAGGTCACACTGCTGGCCGGCAACGCGCCGAAGAAGACCGTCGTGCTGCTGTCGAAGCCGGCGCCGTTGACCGTCACCGTGGTCCCGCCCGCGACGGGACCCAACGCCGGGCTCACCTGCGTGATGGCGAGCGGCTGAGTGTAGCGATAGCCGCCGACCAACACGTCGCTGCCGCCGTTCGTGTCGACCTGGACGTCGGCGGCGCCGAGCGCTCCAGCCGGAGCGTCCGCTCGAATACTGTCCGCCACGACCACGGCGTTGGACACCGCGGCGCCGCCGATGCTCGCCGAGGTCGGAGGGTCGTCGAAGCCGTAGCCGGCGATGATGACCGAGTTGCCGCCGGTGGTGGGCCCACTGCTCGGCACGACGCCCAACACCTTCGGGCCCGCCGCCGGTAAATAATAGAAGAAGCCGTCGCTCAGCCGCGCCGTCCCGTCGGGACCGGACACGACGACGTCGCGGACGCCGGCGCTCTGCGGCGGCGTGGTCACCGTCAGTTGAGTTTGCCCCTTGGCCTGGATGCTCGCCGGATACGCTCCGAACAAGACACTCTGGACCTCGGCCAAACCTGCGCCCTCCAGAGTCACCGTGGTGCCGCCTGCGGTGGGGCCGGCGGCCGGGAAGGCCGCGTCGAGGCGCGTGGCGAGGGTGTACTCGAGTGCGTTGGGCACGAGCGTCGAGCCGGCCGAGTTGGTCACGCGCAGCGAGGCCCAGCCCAGCGTTCCAGGAGGGAAGATGCCCGACAGCGTCGAGGGGTCGACCATGGCCACGTCGATGGCGCTGCGCGAGCCGATGGACACCGTCGTCTCGGCGTCGAACCCGGCGCCGCGCAACACGAAGGGCACGCCGCCGCTGGTCGGGCTGCGCGCCGGCTCGACCCCATCGACGCGGATGGGATCGACGTAGGTGTAGGCGGCGCCGAGTGCGTCGTTGCCGGCCTCGTTGAGGACCTTGACGGGGACCGTGCCCACCGGGCCGCTGGGCACGACCACGCTGAGCTCGTGGGCGTTGGCGAAGACCACCGCCGGCGAACGGCTGGAGCCGAAGTAGACCTCCGTGTCCTGGGTGAAGCCCTGACCCTGCAAGGTCACGACGTTTTCGCCGGAGGTCGGCCCGAAGTCGGGCTCCACGCGGTCGAGCTGAAGCGGCGCCAAAGGCGCGTCAGGGTCGACGTCCGAGACCTCGAAGGAGGTGCTGTCGCGCAGGTCCTCGGCGGTGTCGGCGCGGGTGTCCGCAGGTTCGGTGTCCGCCACGTCGAGGAAGACCTGGTCGGGGAAGTCGGGACTGGTCAGGTCGTTCGGCGTGGCGTCGGTCGAATCGTCCATGGCGTCGACGTCTCCCGAGAGGTCGCCGGGCCTGGACTTGCCGCCGTCATCGCAGGAGAAGGCGCCCAGAGACAGGGCGAGCAGCAGAACGAGGAGCAGAGTCTTGTTGAGCATGGGTCGATCTCTCAGAGCCCTGTGGGCTGTGGTCTAGCGGGTAAGGCGGCTTCTCGGACGAAGCGCCGATCGCATCATCATAGGGACGAGACGGGCCCCACTCAACCGACCGTTTACAGAATTACAGATTCACCGAACGTGGTTGCTTCGGGCGCGTCACTTGAACCCCAGACGGTTTCGAGCGACGGTATAGGCGACCGGTGATGAACACCCCCTGACCTCATTACGATGAGTGCTTCGAGCAAGACTCGGCAGGGCTATCACCGACCCGACTAAGACGACCACGTCTTTGCTCGTGGGAACCCGACGACAAGAACGGCGACGACTCGCCCGTTCTCGAACCTTCCAGAGCGATCATGAACGCGCAACGACTCCTGTTCCTCACTCTCCTCATCGTCGCACTCACGCCGGCGCTCGCCTGGTCCGAGCCCTGCGAAAACCTGCCGCCTGCCGACGCCGAAAAGTACGTCGCGCTGAACACCGCCGCCATCGAGGCGTACGGCGCCTCCGATTTCGAGACCACCATCGCCAAGACCCTCGAGGCCCTCGCCCTCTGCGCCGAGGACAACAACGTCAAATACAACCTCGCCCGCGCCTATCACCAAAACGGCGACTGCCCCATGGCGCTCTACAACTACGACAACCTCGACATCAGCGGCTTCGACCGCAAGCGCAAGAAGAACATCGACGGCTACAAAGAAGAGCTCCTCGGAGTCTGCGCCGATTCTCTGGTCGTCCGCCTCGAATGCGGCACTCCCGGCACCATGATGGTCTTCGGCTCGCGCAAATCAGTCTGTCCTTGGGTCGGCCGCCTCTACCCCGACTCCCTCGAGATCAACCTCTCCCTAGACGGCTATCGGAGCCAAACCACGATGATCGCCGTCGCTGCAGGAGGCGAGAACGTCTTCACCATGCCCGAGCTGGTCTCAGAGTCACAGTTCGGGGTCTTGTCGGTCACCTGCGGAGAGGGCATCAAGGGCTTCGAGATGGTCAAACCCGATGGTGAGGCCGAGAGCTACGAGTGTCCTTGGGAAGGCGAGCTGGCGATCGGCAGCTACACGCTGAAAACCGATCCCGCAGGACAGGCGCACGTGACCACGGTCATCGGTCAGCAAATCACCAACGTCGAGGCCCTGAGCACGCCGCCGCCGAGCTCGTGTGCGTGTGCGATGCGCGAGCCCCGACGGGAAGCGCCGTTTGCGTTGATGGCGGGGCTCTTGGGGTTGTTGTTGATTGCGCGGCGGACTTGGGGCTGAGGAGGTCTTGAGGTCGGTGATGAGTCTGGGGATCTTTTTCAACGCAAAGACGCTAGGGCGCCAGGACGCAAAGCGGGTTGCTGTTGGGGACCTCTGATTTTGGGATGGGATGCGTGGCTGGTCTGGAGGCTCTTTTTAACGCAAAGACGCTAGGGCGCTAGGACGCAAAGGGCGGGCCTTTCTTTGACTGACACTCACAAGCCGTTGACCACACGGCGGATGCCGTTCTTGACATAGCGTTCACCGAAGTTCACGACCATGCCGAGTTTCAGATCTAGGAGCCGGAGGTAGGTGAGCGTCTGAGCTTCAAAGACCGCGTTGTAGGCGGTCGTGGCCTTGCACTCGACAACGACACAGTCGTCGACCAAGAGATCGATCCTGAGCTCGGCGTTGAGGAGTTTTCCTTTGTAGACCACTGGGACCGCTTTCTGTCGTTCGACCTGGAGTCCCCGAAGCCCAAGCTCATGAGCAAAGGCCTCCTCATAGACGCTCTCCAACAGACCAGGCCCCCCGTGCGGTGTACCTCGATCGCCGCCTCAACAACGCAGCGCTCGGAAGCCCTGCAGGAACGTGGTTGAGAATGGTGTTGGGCATCGCGGTCAGAGCATCGCTAAGGAGTCGTCCGGGAACGAAATGCGCATTGGGGCGAAGTCAGAG
>PFUG01000054.1 GCA_002789955.1 Deltaproteobacteria bacterium CG_4_9_14_3_um_filter_63_12 | reverse complement strand
AAACCTGCAACGTTTCGATTCGGCCTGCCGATAACTGGTCAGTCTCATTCACCTTAGACCCAGGAACCCAATGAGAGACCACAGGAAACTGCGAGCATTCGTGCTCGCCGACGCGCTCGTGTTGTCGATCTACAAGTGCACAGCCCAGTTCCCGAAGTCCGAGATGTTCGGCTTGACTTCACAGCTGCGTCGGGCCGCTGTCTCCGTCGCGTCGAACATCGTCGAGGGCAGCGCTCGGCCTGGAATCGAAGACTACGTTCGATTTCTTGGATTTGCATACGCCTCACTCCGTGAGGTCGAATATCAGCTCTCGATTTCCCAGCGACTTGGGTTTTTGCCGGCACAGGACTACGAACCGATGGGCAAATTGGCAGCCGAGACCTGCAAAGTGCTTCATGGGCTAATCCTCTCGTTGGATCACACCCCCAACGGTGTGGCAAGGTTCAAACGAATGTCAGCCCACTGATTCGAATCTTTCCACACAGTCTCGCCACGCTTGTACTCAGGTCGCTCTAGACGATAGATCGTGCCCACCAAACCCGTGCTGTGTTTGAATCCCGCCAACTCTGGAGGCTCAGCATGAACCGCTTGCTCAGCTCGCTCGTCCTACTCGCCGTCCTCGCCGTTGGCTGCGGCGCCAAAGTCGCCGAGACCGTCGTCGATGACGACGATGGCGTCCGCCCCGTCGAGCCCCCAGAAGCCTGCAAAGACCTGGCAACTCGCCTCGTCACCAACAGCGCAGAGACGATGGCCGGGCTGTCCTGGAGCTCCTTCGATGGCCGTGTCACCACGGTTTCCGGTTGGGGGTTCTCGGCGCTCGGTCAAGGGGATGTCGCGGCTCTCGGCGGCGTCAGCCACAAAGACGGGTCGACCACCTGTCGCCTAGACGTCAAGGCGACCTCCGACCCTCGGCCCAGCACGCATCTCAGCGAAAGCTGGCGCTTCGCGGTGCACCTCTCGTCGAACGGCGCCGTCGAAGCCGCCTCCCAGATCCTCAGTCAGTCCGAGCTGGTCGTAACCCTCGAGGCCGGCGAGGAGGAACGCGAGACCTTCCAGCGCGACCTACAGACCTGCCAGACGGTCCAGGGCGCCTTCAGCGGTGCTGGTCGCAGCGAGACCATGCTCCTCTGTAGCACCCGCGCAGTGGAGGAGAGCCGAGTCAACGGGACCCACATGGCCGACGAAGACCAAGGCACCGACCGGGTCGACGCCACCCTTCTCGACGAGCAGGGCCGTCTCGTCGCCGCCCAGGTCCTGAACAGCTACGAGTGGAAGGCCGGCGAGCCTCGACAAGAGGTCACCCTGCGCGGCGAAGTCCTCGATCTCGAGCTGCTCACTCTCTTCGTCGAGGTCGTCGCCCACAGCGCCTACGAAGGCCCAGGCTGCGACTTCGACTGCAACGAAGAGCGCCTCACCGAGGCTGTCGCCTGGTGGTCGTTCGAAGGCGCCGGCCAGGGCCTCGGCCCCAAGGTCATCTTCGAGGCGACTCCGCTGAACACCCTGCGCCAATTCTACGACGAGCAATACGACGACGACGGCGTCATCACGCGCGAAGCCGGCGTCAAGACCGACACTACGGTCCTGTGGCAGATGGACGTCGAGCGCTCCCCCGTGCGCGTCATCCTCACTCTCCTCGAAGACACCGAACACCCCGAGAAGGTCGGGACCAAGCAGGTCCTAGAGATGGTCGACGGCGCGCTGGCGCTCGCTCCCAACTCGTGAGTCGCATGGGAACTGACCGCGAATGCAGTCAGGTCACTCAAGGGTCCTCCGTCCATGGTGCCATGGTTTTGGCCACATTTCGGGCAACTGCAGCCCGCACGGGGTCCCCTGTTTGCTCCAACGCATCGGCGAGGCTGTACCAGATGGCTGCGCCGTTATTCAGGACCGTGCGGCTCCAGGCCATCTTCGGGGCGTTGGGATCAAGCTCGAGTTTGCATGTGGCAAGGAGCGCTCGGTTCTGATCGAACAACTCGCTTGGAGGAGAGACGTGCTCCCCGGGAGAGGCGAGGTGGATGGTCGTGACGAAGGGGTAATTGGGTCGGGGCAGTAGGGCCTCGTCGAAAGCATTCATCAAGTATATTGGCCGTCCCTGTGCGTTCAGCGTGTCGATGAGCAACAGCAGATCCTCGTTGCCTCGAAAGGTGACATCGGTCCCTAACTGTTCCTCCAAGCGTTCACGATACCATCGAGCTCCCACCAGGCCCGCGCTGATGTACTGAACATCAGGGCGCTGGTTCAGCGCCTGCTGGAGATACTGGAAGCCGATGTAGTACTCATCGCCTGTCCCAATGATGACAGCGTCCTCTGGCATGGTTTCCAAAGTCCATTCGAGGTAGCTCTGGACCGTTGGTGCTTGCAACTGCATGCAATAGCTGTAGGCGTTCAACGAACCCAGCATCAAGAGCCCCGTGAGCAGCCCCCAGCGTGGCCCTGGTCGCTTGAGATAGCGGACAAGTTGGTCGGCCCCAGTGACCAAAAAGAAAGCAAACATGTAGTCGAACAGGAGGTGGAACTTCCTGAGAACCTGAGCAGCCACTCCCTCGTTCGGAAGATGGAGAAGGGAAACAAAGAGCGGCCCTACTAGCATGAGTGACACTAAGAGCAACAACCAACCCGAGCCCTCTGTGTCGCGACTCCGCACCCATGCGACGCACCTGTGTGCGATACCGAATACGCCGAGCAATACCGGCAGGTAGAGTGTGTCTTCGGCGAGCGAGCGGAAGAGAAACACGATTTGGTTCAGTGGTTCTAGCGGTGTTTCACCAGTGGACACCTTGAACGTACCGTAGTCGCGCCGCAGAAAAGTGTGAACCAGACCGTCGAATGTCGATGCGTCGCCCCAAAACAAACTCTCAGGCGAAGTCCTTGCTACGATGACCAAATATCCGTATGGGGTGAGTCCAATTGCCAGAGTTGCCAGCCCGAGCGCCAGGGATTTGAGCTGATGCTCACTCTCACGCAGGCCCAACCAGACGCCATAGAACCCAATGGGTGCAAGCAGGACGATGGAGTGGTGGTGTGAGACTCCCAGCCCTGCCAGAAGTCCTAGCAAAGCGATTCGCCTACTCCCACGAACGCGCCCCTGTGGCGCCGACAACCAGACCAAAGCTCCTGCGAACAAGTGATTGAGGGCGAAGACCTCGGACTGGGAGTGGATGAACCACATGTGGCGGTCGATCAGCAGGACCACCGCACCAAGCGCAGCGCTCCAGCTCGATAGGCCCCAAGCCCGGCACGCCAGGTAGAAAACTGAGATGGACAGTGCACCGAGGATAGCTGTCGCGAAACCCGCGCCTTGTGCGGGTGACGTCGCCGGAATCCAGCTCAGGGCCCTGAGGTACATGGAGTACAAGGGATACCCTGGCGCGTGCCCATAACCTCCTTTCGCGAAGACTGACGCGAAGATGCCGTGGTCACCGCCGTGGTAGTGGGTGGAGACCGTGACGCAATAGGCGATGCAGGCGAAGAGGAAGAGGAGTAATGGCGGGAGATGCTCTGCGCCTTCACGCCGTGACCACATCAAAACAGCCACCCCTCTTCGTTGTCATGGATGAGATGTCGTGGAACACCATCACTGCTGGTCTCGTGGTGACGTTGAGATGCGGGAGTCGACGGCTCCCTAGCGAACGGCAAGGAAGCCTTTGGGCGCCCGCTGGGTCCTGGTGGGCCGCTCACCCGTGATGACACCGGACAATGTAGCAGCCGGCAAGCCAGTACGCCACGTTCGTCGATCCCGAGCCCGAGCCGCATGTACACCTTGGTGCAACCCTTTTCTGTTCTGAGCTTTCCTGTGTCCAGGTTCATTGCTTCCTGTGTCCAGGTTCATTCTGGCCGGAGCGGGTTGGCGCCAATTTCCGGCGTCGAGCTTGTTGCAAGCCGCCAGCGTCAGATTCATGGTTGGGAGCAAGAGGGAGACGGAGAGCGAAGCCAATTCACCGCCAACCCAATGAGCCGGCGAAATGTCCTGTAGACTCTCTTCTCCCAACCTCGTAACCTAGCCTTGTTGCGTCGTCCTTCTTCCAAGTTTGAGCAAGAGTCCACATGTCCATGACTCCTGAAGTCCTCGCGGACTTCCGCCGCCGCCTGCAAGAAATCGAGGGAGACCTCCGAACCCACCTCAACGACACCGTCGAGGGCTCAGAGATCGTCGAGCTCGACTCGCCCATCGGCCGCGACACCCGCATCGAAGCGATCCAGCTGCAGAAGATGAACAACGCCAACCGAGTGCGTGCCAAGGCCCGTCTGCAGTTGGTCATGACGGCACTAGAGAAGATAGAGTCCGACGAGGAGCTCTACGGACTCTGCGGCGAGTGCGGCGAGGACATTGGGCAACGGCGCCTCGAGGTCCGACCCGAGTCCCCCTTGTGCCTCAGCTGCCAGAGCGAACTCGAGGGTGGAGTCGACAACGGCAAGCGCGGGCGACGCAGCCGCAAGTCATGAGGCGCAGCCGGCAGCTCTTCTCCTGGCTCACCGTCCTCTCTCTCACCTTGCTCCTCATTGGCTGCAAAGACGACAAAGGCGACGGCCCCGACTACCCCAAGCTCATCGAGAAGATCGACGAAGAGCTCGTTCGCAGCGTGCTCTCCGACGACGGTTGGGCCGTCGAGAAGGAGGCCGTCGAGCTGGGCATCAGCCCCGACGAGGCCACCGAGCTGCGCGCCGAAGTTGGGGTCGGCGGCCAGGGAATGGGCGTCGCCGTCAGAACTATTCGCGCAAAGAGAGGGGACCGGGTCGTCAGTGTGGACCTCACGAAAACCACCGACGCGATGTTCTCGTCCCTCGGACGGATCTCCGTAAGTGACTTCGGCACCGCATTGCAATGCGCAGACCGGGAGGTCAACGTGACCGTCTACGACGAGCAGATGGAACACGACGAAGCGACCGCCAAGGCCGTGCTCGACCACCTCATCGACGCCGCAAAGTAACCCGAACACGCTCCGACCCGCCATGAACGCATCCGCAGGTCTCTTCGCTGCAGACGGCCACCGTCGCCCGCAATTCGCTGATCTCGCCCAGTCACATGGATTTCATTACGTTTTCGGCAACTCGTACGTCTGGCTCGACCACGGCGACGTGCGCGATGGCGTGTAAGACGAAGACAACGCCGTCGGCCTGCACGGCAACGCGATCCTCTCGCGCTCTGTGCCCTAGACGTTTCTCGGGGCGGCTCTGAAACTTGTCTTTCGTGACGTGAATCGACCACGCTCCGCTCTCGGTCGACGTGGTGGTTTAGGGTTCTGCGGGAGCCCTAGGCGTCGTCAGGAAACAACCTGCCCATTTGAG
>PFUG01000373.1 GCA_002789955.1 Deltaproteobacteria bacterium CG_4_9_14_3_um_filter_63_12 | reverse complement strand
GGCGAGCCCGGCGCCGACGAGCACACCGGAGCCCAAAGTCACCCAGCCAGCCGTTTGCAGCGAGGTGTCTGGCGCCCTCATCTCGAAAGCCAGCGCCGCGGCCTCACCCTCGACGGCGTCGATGACCCGGTTCATGGACACGTGGCCTTCGAGGCTGACGAAGACCTCGATTGGTCCTGGCTCGACGTTGAGCTGCAACGGCGTCTGGCCGACCACCTCTGAGCTGGCGCTGGCGAGCCGCACGTCGGCTCCCAAAGGGCTCGACGTAACGTTGAGCGTGGTCGGCGGCACGAGGTCGACGGCCAAACTCATGCCGTGCCCAGGGGTGAGCACAATCGTCTCTTTGCGCTCTTCGTACCCCTCCAGGCTGAAGTGCAGCGTGACCTGCTTGTGGGTCAAGGTGAGCTGCAGTGGAGTCGTGCCCAGCATTCGTTGGTCTTCTTCCAAAAAGACCGTGGCGCCTGGTGGCGTCGTGGTCAGGTTCAAGGTCGTGCGCGTCGACTCGCGCCACTTCACGCGGAGCCGCTCGACATCCTTCTCGATGCGGGCGCGGTCTGGGAGGTCGGTGGCGTTGGCGAGGTAGTATTCGTAGGCCTGGATCGACTCTTCGTAGCGCTCGAGCTTCTCGAAGCACAGGGCGCGCCGGTAATGGATGAGGGGGATGTCGGCGAGCTGGGCAGCGGCGTCCAGATCGGTGAGGGCGGCCTCGAGCTCGCCTTGGTCGTAATGGTCGTTGCCCGATTTCAGGAGCCCGACTAGGGCCGCCTTCTGGTCGTCGTTCAGGGCGCCCAGTCCGTCGTCTCCAGCGTTTGCGCGCAGCGGGTTCGCGCCCACGGCGAACAAGACTCCGACGAAGAAGAGCCGCTCGAGCACACGCTTCCATTGAGTGGGGCGCTCAACCACAGTCGTTGGCTCCTGGAGCGGAGACCGCCTCCGAGGTGTTGCCGTAGGCGCCGACGTTGACCTGGCAGCCGTCGGGCGCCGGCTCGTTGGCGTAGGGGGATGACGGAGAGCCCGCGTCGATCATGGGGGAGACCGGCAAGAGGTGGAGATCGCCTGGCGGCTGGTCGGTGAAGAGCGGGTCGCTGGCGTACATGAAGCCGTTGATGGTGACGTTGATGCGAACCCCAGTGATCGCGCCGCCGTTGACCCTGTCAAAGCTGATCCCGGCGGCCTGGCCCCCCACTCTTCCGCCGCAGCCATTGCAGCATGCAGCGGCGCCGCGACCTCCCGTTACGTCGGTGATCTGCACGTCTCGGAGCTCGAGGTTCTGTGCCTTTGTCGCGATGACGCCATAGGCGGGGAGGCCGTTTATGGCGTTGTCGCAGGCCGTGGGGTCTGGAAGGGACTGCCCGGCGACAGTGACGTGCTGGACTTGCCCTCCGAGGATAGCCCCCGCTTCGATGCTGGGCTAGCTTCCGGCCCTCACCCCTTCCCTTCCCCTCTCCCACTTCGTGGACGAGGGGGGCTTCGTAATGATTCTGGCAAATTGAGGTTGGCTCGAGGAGCTTCTTGTCGAGACACGAACGTTCATGATCCCACCACAGACCCCCAACTGACCCCAACAGCTGGACTCCCCCTCGCCCACGAAGTGGGAGAGGGCGCCGGGGGGTGAGGGCCTAAACCTCCGGCGCTCTATCCAGATTACTCAGCCACGACTCGGGCAGCCGCAGGCGCTGCCCACCCGACTCAATGGGGACGGGCATACGGTCGTTGATGGCGGGGGCCAGGTCGTCGGCGTGACTGGGGACGACCAGGACGACGGCGGCCCCGTCTTCGTGTTGGGCGCGGTGGGCCAGGGTGGCCAGGGGCCGGCTGAGCTCGAAGCGAACCAGAACGCCGGGGTTGATCAGCAACTGGGGGGCTTCGCGCTGGCTCAGGAGGCGGTCAATGACCTCGTCGGACGCGCGATTGGCGAGGCGCAGCAGGGGCTCCCATCCGGCCGCGGCCGACGGCCCAGCGGGCGTCGGGGGCGGAGCCGAAGCGGCGAGGGGCGCTCTCGGTGGCGTCGAGGGCGACGAGGCCGAGGAGGGCGGCGCGGTAGAAAAAGCGCGTGCGTTGCGACGGAGAGGCGATTTCGGTCATCGAGCGCTCCCTGCGGGGTGTTGCGGTGGTGCAGTGGCTGGGAGCGTTCTAGCACCCGTGGTTGCTGGGTGCAACGGGGGTTGAGTGGGTTGGACAGGTTTTGGGGCAGGGCTGGCCCTACCTCGCCTCTATGACCAACAACAACTCGACCAACGACGCCCGGACGCTGTCGTGGGTATACTCGTCGTCCTCGTCGGGCTTCTCGCCGGGCACGTCGAAGTGCGGCTTCTCTTTCATCAGCTGCCCCCACCGCATGTCGACCTCGCGCACGAAGTCGACCAACTTGACCTCGTTGCCGACCAGGTCTTCGACCAACAAGGAGAGTGCAGACAGCGGCTCCTCGAGATGGCGGTCCACCAGCGGCCCGTTGGTCTTGACGAGCCGCTCGAGCTGCGCGATGAGCGCCCCACTCGGGTCCTTCACGTGCTCATGTAGAAAGAGGCACAGCTCGTTCGTGGCCTGCTCGAGCGCGGGGACTGGGGACGCGCCCTTCATGACCCCAGCAGCGTTCTGGGCGATCTGGGCGGCGAGTGAGGTTCGCCCTGCACGCGCTTCTCGTTCGAGCTGTCGTTTGCGTTCTTCGGGGTCTTGTATCGGCATGTTCCGTCTCCTTCACAGCAAGGGGCAATGCGTGTGTACACAAAGCAAAGAGCCTCCGCCAGTCTGGCGGAGGCTCTTTGCTTTCGCTGTTTCTTGCCAGCCGATTACTGGGTGATCTCTATGGCCAGCGGTGCGGCCCAGGTCTTCTCCGTGTCTCCGTAGTACAGATAGGTGCGCGACGCCGGTCCCGTGTAGTGGCCAGGCACGACCGCCGTGAGTTCCAGGGGAACCGTGATCGTCTGCTCGGCTTCCAGGCCGTAGAAGTAGACGATGGCTTCGCGCGCCGTGGTCTCTACGAACGCGGCGGTGCCCGCCTCTTTGAGCTCCTTGAGCTGCCATTTCTGGGTCTCGAGCCCACCTGGGAAGCCGATGCGCGCGATGGTCATGGGAACCGCCGCTTTGGTGCGGTTGGTGATGGTCGCCGTGAGCTGGACGTTGCTGCCCATGGCGACGGTGCTCTTCTCGAGCTTGGTCTCGATGACCACCGGCGAAAGCTCGCTGTTGTTGGGCAGCGGGGTTCGGTAGTCGACCGTCAACGTGTACGGCATCGAGGTGCCGTCGGCCTTTCTGAGGACGATGGTGTTGGGGCCGTCGACCTTGAAGTTCGCGCCGAGGCCCTCGGCCACCAGCGGCGTGAGCTGCTTGGCGCTGTAGGGCAGGTCCGCGACCTTTTCACCGTTGAGCTCAACGGTGATGACGCCATCGTTCTCCGTTTGCGTCTGAGTCGACGCGTACTGTTTGAGCGCCATGAGCGCCAAGACGGTCGCTTGTGTGGCGCCGAAGCGGCCGTAGCCTTGGCGTTGGGAGAGCAAGTAGGCCACGCCGCGGGCAACAGCATCTTGGTTCCCGGCCTCCATCATGGCCATGAGGGCCAGCGCGGAGGTCTCGACGTAGAGGTTCGGACCGGTGCTGTCCACGGCGCTGGTCGCGGCGGTGGTCCAGCCGCCGTCGCTCTGTTGCAGCTTGGCGAGCAGGGCGGCGGCTTCGAGTGCTTCGGCGCGACGCTCTGGGACGTTGAAGAGGGTGAGGGTCGCCAGCGCCAGGAGATAGGGATCTTGCTGGCCCTTGGCTGCCTTGGCTTGGGCCTCGATCTCGGTCTGGAGCTCGCCCGCATAGCCGGCCTCGGTGAGGGCGTAGACGATGTAGGCTCCGGTGACCTGGGGCGCCGCGCTCCAGGTGTGCAGGGTGTGGCCTTCGGGGCCCTTGAAGCCGCCCTCACCGTCGCGGCGGCTCATGAGCCAGGTCGCGGTGCGGTCCAACATCGTCTGGTCGACACTGGAGTACACCGCCTTCATGTCCGTGAACTCGAGGATGCCATAGGCCGTGAGCATGGGGTGCGACGGTGCGGCTCCGAACCATTCGTAGCCACCGCCGGGCACTTCGAAGCCTGTGAGGCGCTTGTAGCCAGCGTCGATGTAGTCCAGCGCGCGGGTGCGCACCTCTGGGTCGTCGAGGCCGTGCTTGTTGAGGATGTCGAGGACCATGACGTTGGGGTAGTTCGAGCTGCTGGTCTGCTCGAAGCAGCCACCGGGCTGCTGCAGCATGCCGGCCATGCCCTCGAGAAGCGTCCCCGTGGGGCTCACCTCGATGGCGATGCGGGCCTTGATCGAGCCGGGCACGGCGCTGCGGACATCGACCTCGATCGAGGTCTCGGTCCCGAGAGAGCCGCCGAAACCGAGGCTCTCGGGGAAGCCCAAGGGCACGACCGACACGTCTCGCTCGAAGGCGTCGGCGTAGTCGCCCGCGCTGGCCGAGAAGCGGATCTTGGCCATGGCCTCGACGTCCGAGACCAAGAGCGGGAAGAAGAGACTCTGACTCGAGACCGGCAGGAGCTCCAGCGACGACGGGATTCCGTCGCCTTGAGGCGTGAGGATGTCGGCAAAGTTGGCGGTCAGGTTCACCTTGGAGATTCCCTCGGTCGCGTTGCTCAGGGTCACCGGCATGTCGATGCGATCGCCAGCGCTGACTTCGCTGGGGATCTTGGCGCTCATCGAGAACGGCAGATTCGACGAGAAGGTCTTTTCTTCTCTTCCTAGAAGCCCGTTGGCGCCGCCCTCGGCGAAGACGCGGAAGCTCGTGACCGAGTCGTTGAGGAAGAAGCTGACGGTCGCGGCCCCTGAAGCGTCGGTCTTGACGCTGGGAGCCCACAGGACGGTCTGGCGGAAGTCGGTTCGCAGCTCTGGTCGCTGCTCCTGGCTGTAGTCCGGCTGCGGAAAGACTCGCACGGGCGCCATGGGGAGCTGGGGCTGCCAGCGCATGTCGTCGTCAAACTCGTTGAAGTCGCGGCGCTGGCGCTTCGCCATCTTTCCCGCGTCCCATTTTTCTTCCTTCGCCCCGCCTCCTGCGATGTTCGCCCGCAGGACGTCTTCCACTTCGGCGTCGGGTTCCATGACCGCCATCGGCATGTCTGCGGCGGCTTCCTCCCTTTTGGGGGCTTCGGCTTCTTTTGCCTCCGCAGCGACCACCGGCATGGGCGCCGCGTCCTGCGGCGGCGCGAGCTCGGCCACTTTGACCGGCTGCGCGCCTTCGACAGGTTGCGGGGGCATCCCAGCTGGGACCGGCATCGCCTTGGGTCCGTTAGATTCGCTCGAAGAAGGCATGGTGGGCTCTGGCGGCGTGGGGTCGAACACCTCTCGCCACTCGAAACGACGGTAGCCCTTGGTGCCCATCAGCAGCTCCATGGCCATGCCGGACTTCTCTTCGGTGAGATCGAAATAGAAGTTGGGATCTTCGATGTCTCCCTGCACCTCAGGCTCGAGGAGCAAGGCGCTGAGCATGTTTCCGGTCTTGTCATCGGCGTACGCCACGACGGCGTCGTCGACCACGGAGAGGGCCAGGTCGGCCACGACGGGCTCGCCGCTGAGGTCCTTCGCCGCGACCTGCAGCGTGACCTTCTCGCGCGGGCCGTAGCTCTCTTTGTCGGGCTTGACCTCGACGGCCAGACGCGCACGGCGATTGCGGAAGACCACGCGCTCGACGAGAGGCTTGTTCGCCTTGTCGAAGGCGGTCACCCGAGCCACACCCATGGCCTTGGCGAGGGACGGCTCGGCGCTCTCGAGATACACCACCGTCGGGGTCCCAGGGACCACCGCGACGGTCGTGCTGTCCAGCGTCTTCTGGTTCTGCACCGCAACGACGGTCAGCTCTTCGCCCTTCGTGCAATTCAAGACGACGCGCAGCGCGGTCTGGGCGCCGTCGAGGTCGTCGTAGCTGCGCATCACACAGCCCGCCGCGGCCGCGTCGGGCAGCGTGAAGGTCTCCGCGATTCCAGCCGGCTGCGTGATCTCGGCGCGGTAGGAGCGGCCCGCTTCCGGCGTAATGCTGAAGCGCCCGAGCCCATCGCGCACCGACGCAAAGGTCGTCACCACCTCGCCGCGGTCGTCGACCACGCGCCCTTCGACGTCCGCGGGCTTGCCGATGGGCCGTCGCGCTTCGAAGTAGACTCGCGACTCCAAGCCGCGCACCAGCTCGCCGCCCTCGGGATAGAGGTCGAACTTGAGCTTCTTCACGACAATAGGAATGCGCTTGCTGACCGACTCCGTGATGCCCGAATCCTGTACCATCACCGTCAACAAGCCATCCCCGACCTCGATGAGCTCGGGCAGCTGGAGGCTCACCAGCGCGTTGCCCTGGCCGTTCGTCGTGGCCTCGCCGCGGGGAAGCTCCTCGCCGTCGACCCGCGCCACGACGCTGACCGTCTTGTTGGCCATGGGCTTGCCTTCGGAGTCCTTCAGCTCCAGGTCCGCCGTCACCATGTCGCCCTGGCCGTAGGCCTTCTTCACGAACTCCAGGTCCTTCTTGATGCGTGGAACCACGAAGGCGTTGACGAAGACTGGGCGCTTGGCCTCGCCTTTCGTGGTCTTGGCGAGAATCGTGTACTCCCCGCCGACCATGCCGGCCGTGATGTCGAAGGCGTGGTGCGCCACCCCTTCTGTCCAGGCGATGCGGACTTGCGAGACTGGGCTGCCCTGCGGCGAGAGGAGTTTGACCTCCATCTCGGTCTGGGTCGTGTCCAGCTTCAGGTCATCGGTGTTCATGCCCCAGACCCGCAGCCAGATGGTCTCGCCTGGGCTGTAGATGGGCTTGTCGACCTGGATATGCAGCCGGTCGGATTTGCGTCCGGAATAGTAGGTCTGGAGCTTGTCCGCTAGGTCTTTTGCTGCCGGAGCGTCCGCGATGCGGGCGCTCGCCAGGGGTGCTTCCTCGGCGGGGACCGGGGCCTGTACGGTCTTGGCGCCTTTCGCCCCAACCGTCGAGCCCACCGCTTCGCCGGGCTGCGCATTGTCGTCGGGGATGCCAGCGTTCACGGCCTCCTTCGGCTCGGCCGTGTCGACTTTGCCGGCGACTGCCACATCTCCGCCGGGCTGAACGCTCTTCTCATCCTCTTTCTGCGGCACACAACCGAAGTTGACGGCAGCCAGCACTAGAACTGAAAAGACAGTGAATAATCGCAGACGCATTGGTCCCTCCTGAGGTCAGAACATCGAACCGCAAAGCTTTTCTTTGAACGGCGCAGACTCTACTCGCTGAGGCCCGGCTCGTCGATGAACGAAATGCTGAGCCATCGTGGGCTTGCTCATCGAGATCCGAACACGCCCCCCGATGTCGCAAAACACCGACCCCGACCGACGGGGTGAGATGGCGATCATCGGCGATATGTTCGACGTGGCATGAACGGCGCAGTACAAGGGGGCGCCACGAGCACGAGGAGCAAACCCATGAAGAGATTGCAGCTGACCGAAGTCTTCGGACTCAAACCTTATCGCGCCACCTTCGAGGACGCCAAGATGGTCTTTCGGGGCGACCCGTCGGTGCCGCCGTCGCGTTTTGATCCCACGAGCCTGCGTATGTTCACTCCTCGGCTGTCGGTCGCGACGTGGCTGGGGCGTCGGGTAGCGAAGCGGACGATTCCTCTCTTGAACTTGTTCAACCGCAACCCGACACCTGTCGAAGAGGGCTGGTCGGTGAAGGTGACCCAGGCCCGCGACTTTCGCGGCCGCCAGATGACCTATGACAGCCACAATGGCACCGACTTCGTCATCCCGCCGGGCACCGTGACGGTGGCGTCCGCGGCTGGGCGAGTGGCCTCGATTCGCCGCGAGTGGAACCGCGGCGGTTTGAAGCTCTACCTCGACCACGGCGATGGGCTCATGACGACCCACAACCACCTGGCCCGCGCCCTCGCAGACGTCGGGGACACGGTGGAGCGCGGGCAACCCGTCGCGCTGACGGGTTACTCCGGCATCGACGGCTTCGTGACCTTCCCCTGGCTGGCGCCACACGTGCACTACAACGTCATCTTGGGCGGCGTCTTGGTCGACCCCTTCGCACAGGCCGGTGAGACCTCGCTCTGGCGCGAGCACAATGCGCCTTGCCCGCGCCCCGAGGGGGCCGCGGTGGAGACAGTGCCCGCGACGGTCTTCGACCCCGAGCGCGTACAGGCCTTGCTCGCCGACCTCAAAGACGACCGGCGACGGGCGCTCTTCGCGCGGATTGACGACGTGACACGGCGCGGTTGGGAACTTTTGATCGAGTCGACGGTCTACCCCACCCGATTCGAGACTCCAGAGGCGGGTCGGCTCCTGTACGCACAAGAAACAGCGCGGGAGCCTCGCCTAGACCTGCCTTTTAGGGCCGCCGACTTCGACGACACCGGGTTCGCCGACGACTTGGGTTATCGCTGACCGACTTGATGAACTTGGCTCGTTGGCTACGGCATTGGCTCGTTCGAGCCGCGAGAGTCCTACACCGGGCCTCACGTCAGTGCCGAGTTTGCCCTGGAATGGGAGCACATTGGGAAGGAATTCTATCTACCCCATGCGTTCATCGACACCGTCGTCGCCGATGGCCTGATCGTACGCGCAGGATACTTCGAGGCGCCGATCGGCGCATTTAACGAGTATCTGTATCCCGACTTCCTGCGAACCACCGCACTGCAACCGCTCTTTTCGCAGAACGTCATCCCAGCTCTCTGGTCGGAAGTAGGCTTGCAACTTCGCGGAAAGCTCGACCTTGGAGAGAGCGCCAGCTCAACTATGCCATCTTCGTCTCGAATGGCCTCGAGCAGGTAGATGATGACCTCACTGACGGGCTGGTCCCCGAAGGAGGCGACATCAGAGACCTTCGCCGCAATGATCGCGACGGCGCTGACAACGATAAGGCGATAGGCGGACGCCTCGGAGCAATCCCGATTCGGGGGTTGAACATCGGGGCATCGGCCTACACCGGCGCGTATACGGTCGACGGAGAGCAGCGCCTGACAATGTTCGACGTCGATGCATCTCTGGAGGTCACGAAACTCACGTTCCGTATCGAAGCAGCGCTAGCTCTGCAAGAGGTGGCTGCCGACGTCTTAAACAAGTGGGGCGGGTACTTCGTTGGCTCCTATCGCCTCGTGCCCTGGCTGCAGCCGTACGTCATGCTGGAAATGGTGTCCCTAGATGGCGCGAAGAGCAATCGCGGAGTGGGTGGCATCGCCCTATACCCCTTCCCGGACGAGTCCAAGAGCCAACGGCTTAAACTGGAGGCTGGCGCGGTGGATACAGGCGGCAAAACGGATTTTATTTGGATCGCCCAGTACACACTCGGTTTCTAGCCCGGCCCCGAGTCTGGATAGAACGAAACAGAAAAGCGTTCGGGGCGCGATGAGCCACTGCGTGCAGCGCTCCTGCGACAAAGGCTGTCCGCTGACTTTCGCGTGCGACACCGCGAGCAATCTGTGCTTGCGCAAGAACTGCACTCCCGCGGCCGACTGCGAGAGCATGGACTTCTGCGTCAACGGCACCTGTGACGAAGCCGTCGGGGTGTGCTCGCTGCCAGTGCCTTAGGGGCGGCGACTCAGTCGATGCCCGGAGGCTGGTCTCGACGATTCGAACCCCGGCCGCTCGGAGCCTGCCCCTGCCAATCCGGGGTTGCAAATTCACGCAACCTACTAAGGAAACCGAGGTCCCTGTGCGGCCAACCACGTCGATTTCGATGTCCGGCGGTCAACGTCCAGCGAAAGAACTGCCGTTTTTTGCCTCGGGTTGCCGAAAAACGAACGAGGCAGGGCCTGGCCCTGCTTCGTAGTTTGGCTCCCACCCCTTCATCCGTGCGTGTGCAAATGATTGCGGTGAGAAATGATGCAGGAATCGCATTCCTCAGAGTTTCTTGTGGGTTCCATCGCAGAAGGGGGCCTTGCCCGAGTGCTTGCACTGACAAACGGCGACTTTCTTCTCGGTCTCGAGTTCGAACGCCATGGGCGTGAACGCCGTGCCTTTGTGCGAGCCGTCGCAGAACGGCTGGTTCTTCGACTCACCGCAAGCGCAGTAGTGGTAGGTGCCGGGTTTGAGCTCAAGGACAGCGGGGAATTTCGCGGCGATCTTCGGGTCGGCCATAGTGTGCTCCTGTTTGGGGTCTAGCGAATCGAGGTCTCGTGTTTAGCTCCAAATGTTGGAGGAGTCGACGTGGCCGGGCTTGGGGGTTCCCACTCATCCAACGCCCATGGGGTTCGCGACAAAGCCCATGTATGCTGGGCCTCGCGTCGTTCCCTCCTCCATGTCCACGGCTTGCCTCGATGACCTTGCTTCTGCTCGCGCTGGTAGTCTTCCTCGCCTTCGTCATCGAGTCGACGCTCGGCTTCGGCGCGACCGTGGTGACGGTGACGTTGGGCGTCTCACTCGCCCCGCTCGACCAGCTCCTGCCCGCGTTCGTGCCCGTCAACATCTTGCTCTCGAGCGCGCTCGTCTGGCGCAACCGTCAGCACGTCGACCGCACGATGCTGCTGTGCCGAATCCTGCCGGCCATGGTCTGCGGCGTGCCGTTCGGCATGCTGTGGTTCCAGTACGGCGACGACCGCTGGGTCCTCTTGGGCTTCGGGCTCTTTGTCGTCGGCCTCTCCACGCTGGAGTTGCTGCGTATTTTCCGGCCGCGAAGCGAGCACGTCGCGCCGCTGGGCCCCTTGACCCGCTTCGGGATGCTCTTCGCGGGCGGCGTCATACACGGCGCCTACGCCACCGGCGGGCCCCTCGCCGTCTACGTGGCTGGGCGCGATCTCCCAGACAAGAGCGTCTTTCGCGCCACGTTGAGCTCGCTCTGGCTGGTGCTCAACCTCCTGCTCATCGCCGGCTACCTCTTCTCCGGCGATCTGACTCGTGACACCGCGACCCTGAGCTTGGTGCTCTTGGTCCCGCTCGTACTGGGGCTAGGCGCTGGAGACTGGCTCCACCATCGGGCCAACGCACGCACGTTCCGCATCGCCGTCTTCGTGTTGTTGGGCGCGGCTGGGCTGATACTGGCGACGAAGTAGGTCCCCTACGAGGGACGACGTTTTCGTAAGAAACCCGCCGATAGCATCGACATCACCCCGCCTCCAAGGAGCAAAGCCAAGGGCGGAATCGCGCTCGGGCGGCTCTGCTGACAGGAGCAGCCGCCGTCGATTCGCGCGCCACCCTCGGAGGGTTGGTCGAGGGGCTGACCGTCGGCGCCGATGCCTTGGTCCGCCGCTTGGTCCTCGGTCAGGCACTGGGCGCCGGTACAGACCATGGCGTCGGGGCACTCGATGACCTCGCAGGGGTCACCCACACAGGAGCCGTCGACGCAGATGAGCGCCCCAGGGCAGACGATGCCAGCGCAGGGATCTTGGACACAGTCACCGGCAGCGCACTTCTGGCCGGCGTCGCAGCTCACCGCCTCGCAGAGGTCGGGCAAGCAGACGCCGTCGACACAGAGCTCGTCCGAGGCACAGCTCACCTCGGCGCAGCTCCCGACGCACTCGCCGAGGCGGCAGTACTCGGTCGACGCGCAGGTGATGAAGTCACACACGTTCAGCGTGCACTCTCCCTCGATGCAGACGAGGCCTTGACTGCAGCCGTTGGTGTGGCAGCTGGGATCGACGCAGCTGCCGGCCTCACAGAGCGTGCCGTCGGGGCAGACGCCGCAGTCGTCGGCGCAGGTGCCGTCTACGGTGCAGCTCTGGCCCGCCGCACAGAAGTGGTCGGGCGCCCCACAGGGAGCGGGCAGACAGGTGCCGTCCTGGCAGCTCTCGCCTGGTTTGTCGCACAGGGAGCGGCATTCCTGTCGGCAGTCCCCGTGGACGCAGGCCAGGCCCGCGCCGCAGAGCTCGGCGTCGACGTTGTCCACCACACCATCGCAGTCGTCGTCGAGGCCGTTGCAGACCTCCACTCCGATGGGTTTGCAGAGGTCACAGGTCTCGTCCTCGTCGAGCACGCCGTCGCAGTCGTTGTCGAAACCGTCGCACCAGTCGCGGTCGGTGATGGGTTGACTGCCGGGTTCGCAGATGTGGATGTTACGGTCGAAGGCGATGGTGCTCAGGACGAGGGAGACGCTCTCGCAGTTGCCGCAGCCGCCGCCGCCTTCGCCGGCCGGGTCGTAATACTCGGTGCACAGCCCCTGACTCCAGAGGTCGCAGTAGTGGTGCATCTCGATGAGATTGCCCTCTCCGGCCATCAGGTAGAACGTCCCGATGTGGGCAGGGACGGGGACCGAGTCGAGCACCACATAGACTCCGCCACACATGGGGTCGATGGGCTTGCCTTCAGGGTTTCGGCTGTTTTTGATGAGGAGGTAGTAGCTCTCGTTGGTCTGCTCGGCTTCGCAGGGGGCGAGCAAGACCAAACTGAAAGGAGTGCTTCGACAGTGCGCTTTTCGAAAGGTCCGCTGCAGGTCGAACCGCGAAAAAGTCGCGTGGGCCTCTTCGCCTCAAGGGAGCGCGGCGAGGAAACGCCTCAGGACCGGCACGAATTGCTCAGGGCAGTCGACCTCCGGCATGTGGCCGCAGTCCCCGAAGTGCACGAGCTCGGACCCTGGAATGCTCTCGTGCAGGTGGTCACCGGCGCCGGGGAAGATGACCCAGTCGTCCTCGCCCCAGACGATGAGGGTGGGGACGGTGATTTGTCCGAGCCAAGGGGTGGCGTCGTAGTCGGTGGCGTTGCGCAGATAGTCGCTGACGGCCAGGCTCCAGGCGTAGCCTTCGGCGGAGTCACGGGAGGCCAGGAGGTCGGCCATGAAGCGGTCGTTGAAAGTCGTGTTGGCGCCGAAGACGAAGAGGTCAGAGAAGAGCTCGACCAGGCCGTCGTCGGCGCCGGAGAACAGGGGGGCCGTGAAGAATTGTTGGATGAAAAAGGCGAAGAAGCCAGGCACAGGACCACCGCCCAGCGCGTCGATGAGCACGAGAGCCTCGAGGCGGTCGGGGTGATCGCGGATGACCGCCATGGAGATGGCGCCCCCCAAGGAGTTGCCGAGCAGGGTCACCGAGCCAGCGCCCACGTGGTCCATGACGCCGACGACGACCTGGGCGGCGTGGTCGATCTCGTAGCGGGTGCGGGTCTTGTCGGACTTGCCGTGGCCGGGGAGGTCGAGCCTGAGGACGCGGTATTCGGGGAGCTGGCGGACGACCTCGTCCCAGATTTGCAGGTTGCCCGCCCAGGGATGCACGAACACCAACGTTCGCGCGCCGCTGCCTTCGAGAACGTAGGCAATGCGCTCGCCGTCGACCTCCACGAAGCGCTCGCGGCCGCCGTAGTCGAGCTCCTGCATGCTCTCGAGCGCCGGCACGGCGACCGACGCGGCACAGCCACTCGAGAGCAGCATGCCGAGGATCCCAATGAGCAAGAACGGAGTGCGCATGACTTTCGCTCCGAGAGTGTGGAACAATGAGGCTACTCCTCGCAGCCCTTCTCGTCAGCGGCTCGGGGCGTGGGTGAATGACACAACAGAGACGCTGAGGCGGCACAGAAAAAGGGTGGAGCGCAACGCACAGACGTTAGGGTGCAGGGACGCCGGCAGAGTGGGGCTCATCGCCGCGCTCTTGGTGCTCTGGACGTTGTGGTTTCCAGGGCTGCTGAGCGCGCAAGAGGTCCCCGCTCCAGGATTCTTCCTCCCCGTCGGCCCGTCGGTGGGCGGCGTGTACGACGTCGATGCCGAAGAGCTCTCGTTGTCGCTGGGCGGCGACGTGAGTTTGGTCTACCTCTTCGGCACCTCTTGGACGGGCGCCTTCCTCGATGGCGCCTATGACTTCGGGCCCGAGGCCGTGCGGCTCGCCGGTGGTGTGGAGGCGGGCTGGTTCTTGTTCGGACTGGAGGCCGGCACCTTCGCTGAGACTGATGCCAGCGGATGGAGCCACGGCTCGCGTGCCGGCCTTCTGTTGAGCATGAGCCTGGTCGGCAGCGCCTTGCGCTGGAGCCACGACTGGGTCGAGCGCACCGACCGCGTCGAGCTGACGGTGATGTTGAAGTGGCCGTTCTGGCTGGACGAAGAGCGACCATGAACGAACGACTCGACCAAGAGCTCCGCGCTCGCGTCGGCCAAATACTGGCCGAGAAGTACCGACTCGTGCAGCTCATTGGCATCGGAGGCATGGGCGCCGTCTACTCCGCGGTCAACGAATGGACCCATCGACCGGTCGCCATCAAGCTCCTGCACACGTCGCGCTCTGCCAAGCACCTGCTCCGTTTCTTCCGCGAGGCACAGGTCACCTCGAAGTTGGACCACCCCAGCATCGTCAAGGTCTTCGACCTCGGCAAAGCGGGCGATGGCAGCTACTTCCTCGTGCAGGAGCTGCTCAACGGCGAGTCGATGCACGAGCTGCTCGCCCGAGGCGCGCTGGGCCTGCAGCAGACCATGGAGCTCACCTTTCCCATCATGGGGGCGTTGGCAGCGGCGCACGGCGCGGGCGTGATCCACCGCGATCTGAAGCCAGCAAACATCATCCTCCACTGCGACGCCGAAGGGGTCCTCTCCCCGGTCCTCATCGACTTCGGCATCTCGAAGGTGCTGGCCGAGGAGCACGACACCAAGCTGACACAGGACCTCCTCGGCACCCCGGCCTATATGGCTCCCGAGCAGGCCCTCAACGAGAAGGACATCGGGCCAGCGGCCGACGTCTGGGCCATGGGCGCCATGCTCTATCGCTGCCTGACTGGACAACCGCTCTTCGATGGCCCCCCCTTGACCGTCGTGCTGTTGACGACGACCCAGGATCCGACGCCTCTCGAAGAGCTCGCTCCGCACATCCCTCACTCCGTCGCGGACGTCATCCGCAAGTCGCTCTTGCGCGACCGCGCCCAACGCACTCCCACCATGGAGGGCTTGATGAGCGAGCTCCTGGCCTGCCCCGAGGTGCGAGACAGCGACTGGGGTAACGAGCTCGAGCACCGTTTCGGTGAGCACCTCTCGGCCGTCGTCACGCTCCCGTTCACGCCGGCCATCTCGGACGACATGGACCTCGACGACTCGCTCATCGATCAAGTTCGCGCGATACTCGGCACCGAGCTGGCTCGAAGCGAGCCAGCTGGCGTGCCTACGCGCGATCGGCTCGGGTTGTCCGCTTCCTTACTCAACACCATCGAGGGGGAGCCGAGCGGTGAGAGCGACACGTTGCAGAGCGACGTCGTGGCGACCGTGCCAATTCCTCTCTCTCAGCGGCCCACGATCGGACTTCACTCGCTTCCGAGGCCTGAGCTGGGGCGAAGCGAGCCAGCTCGCGTCTTGACGCCGAAGGCCGAGGTGTCGGAGCCAGAGGCCGTGCGACCTGCGCGTGGACGTTCTGGGCTCCTCTTCGGAGCGGCTTTTGGCGTGGTGTTGGTCTGCGCCCTGGCGGTTTTCTTCTTCTTGCGACCAGAGAGTCCCTCTCGAGAAACTCCCGAAACCGTCCCAGAAGTGCCGCGGCATTTCTTGGTCGAGGCATGCGCCGACTGGACCGTGGCGCTCTTGGGGCAGCAGCACGAGACCGGCGGTTTCTCTGGTCTCTTGCACCTCTCGACCTCGGGCTGGGCCACCGCTCAGACCCTGGCCGCACTGCACACCGCCAACAACGTCTGTGGGCCCTTCCCAGAAGCAGCGCTGCGGCGCGGGGAGGCGGCGCTCGAGACCTTCGAACAACCTGGAGGTTGGGGCGAATTCGGCGACGGCGCCGAGACCCCAGCTGCAGCCTGGGTGCTGGTGAGCGCCATCGCGCGTTACCAACGCGGCGAGGCCGACGCCCTCGAACAACTCGAGGAAGCACGTCGCTTCCTTTGGAGCACCCAGCGCGCGAATGGCGGCTTTGCCGATCCGCTGGATCCCTCGGCGAACGGCTATCAGAGCGTCATCGCGACCTGGTCTCTCTACGTCGCCGAGTCTGTGCTCCCAGCTTCTGCTGAAGACGTCTCCCGCCGACGCGCCGTCGCGTGGTTGCGCGCAGCCTTGCGAGAAGCCATCGAGACGCACTCCGGCCCCCTGGCGGGGCCCGCTGGACTGGTCGCGCACGCGGCGCTCGCCCTGCTCCTCGCTAGCCAGAGCGGCGAGACCGTCCCTCAGGACCGCGACCTGATTCGCTCGGCTTTGCAACGTATGGTCGAAGACTGCAAGTTCTCCGAGGACGAGCTTGGACCGAAGTGCAGTCGCTCCACAAAGGTCAACGACCGCATCCAGATCCACGTCCCCAACGACGAGCGCTCAGGCGTCATCGCCATCGTCTGGGTGCCATGGACGCTCCTCTGTGTCGACACCATGCTCGCCGACGCGTCGTTGCTCCAAGGCGAGGAGCGGCTGCAGGCCGAGCGACTCTACGATGGGCTCGTGCGGGCGCTCGACGAGGACCGCGAGCTCATCCGCTACGAGGTGGGGTTTGCGCTCTCGGAGTGGGTTTACGCCGTGTCGACGGTGGCCGCGCGGCGGGGTGCGAGGTGAACACTGTGTCCAATCGAGCGAAACCGAGCCCCGTTCCTACCCGCATCCGACAGCGCCTTATCGAGCTGCTCCGTGTCCCCTCGTTCACCGGCGAGGAGGGCGACGCCGTCGCCCTCCTCGCCGGATGGCTCGCGGCGCTGCCAGGCGTCAGCGTGGACCACTGGGAGCAACCGATCGCGGAGCTCGAGTCGCACCCCAACTACCCCGGTCGAGAGGTCGAGCGGACCATGGTCCCAGGCGTCGCAGCGCTCTTGCGCGGCCGGCGCCCCGGTCCGCGCCGAGTGCTGACGGGCCACGTCGACGTCGTCCCGGTCGGCGCGGGCTGGACGCGGGCGCCGTTCGGCGCCGAGGTCGAAGGCGAGAGAATCTTTGGTCGCGGCGCCTGTGACATGAAGGGGGGCGTCATCTCGGCGCTCGAAGCCTTCACGGTCGTCGCCGAGGCTCACCGCCTCGGCGTCGACGCTGCCGCCGACTTCGCTGGTGAGCTGCTGTTCGTGGGCGTCAGCGGCGAAGAGGACGGCGGCTGTGGGACACTTTCTGCCATCGTCCGCGGCTGGACCGGTGACGAGGTCGTCATCGCTGAGCCAACCCATCAACGAGGGGTCCCCACCATCGTCATCGCCCACGGCGGCGCGCTCACCTACACCCTCACCGTCGCAGGACGCAGCGCGCACGCCTCGAAGCGACTGGAGGGCGAGAGTGCGCTGGACCATTTTTGGACGCTCTGCGACGCCATGCGGCGGGGCGAAATGGAGCTCAACGCTGCGGAAACCGAGCCGGTGATGCGGGCGTTGGGCCTGCCCTACCCGACCTCGATTGGGCGCGTGCAGGGCGGCGAGTGGTCCTCGAGCGTCATGGACAAGTTGTGGGCCGAGGTTCGCGTCGGGGTCTCGATCCACGAGACCATCGGCGAGGCCGACGCCCGCTTCCGCCAGACGGTGCTCGGGGCTTGCCAGGGCAGTCCCTGGCTGATGGCCCACTCGCCGGGCATCGAACGCACAGGCGCAGCCTTCGCCTCCGCACACCTCTCCCCCACCGACCCGCTGGTCCACTCGCTGGCCGCCGCGGCGGCCAGCGAGTGGACCAGCTCTGTCGAGCTGGCCGGAGCCCCCTACGGCTGCGACATGGCCTTGTGGCTCCGCGCTGGCGGCGCCAGCACCGTGGTCTTTGGGCCGGGCGACGTGGCGCTGGCACACGCGCCGGACGAGTGGGTGTCGCTCCGCGAAGTGGAGGAGGTGGCGCGGGTGTTGGTGCGCTGGGTGCTGGGCGAGAGCTGACCGCGGCTCAGTGGACTGCTCTGAGAACCTTCTTCCCTCCGCGTTCTCCCGCGGCGCTGCTGAACGAGCTCGACGGGCTGCAACGCGTTGGCTCGACGCGGTCTCGGCGAGCTCGTGATCGGGTTTGTGGTGAAGACGACGTTCCGCTGGCCCGAGCTTCTCTTTCCCCGCGAAGCCAATTGGTGATCCGCGATTGAGTCCGCATTGAGGGAGAAGGGGCGAGAGGCTGGTGAGCCAGCAATTGCTCGCGCCGTGGCTCGGTGATATACCCGCCGCGCCTCCGCCTGCCTGCAGGCCCGCCGCAAAGCCCGAAAAGAAGCCATGACCAAGCCCCTCAAAGTGGTCTTCTGGACCACCACTTTCCAGGCCGACGTGCTCGCCTTGGCGCGTCACGTGTGCACAGATGCTCGCTTCGACCCGCTCGTCGTCCTCGAGGACAAAGACGCGTTCTTGAGCGAGCCCATCCAGCAGCTCTTGCCCGTGACGTGTCCGATGCTGGATCGGGACGCCGCCGACACGCTCAAACGCATCAAAGCCTTCGACCCGCGGGTCACCATCGTCGACAACCACTTCCCGGAGAAGAAGCTGTCGCCTTTTCTCTTCGTGCTGTGGCATGGCCTGGGCTGGAAAGGCCCCAACGACATCAAAGAGTTCGCTTCGGTCCACAAGAACATCAAGAAACTGACCGGGGCATCATCCATGGCTCCCAACAAGCACTTCCTGTGGCAGTGCTTCGGGCCGACCGACCTCGAGCATAGACACTCGGTGTCCGGATTCGCCCGCGAGAACCTGGCGAGCTTGGGCTCGGCGTTCACCGACGAGCTGCTCTCGCCGGGGCTCAGCCGGGCGCAGGCCCTGCAGCACTACCCGGACCTGCCCCAGGACAAGAAGGTCGCGCTGATCGCGCTGACCTGGCACTACGGCAAGGCGTTCTCCCATTGGGGCGACGATTTGGCCATCTTCGAGCGCGTCCTCGACCACCTCTCGAGCCGGGGTTGCTCGACCATCTTGCGCATGCACGACCGCAAGCGCTTCGATCCCGCCTATCTGCGTGACCTCGAGGCCCTGGTCGCCCGGCGCGACGACGCCATCATCAAGTTCAAGGACCGCGACCGGGACAGCATGCTCGACCTCCTAGTCTCCGATCTCATGGTCAGCAACTTTTCGTCCATCCTCAACTACTACTACGCTACGGGAAAACCCTCGATTCACGTCTATCCGGTCGGCTCGGCGAGCGAGGCGTTCTTGTGGCGAACCTGGAAGCGGGGCAAGGTCCGCGTCACCACGGTGCCCACCGCCGACTACGTCTGGAAGCTGCCGCCCGAGGAAAACGGCGGGCTCATGGTGAGGACGCTGCAGGAGCTGCTCGACGCCTTCGATCTCGCGCTGAGCAAACCCGACTGCTGCGTTGAGGCGTCGCGGACATACATCGACCGGCACATGGCTCCGGTCGATGGCCACACCTGCGAGCGCATCTGCAATCGAATCCTAGAGTTTCAGGACATCGGATGACCACACAACAGCCCAAACGACGGGTGGCGCTGTTCCGTAACAACTTCCTGCCCTACTCGGAGACCTTCATCCACGATGAGCTGCGCTTCCACGTGCGGTACGAGGTCACCGTCATGGCGCGGACCCTGCGCAACGAAGAGCGCTTCAAGGGCCATAAAATCGTCGCCGTCGACCACCTCGCGGGCCCCAGGGACCGTCTCGGCTCCGCCTGGTATGGCGCGACGGGCCGCAGTCCGATCATCGACACGGCCATCCAGACCGGACACTTCGACATCTTGCACGCCCACTTCGGGCACAACGGCGTTTACGCCTTGGGCTTCGCCCGTCGGCACAGGTTGCCCCTGGTCGTCTCTCTGCACGGCCGCGACGTCACGGTCCTCATCGGCAAGGACCGCTTCCGCCCCAATTGGTGGTACTACTCCTGTCGATGCAAAGCGCTCTTCCGTGAGGCCACCTACTTTCTGGCCGCCTCCACCGAGCTCAAGGAGCTCATCGTGCGCGCCGGCTGCCCAGCCGAAAAGGTCTTGATCAACCGGCTCGGCGTCGACCTGGACAACTTTCATCCGCAACCCGACCAGCGCGCCACCTCGCCGGTCGAGCTCGTCATGGTCGGGCGCTTCGTCGAAAAGAAAGGCCACATGGACGGCATCGCCGCCGTGGCGCAGGCCGTGTCCCAAGGCCACGACGTCAAGCTGGTGCTCATCGGCGACGGTCCCCTGAAACCCCAATACGACCGGCAGATCGCCGCCCTCGGCCTCACCCAACGGGTCGAGTTCACTGGCCCCCTGCCCCACGGCGGCGTTCTCGAGCGTATTTCCAGGTCCACTGTGGTGCTCGCCCCCAGTGTCATCGCTAAGAACCTCGACCGGGAGTCCGGCCTCATCGTCGCCAAAGAGGCCGCCGCCTGCGGCATCCCCACTATCGGCACCCTCCACGGCGGCATTCCAGACATCATCGACAACGGCGTCACCGGCTTCCTCGTGCCCGAACACGACCCTCAGCGGCTCGGCGAGCGCCTCTGCCAGCTCCTCGGCGACGAAGAGCTGCGCGCCTCCTTCGGCCTCGCGGCACGCGCCAAGATGGAACGCGAGTACGACATCCGTCACCGCATCGCCGCACTAGAAGTTATTTACGACGACGCGATCCAAGCATACAAAGGGCGCTGACTTTCCAGCGAGGTGGCCATGCGGGTTCTCAAGAACATCGCCTTCATTCTAGTCGCTTTGGGCTTGTGGGCCTGCCAATCGAAGTCGGGCTCCAAGGATGCTTTGACGAAGGAAGAGCCGTCGAGTTCCACAGCCCCCAAGACGCTGGCGCCAACGGGGATCTCGCCGCTCGCCCTGGTTGCGAAGCACCAAGAGTTGGCGGTCTTTGCGGATGCGGACGGGCTGGTCACCGTCGACGCACAAGGTGGAAAGCAGTCTGTGCTCTACAAGGGCACGGTCGGCGAGTGCCTCCTGGACAACAAAGGGCAGGTCGTGTGGTTCGCCGTTCCCGGCGAGGGCAGCACCGCGCTCTACGCGCTCGATCTGACCGACGGCAGCACCTTTCGCGTGGCATCGGCCCTGGACCTCCAAGAAGAACTGCTCGTCGAGTACAATGGGGACGCGGCGACCCAGCTCAAGATGTCCCCCAACGCCTTCTATGACATCGCCACCAAAGTCGACCTGAAGAGCGGCGCGGTGGGCCCGCAGGTCGGCTGTGATGGCGACAGCTTTGTCTACTGTTTCGATGAATCCATTGTCCCCGAGGGGGAGCTCCCCCAGGACCTCAACGAGTGGGCGCAGTTCCTCGCCCCTGAGAACAAAGCCCGCTTCGACGCCCTCGCCAACTTGACCAGCGACTTCCCCGAACGCCTTCAGGCCATCGGGAAGCGAGGTCATAGCAGGGAGTTCACCCTTCGCGCGGACCTCGACGAGCTCGACATCGCGATGGACAAGCTGCCCAACTGCGAGGAGGTCGACGAAGAGCTCCCCTGCAATCGCGCCCAAGCCATCGCACCAGGCTCGATTTACTACACCGTCACCACC
>PFUG01000460.1 GCA_002789955.1 Deltaproteobacteria bacterium CG_4_9_14_3_um_filter_63_12 | reverse complement strand
CAGAAACCAGCGAGCGAGACATGTGCCGACGAGACCGTCGTCATGGCGACGACCACCGCCTCTGGCTTCTACGGCCAAGGGATCCAGTATCACCTCAGCGAGCGGGATGGAGGCGTGCTCCTGATCGTCGGCACCAATGCGGAAACCGTCGAAGCACTGGCAGGAAAGGACATCATCGCGCGCCCATCCGCCATCGCCATCAAGGTGGACACCACGCAGAGTGACCTCGGCACCCTGCCCGAGGCCATGAAGAACAGCGTGTTGGGTGTCACGGGATGGATGGGGGGTCTGTCGCTCGATGCGACCGCCGCCGAAGACCGCCTGATTTGGGACCTCTCGATGGACTCACCGTACGCCATCAGCATCCTCACCGGTTCGGTGTTGGGCTTCGGCCCAGCGCTCCCCAATTTGAACTCCATGTTCGAGTTCTTGGGGGCCGCGACTCAGACGCAAGCCTATGTGGCGCCCAAGCCCGTGAAGAAGGTCGGCGACAAGGTGGACGATGGCCCCAAGGTCCCCCCTGGAAAAGAGGGCATTCAGGCCGTCTTCGCGAGCAAGAAGGACCAGGTGGAGAAATGCTACCGCCGCGTCATGCAGAAATTCGGCGATCAGCCTGGAGCCATTGTCGTGGCCGTCACCATCGCGCCGAGCGGCAGTGTCAAGAGAGTGAGCGTGGACACCGACCAGGTCGGGCACGGAATGTCCATCTGCCTCGAACAGAAGGTTAAAAGCTGGAGATTTGCGCCGCAAGCAGACGAGGTGAGTGTTCAGAAAAAGTGGGAGCTGAAGTAGCCCTTCGATTTCGCGCGCGCGTCGCTGTTCTCGAAATACCCCAGCCACGTAAGCTGTTTGGCGCCGTGGCCCGTCGATATGTGGGTCTATTGACGTCATATCCGACGCCCAACGAGGAAAGTGTGAAACGCACCACCGCTTCGATCCTGGCCCTTAGGAGTCGTCAGGAAACAACCTGCCCATTTGAGCATCGCCAGAGGCGTGATGGCCGCGTCGGTCTGCTTCGACGATGCTGGGCATCGCCTGCATCGACCTCCTTGCCCTCCCACCTCTGACTTCGCTCAAATGCGCATTTTGTTTCCGGACGACTCCTTAGCTTCTTGCTCGCCTTCGCCACTGCCGCTTGTGACTCCGCGAGCACCACCCCAGGGGCCGATGCCACCACCAACGACACCACCGAGGATGCGACCGTCGACGTGCAAGGTGACCCCACGACCACCTGCATCGCCCCAACGACAGCCGGCGATGGCAACCACAACACAGGGATGGACTGCATGAGCTGCCACGCTGGTTTCACAGCTCCTGACGTCAAATGGACTGTGGCTGGCACTCTCTATGACACCGTGACAGGGACCACCCCCGTCGCTGGCGCGACCATCGTGGTGAAGGACGCCAACGGGACCGAGCTCAGCCTCGTCTCCGCCACCAAGGGCAACCTCTTCATGACCTTGCCGGTCACCTTGCCGTTGACTGTGCGGGCCAGCTCCTGCCCCGACGACAAGACCATGCCAACCCCCGCCACCAACGGCAGCTGCAACAGCTGTCACACCGCGGCCATGCGCATTCACCTGCCCTAGGCTCGCGCCACAGAGAGGTCCTAGACCTCGGCATGAGCACAAAAGTCGAGCCCCGGAGGCGATCCTCGAGGCTCGACTTGCATTTCCACATCGCGATCGTCGATAAGAACCATTCTCACGCGAGCGCGCTCCGCGCACTGGCGATTCGTTGTCTCCTGCCCCGAGCAGGCCCCTCGCGAGGCTCGCCCCATGTTTCGTCGTCACCTTCTTTCGCTTTTTGTCCTGTTTCTCGCTCCTGCACTGCTGGCAACTCCAGCGTTTGCGCAGTGGCCCAACAACCCAGACGAAGATCCGCTGCTGGCCCCTCCCAACGACGGTTCGTACATTCAGCGCAACACAGCCGGTGACATCGTCGGCGGCGAGTGGAACTTCTGGAGCTTCGCGCCGCCAAACTTCACCGCCCTGCGTGCCGAAGAGAAGGCGATTGGTCTCGGCATGCACGCCGATCGCGCCTGGCAAGTCACTCCCGGCGACAGCCGCATCGTGGTCGCCGTACTCGACTCGGGCATCAAATGGGACGAGCGTGATCTGGCCGAGCAGCACGTGCTCAACCGAGCCGAGCTAGAGCCCATCGGCGCCACCGCACAGCCCTTGGGGCCGCCACAGGCTGGTGGTGACGACTGGGACATCAACGCCGATGGCATCCTCACCATCGCCGACTATGTCGCCAACGACCGAGACCCCCAGATCGCCCGCTTCGACGACAACGCCAACGGCGTCCTCGAAGGTCAAGACTTCATCCGCAAGTTCTCCGACGGCGTGGACGACGACAACAACGGCTACATCGACGACATCTCTGGCTGGGACTGTATGGTCGACGACAACGACCCGTACGACGACACCCGCTACGGGCACGGGACGGGCGAGGCCCGGGACTCGGTCGGCATGGGCAACAACAACATGGGCTCCATCGGCGTCTGCCCAGGTTGCTCCTTGCTCAACCTGCGCACCGGCGACTCCTTCATCGCCGACTCCAACGACCTGGCCCAGGGCATCCTCTTCGCCGTCGACCACGGCGCCTCGGTGATCCAGATGGCCGCCGGCGCCATCAACCAGACCGCCTACGTACACGAGGCCATCGAGTACGCCTACGCCAACAACGTCATCGTCGTCGCCTCGGCCGCCGACGAGCTGAGCTACCACCACAACATGCCTGGGACACGCAACCACACCATCTACGTGCACGCTGTGACCCACGACGAGTCTAACCTCGCAGCCTCCACCACCTTCCTCAACTTCAACAACTGCACCAACTACGGCGCTCAGCTGGCCCTCTCCTCGCCCGGCGAGTCGTGCTCCAGCGAGGCGGTCGGCGTGACCTCCGGCCACGCGGGCATGATCTACTCGGCAGCCATTGGCCCGAAAGACCATCACATCGCCGGCGGCCTGCCGCCCCTGGAGCCGCCCCTGACCGCCGAAGAAGTGCGCCAGATCCTCATCATGAGCGCCGACGACATCAACATCGCTGGTTCCGAGAACGATCCGACGAAGTTCCCCTCCGGACCAGGTTGGGACTGGCACTTCGGCTACGGGCGCAACAACGTCCGCAGCAGCGTCGACATGGTCGTCTCCCGCGAGATTCCGCCAGAAGCCGACCTCCTCAGCCCCATGTGGTTCGAGACGCTCTACCCCGACCAACACCCAGACATCGAGATCACGGGCCGCGTCGGCACTCGTCTCGACGGCCGCACGCCGCGCTACGACAGCTTGGATTATCGCCTCGAATGGGCCGTTGGCGTCGACCCCAAGACGGGCTGGACCACCATCATCGAAGAGACCGGTGTCGCCCCGAAAGAGGGCGTCCTGGGCCACATCAACTTCGCAGACATCGAAGCCAAGATTCACATCGACGCCCCCGCCGCGGCGGACTCCCACGAGGACACCATCACGCTGCGCCTCGTCGTCAGCACCGTCGCCCCCAACGGCTCTCCGGTCGTCGGCGAGATGCGCAAAGCCATCTTCGCACACCGCGACCCCGACCTGTTCGCGGGCTACCCGAAGTGGATGGGCTCCTCCATGGAGTCGAGTGCCAAATTCGCGGACCTCAATGCGGACGGGAAGGACGAGCTCATCCTCTGCACCGCCGACGGCGTCATCCACGCGCTGCAAGCCGACGGCAGCGAGCTCGCCGGCTGGCCCCAGAAAATGGCCCCCCGCAAAGGGCACGACTCCGCGGTCGCCGGCAACCATGAGGGCGCCTGCGCCTTCCAAGCCGTCGGCTCGAAAGACACCGATTGTCCCATCACGGGGCAGGTCACCTACGATGTTCGGGAGACTCCCATGGCCACCCCCGCCATCGGCGACCTCGAGGGCGACGGCTCCTCGATGGAGGTGGTCTACGCCTCCTACGATGGGACCTTACAGGTCTTCAGAGCCGACGGGACCCTGATGCCCGGCTTCCCGGTCCGCACCAACCCCGAGTTCTCCGCGGTGACCACACCAGAGATCGTCTTGGATCACGGTTTCTTCGCCTCACCCATCCTCTTCGACCTCGATGGGGACGGGGCTCTCGAGATCATCGCCGCCGCCATGGACCAGCACCTCTACGTCTTCGACAAAGACGGCTCGAATCACCCTGGTTTCCCCGTCCTCGTGCAAGAAAACGACGAGCAGCTCTACGCGCTCAAAGGCGCCCGCATCGTCGCCACTCCGGCCGTAGGAGACATCGATCGCGACGGGCAGATCGAGATCATCGCCGCGACCAACGAGGTCTACGACGACGTCTACGGCCGCTACTACATCATCAGCGCCCTTGGCAACAACAACCCCGGCGGCCCCTACGAAGGCATCCCGAACGTCGCCCCCACCATGGGCGAGCTGCTGCCCATCGTCGGCAGCGGCGTGCCCTCGGCCCCCATCATCGCCAACACCGACACCGACCCGCTGCTGGAGTTCTTGGTCTCTGGCATCGCCTTCCGGCCCATCATCCGCGACTGGGACGGCACCAACCTCGTCGAGAACGTCGGCATGATCCTCGGCGCCGAGTACGGAGCGTTGAGCAACTCCAACGACACCGGCGCTTATCCCCTGATGTCCAACGGCATCTTCGCACGGCTCGACGAGACCGGGGAGGTCGCCTTCATCCGCGGCACCGCAGGCCTCGACTTCGGGCTCACCTTCGCCATGAGCGAGCACAGCAAGCGCGGCTACTACGACCACCAAATCATGGCCTGGAGCGCTACTTCCGGCGAAGCCGTGATCGGCTTCCCCCAAGTCGTCGACGACTTCCAGTTCATCGCGGGGCCGTCGGCGGCTGACATCGACGGCGACAACTCCGTCGAGGTCCTCGTGGGCACCGGTGGCTACCGGGTCTTCGCGTTCAACTACAAGGGTGAGCAGCCCGACGGCTGGCCGAAGTTCACGGGGGGCTGGATCATCACCACGCCGGCCTTCGGAGACCTCGATGGCGACGGGCTCCTGGAGCTTTCGGTCGGGACTCGCAACGGCTGGCTCTACGTCTGGAAGACCAAAGGCCGCGTCGACGGCCCCATCGACTGGCGAAACTTCGGGCACGACCTGCGCAACACCAACAACATGGAAGAGCCGATGCTCTCCGCAGGCGGTCCGGTGGAGCCCGGGGAGCCCAACCCAGAGCCCGTCGCCGAGCCGAGCGAGGACACCACCCCCGACGTCGTCGCCGACGCCGTCGTGGAGGCCGACACAGCGACTCCGCCGCCCTTGAAGGGTGGCAACGACGGCTGCTGCACCGTCGTCACGAAGAAATCTCAGACCTTGCCGCCAGCGACACTCCTTTTCGTTGGCCTGTTCGCGCTG
>PFUG01000644.1 GCA_002789955.1 Deltaproteobacteria bacterium CG_4_9_14_3_um_filter_63_12 | reverse complement strand
GCGCTGAAGCGCCGAAGCCTGGCGAAGTGTCGGCGCTCCGCGCCGAAATTCCTGTGTTGATGTCCCCCCGGCAGCAAGCTGCCGGGGGAGCCCAAGGTGGAACCTTGGGCAGATCAGACGTCGGCTCGCCGATTCTCGAGAGTTGGATTCGCGAGGACTCGACGGCGCAACCCGACGATGCCCAAGAACACGACGCCCCAAAGCAGCACGAGCGGCCGCGCGGGTGTCGACGAATGAATCATCGTCGAGCACATCCCGCCTTCGTTCCGTTGCGCGCCATCGCTCTGCTTCCCGTCGTCGCAGATGGAGAGATCCCCATTGCTGAACGGACTCCGGACTGATACGGCTGTTCGAATCGGTCCGTCGGGCCGGTCCGGGTTTTGATTCTGGAACAGCCCGGAGTTTGGAGTCTGGAGCGCTTCAGTCGGTTGCTGCACTGAATGCTGCTGAAGTCCGACGGGCTGCAGAAGCCAGCTCCGGACTCCGGACTCCGGACTCCGGACTGATACGGCTGTTCGAATCGGTCCGTCGGGCCGGTCCGGGTTTTGATTCTGGAACAGTCCGGAGGCTGGAGTCTGGAGCGCTTCGGTCGGTTGCTGCACGGAATGCTGCTGAAGTCCGACGGGCTGCAGAAGCCAGCTCCGGACTCCGGACTCCAGACTCCGGACTGATACGGCTGTTCGAATCGGTCCGTCGGGCCGGTCCGGGTTTTGATTCCGGAACAGTCCGGAGTCTGGAGTCCGGGCAAGTCCGGAGTCCGGAGTCCGGGACCGACGCCGTAGCTACTGCCGATGCAGAAGCACAACGTCGTTGAGATCAGAAGCCGACCAACCACAAACCCTCATGCATCCAGCAACTCCCGCACCGTCCGCGCCAACACCCCGGGGCTCACCGGCTTGGGCAAAAACGCGTCCTCGCAGCGGATCAGGTCGGCGCGCGGCGCGTAGCCCGAGAGCAGCAGCACCTTGAGCGCGGGCACCTCGGCCTTGAGCCGCTGCGCCAGGTGATCGCCGCGCACCTTGGGCATGACGACGTCGCTGATCAGCAACCGCAAGGGCTGCGGGGAGTGACGCTCGAAGACCCGCATGGCGTCTTCGCCATCGATGGCTTCGAGGACTAGGTAGCCGATGCCGCGCAGCACGCGGGCCACGAACTCGCGGACCGACGCGTCGTCTTCCACCAGCAGAATGGTCTCGGTCCCCTGCGGCAGCGCACGGAAGATGACCGTGTTGATGACGGTCGAGGGGGTGCCTTCGACGATTGGCAGGAGAACGTAAAAGCGCGTCCCCTCGCCGAGCTTGCTCTCGGCGAAGATGTGTCCTTTGGCTTGGTTGACGATGCCGTAGCAGAGCGACAGCCCGAGCCCCGTGCCTTCGCCCAGCGCGCGCGTCGTAAAGAAAGGCTCGAACATGCGCGCGGCGACCTTGGCGTTGATGCCCTCGCCGTTGTCAGCGACGACCAGCATGACGTAGCGCTCATCGCGCGCGACGTGCTCCGAGCTCAGCGCGCCGGGGTGCTCCTTCATGAACTCGTCGTCGGTGGTCACCGTGGCGGTCTCGATGGCGATGGTGCCGCCATGCTCGACGGCGGCCCGGGCGTTGACCACGAGGTTGACGATGACTTGGCCGATGCGGCCCGGATCGACCCAGGTCAAAGAGAGCTGGGCATCGGGCAGGAGCCGCAGCTCGATCTCCTCGCCGATGACCCGTCGGAGCATGCGCGAGAGATCGTCGACGACCTGGTTGAGGTCGACGGCGCGGGGCTCGCTGATTTGGCGGCGAGAGAAGGCCAGCAGCTGGCGCGTCAGGTTTCCTGCGCGGCTCGCCGCACGTTGGATCTCCAGGATGTCGGCGCTGACTGGGTCGTCAGGCTCCAGCGCGATGAGCGCCAGCTCGGCGTAGCCCAGAATCGGCGTGAGCAGGTTGTTGAAATCGTGGGCAACGCCGCCGGCGAGGCGGCCGAGCGCCTCCATCTTCTGGGCCTGAGAGAGCATGTCCTCGAGGATGACGCGGTCTTCGATGTCCCGAATGATGCCCGAGAAGAAGATGCCGTCCGCGTTGGTCCAGCGCGAGAGGGTGAGCTCTATGGGGAAGGCCGTGCCGTCCTTGCGCACGGCTTTGAGCTCGCGGGTCGGCGACACCACAGGGTGATCGACGGGACCACTGGCGCGTCGCCCGATGGCGGCGTGGTGGAGCCGGTGCAGACTCTCGGGGACGATGAGGTTGATGGGTTGTCCAAGGGCCTCTTCCTTGGTGTAGCCGAACATCCTGACGGCTGCCGGGTTCCAATCGAGGATCTTGCCGCGACGGTTGGTGGTGATGACCGCATCGTTGGCGGACTCGACCAGCGCCCGGAACTTGCCCTCCTCGGCGTCGAGGTTGACGATCTGCGAGGGTTTGTTGCCGAACTTCACGCTCGAGATCTCCCCGGAGAGCTCGAGCGTCAACAACCTCAGCCCATGCTCCTCGAGCGCGGCCAACGAGAGGATCAAAGGCCCGGTATTGGAGGCCACCTCTTGATATTCGATGGGCGGCTCGAGCTCGGCGACCGCCTCGATCCCAAAGACCGCCAACAGCGCGCTCGCCGTCTGAGGAGTCGGACCGTGCGCCGCAATGACGGCGTCGAGCGACGAGGACGTGGCGACGACTCGGTCCTCGCCGTCGAGCAACGCCAACCAACGGTTCGCCCGCTGCACGAACTCGCCGAGCCAGCCAGGGATTTGTTTTACTTGAGTCGGTGTGCTCGAGGTCATCGGACTTCCACTTCGCCAAAACCTGCCTGTGACGCTTGGTAGCGTACCAAAAGACTAACGGCTCCGCGACAGGTGGCAAAAGCGGGCAGCTAGCCCGACGACCGGCCCAGCGCCTCGAGGAGACGCACCGCCGCGGCCCGGTTCATTCCTGGTACGGCGAGCAGCTCCTCGAGGGTCGCCTCCCGTATCTTATCGAGCGTCCCCAGAACTTTCAGCAGCGCCGCTTTGCGCTTCGGCCCCACACCCGGAATGGCGTCGAGCTTCGAGCGCAGGCTCTGCTTGCCTCGCACCTTGCGGTGCAAACCAATGGCGACCCGATGGGCCTCGTCTCGCAGTTGCTGCAACAAGAACATCTCGTCGCTGTTGCTCGGCAGCACTGTGGGCTCGGCGTCGCCAGGCCGGAACAGCCTCTCGGGGCTGTGCTCGACGTCCTTCTGGCCCTCGTGATGGGCGTCCAGGGTGCGGCTCTTGGCGATGGAGCGCAGGTCGAACTGCCCGCTCACGCCGAGGTCGTCGAGGGCGTCGAGGGCGGCGCTGAGCTGGCCTTTGCCGCCGTCGATGAGGACCAGGTCGGGCACCTTGGTGCTGACGGGCTTCTTCTTGGCCAGCGGGTTTTCCGCGTCGCCGGGCTCGTAGTCTTGCTCGGCCAGCCAACGGAAACGCCGAGTGATGACCTCGTAGAGGGCACCGAAGTCGTCCTGGCTGGTCAGGTCGCGCATCTTGAACGTGCGGTACTCCGACTTGGTGGGCTTGCCGTCGGTGAAGACGACCATGGACGCGACGATGGCGCCGGCCTGCAAATTCGAGATGTCGTAGCACTCGATGCGGCGCGGGATGCGCGACAGGTCGAGGCGCTCGCGCAGCCCCTGCAAGATGGCGTCGGTGTCGGCCTCTGCCGTGTGGTGGGTGAACTGATGCTCGGCGTTGCGCTGGGCCGACTCCACCAGCTTGCGGCGCGGCCCGCGCTGCGGCACCACGACCTTGACGCGGCGCCCGCGCGCCTCGCTCAGGAGCTCGGCCAGGGTCTCGGCCGCCTCGACCTCGACGGGGCAGAGGAGCTCGGCGGGCACAAAGGCCCCGTCGCCGTAATGGCTCATGAAGAGCTGCGACAGAATCTCGGCGTCCTCGCCCAGCTGATCCTTGAAGTGCACCGTGTCGCCGCCCAGCAGCCGCCCGCCGCGGATGAAGAGCAGCTGCACCGTAACGCGGCCGCCCTCGCGGTGGATGCCGAAGGCGTCTTGGTCGACGTCGCTCTCGAGCACGACCTCTTGGCGCACCAAGACCTTCTCGACGGCGCGAAGCTGGTCGCGCAGCAGCGCCGCGTACTCGAACTCGAGCCCCTCGGAGGCCGCCAGCATCTTGGCCTTGAGCCCCTCGACCAGCTCGCCCTGCCGTCCTCGAAGGAAGAGCATGGCCGACTTCACGTTCTCGGCGTAGACGGCCCTGTCGACGTCGAACACGCAGGGACCCGGGCAGCGCTTGATCTGGTACTGCAGACAAGGCCGGTCGCGGTTGTGCAGGACCGAGTCGCGACAGGTGCGCAGCGTGAAGTGGCGGTTGAGCACGCGCAAGGTCTCGCGACACGCCAAGGCCGAGTGGTAGGGTCCAAAATACTGCGCCCCGTCCTTGCGCCGACGGCGCACGATCTGCACCCGCGGCCACTCTCCGTCCGGGTCGATGCGCAGCTGAAGGAACTCCTTGTCGTCGCGCAACATGAAGTTGAAGCGCGGACGGTGCTCCTTGATCAAGGTGTTCTCGAGGATCACCGCCTCTTTCTCGTTCTCGGTCAGCATCACCTCGATGTTCGAAAGCAGCTCCCCCAAATGCGCCACGAAGGGCCGCGTGTCGGCCCCCGAAAAGTAGCTGCGCACCCGCGCCTTGAGGTCCTTGGCCTTGCCGACGTAGACCACGCGGTCACGCTTGTCCTTCATCAGGTAGACGCCCGGGAGATGCGGAATGCCCGCGATCACCTGCGCCGAGTCGAACTCATCTGCACTCATGTGGCCTTGCGTTTGGGTGGGGGCGCAAGCACTGCCCCCAAAGAAGGCGAATGCACCGAGGATGCATCCGCTCCCCAAGAACACAAGCGCTCAGTGCTTCTCGTAGATTACGAGCGGCTCGCCGAAGTCCACCGTGGAGACCGGCAGGTCGTCGACCGTCTCTTTCTCGGCCTGGTTCTTGACCGGCCCACTGCCGGCGGCGCCCTTGGGGACGGCCGTCGCTCTAGGTCGCGCCGTAGTGCGAGCCACCGGAGGCGTCGTGGCTGCGGCTTCGGGCTGCTCGGCTGCAGCGGGGGCTCGGGGGGCTCGCTCCGGCATGGGGACCAGCACCGCTTTGGTGACCAAAACGAGGCCAAGCGCCATGATCATCCCAAACAGGAGCGGCTTGATGGGCGGCGGAGCGTAGGCGCGTAAGGTGGGGTCGAGCATGGGTCTCGCTCAGGTGAGCACGCGGGGCGGGCTGGACAGTTCCTGTAGGACAGTAGAGCAGAGCGTTTGTTCCCAAGCGAGTGAAAATGCTATGGCTCGATGAGGCACAGGACCACGGCCCTGAAAGGGC
>PFUG01000188.1 GCA_002789955.1 Deltaproteobacteria bacterium CG_4_9_14_3_um_filter_63_12 | reverse complement strand
GAGCACGGCGAGGTCACTCAGGCCCGGCTGCACATCGTCGAGTTTCGGGGCTTCGAGCGCTTCATCCAGGGCCGCCCGTTCTGGGAGGTGCCCATTATCGTCCAGCGCCTCTGCGGCATCTGCCCCATCAGTCATCTCCTCGCCGCGACCAAGGCCATGGATCTCATCGTCGGCGTCGAGCAGCTCTCGCCAACCGCCGAGAAGCTCCGGCGTCTCATGCACTACGCGCAGATCTTCCAGTCCCACGCGCTGCACTTCTTCTACCTCTCGTCGCCCGATCTGCTCTTTGGCTTCGGCAGCGACCCACACACCCGCAACGTCCTCGGGGTCGCGGCGAAATATCCGCAGCTCGCTCGACAGGGTGTGAACATGCGGCGCTTCGGCCAGGAGCTCATCGGCGTGACTGCGGGGAAGAAGATCCACGGGACGGGCGCGGTGCCCGGCGGAGTCAACAAACACCTCAAGCTCGCCGACCGCGACCGCTTCCTGCTCGAGGTCGAGCAGATGAAGCGCTGGGCCCAAGAAGCCGTCGAGCTGGTCAAGAACTACACCCTCGAGAACCTCGCTCAGCTCGGGGAGTTCGGCACTTTCCCGTCGAAATACATGGCGCTGGTCGACGATGACGGCGGCATGGACCTCTACCACGGCAAGCTCAAGGTCATCGACGAGAACGGCAAGACACTGCTCAACCAAGTGCCTTATGGCGACTACCTTACGCACCTCGCCGAGGAGGTCCGGAGCTGGTCGTACATGAAGTTCCCGTTCATGCGGTCGCTGGGCACCACGGACGGCTGGTACCGCGTCGGTCCCTTGGCGCGGATGAACGTCGTCGAGCGCATCGACACGCCCATGGCCGAGGCCGCGCGCTTCGAGCTCATGGCGCTGGGTGGCGGCCGGCCGGTGCACGTCACCATGGCCTATCACTGGGCGCGCATGATCGAGTTGCTGCACGCCATCGAGAAGATCGAGCGCCTCCTGCACGACCCCGAGCTGCAGGGCGACGAGCTGGTCCGGACGGGAGAACGCCAGCGCGAAGCGGTGGGGGTCATCGAGGCGCCACGGGGCACTTTGCTCCACCACTACGTCGTGGGCGACGACGATCTCGTCGAGCAGGCCAACCTGATCGTCTCGACGACGCACAACAACGAGGCCATGAACCGCTCCATCGCCAAGGTCGCGCGCGACCACCTCTCAGGAGTGGAGCTCACCGAGGGGCTGCTCAACCACGTCGAGGTGGCCATCCGCGCCTACGACCCGTGTCTCTCGTGCGCGACCCACGCGGTGGGCAGCATGCCGTTGGAGGTCGTGGTGCTCGATGCCGCAGGCAACGAGGTGAGCCGGCGGTCCAAGTCGTGCTGAGCGAGGGTCCCTTCTATTTTCGAGAAATTGAGCTGGCGGCGAAGGGCAAGCTGTCGCCCCACAGCTTCGCGCCCGAGTCGGTGGCCGCCTATGCTCGAGAGCTCTTTGGGGCGTGGGGACGGCTCTACGTCTTGGTTTGGGTTTGAGAGCGCTCCTGTGACGCCATCGTACTTGTCGGAACCTGGCGCCATGCCAATGGCCTGGACCGTCACCCGCAAACGACCAGGATGGATAACGTCCCTCAGCGCACCCACAAGCGACGTCTGTTTCAGAAGAAGCCGACCGAGAGCGCCGCGGTCCGCGTGGCGCGGAGACCTCGTCATCATCGGTGAGAGGTGCGATTTCGCTCTCGAACTTTTGGACAGAATCGGTCCAAAAAAAATCCTACGACATGCTTGATGTGGCATTGTTGTCCGCGCACGTCAAAACACCGGTGCCCCATAGGCATCTGTCCCCTGAACCCAGCGGAGAGGTTTGCGATGAAGATACTTGGCTTGGCGACCCGTGTCCCACGATCCTATAGGGCTGCCTTGTGGTCGATGGTGGTTATGGTTGCGGCGTCGCTGCTCATGGGGTGTGTAGAAGAGCCCGAAGGCGCTGAACCTGAGACGGGAGAGGCAATGAGTTCACTCCAGATGGAAGAGCAGGCGCTCTCGACCCCGACCGCAACGCCGCCGCTGCCTACCTCCGCACAAGTCCCTGAGCTGACTCAGCCTTGGGAGTTGCCACAATACGCGCATCTGAAGCCCGCGGACGAGGTCTTGGCCTCGATGGTTCCTGGGGCGAGGTCGGCAGCCCCGACAGCCAAACCCGAGCACCTTCAAAAACAGAACGACTTCTTTGTTGCTTGGAACAAAGAGGCAACGGCACTTCGAAAGGCTGGCGTGACCCAGGAAGCCCTCGAGGTGGAGCGCGCCCTGTTCAAAGAGAAGTTCTTTGCAGACCTTTCCGAGTAGGCAGTGCGAGAGTCGCTGACCATTGGTCAGAATCAGGGTTCGAGGGCGAAACACAAGGAAATTCTTCAGCGGTAGACAGGAGCCGTATGATCATGCGAACTTCGATGCCTTCTTTGCGGGCGAAGCTGGGCTTGTTTTCGATCGCGCTGCTGCTCATCATGGGAACGACGAGTTCGGCCTGGGCAGTTTGTGCGCCAAGCGCCGCAATCCAGACGGTCACCACGAATAACCCGATTTACCTTCGATACTTCAACTTGTCCGCCGGGAACCAATACGACTGGGAGATGACGAATCTCTCGGCCGGGAGCGACACGGTGATGAGACTCATGACGCCAGTGTTGGGTACAAGCTTGAGTCCCTCGTAAACCCCCAAAACCCCACTTTTTTCGACTCCAAACCATCATCGAGAATGATGCCAGTTTTGAATGCTGACGATTCTCAAAATCAAGTCAGATAATGGTGAAACCACGACCTCATCATGTTCTAATATCAGGGCATTGGCGTCGATCCTATGATTACATAATGAAGGAATTTGTAACGAAGGTGGGCAGACCTTGAGGTTTTTACGAGGGACTCTATGCGGACGGGATTCTCAACACATTTCTGACCGACAACAACGACTTCGCCACGATGAGTGACGGAGGAATTTGCCGTGATCTCGAACCGTATGGTGGCGCGCCATGCGGGCAGGGCCAGGGACTCACTTTCAGCACGGGACCGACACAATGCTTTCCTTAAGCACAAGTTGCTTTCCTCTGTCGGCACGATGGATTGTCGTGCCGCTGATGATGGTCGTCTTCTTTGCGTGTGACACGACGAAAGGGCGGACAGCGGACGCCCCTGAGACCCCCAAGGTGCTGGACGCGGAAGATGCTGCGACGGGGTGGTGGGAAGGCCATGAGAATCGCTGTGCGCTGGCCGAAGCACGCACCCCTTTTGAGAAGTTTCAAGCCCCGAATCTGCCTCCAGACATCGGCGCCGTCCCTAGCGTTCTTTGGGAAGGCAATGATTTCTGTCCCGAATTCGGACCGGTCGCGCAGACAGGCCAAGCAAGTACTCTACGGATCGCGAGCATGGACTTTGGAGGGAGCAAGAAATTGGCAATCGTGCTCCCGGTGATAGGGCCGCCGAAGAACACGTTTGGTAATGTGTTTCGAGGGGTCGCGTTTGTTGACCTCGAAACAGGAATCAGCCTTGGCTGCTTTGAATTGAGCGAAGAAGCAGCCGATTTTAATGCGCTCTTTGTGGTCTCCGAGTGGAACCGCGCATTCGTCGCCTACGTCACTGAAGGTGGCGAGAGCGCGGAGGTTTTCGGAAGGCGTGCAAAGTCCGTCATCGAAGCGTTCGATCCGAATATTGGCAGAGTCTTTCAGTTCGCCGTCGAGGTTGAGAGTTTTGAGGCTCCCCGACCTGAGTTTGCCCTCGGAGACCATGACCAGGTCCTCGCTGGCCTTGGTCATCGACTCATAAGCCTCGATGGACTGAGCGGCGAGCTCCTTTGGACGGTTGCCGTTGAAAACCCGGGTCCCTTTTCCTTGCGAAGCGGAGCCTTCGTGTCTGGACGGAATCGCTATTATGATTCCGGGCCGTTCAGATCCATGCAGATCCATTCCGTCGACCGGTGTGGTGCCACCGAGTTGGTGTTGCCCGAGGCACCCTACTTTCCACTCTTAACTGAGGACGATGAGCTTGTCTTCGGTGAGGCGCTTGAAGACGGCAACGTCAATACCATTTCCTTTGACGTCGGCGGCGAACTCACGCACCGCGAGGTGGCCTGCACCTCAGCGGTTCTGACCGAGGCGGGCCTTGTGTCCTGCGTGAGTTATAGCGGGGCGAACGCTCGGATCGTCTTTTTCGAGGCGGATGGGAGCAGTACGCAGAGCGTTGAGTTGCCCCTTGCCAGTGGACGCCACATCTCCCAACTCGCAATAGGTGGGAACAGGGTTCTCGTGTTCCAGATATCCGATATTGCAAGCTCTCCGCTCGTTGTTTCACCCTCCGGCGAGGTGGAGGAGTTGATGTATTCGACGGATTACATCGTGAAGGCAATTTCCAACACAGGCGTGTTGGTTTTCCAAGATCGCAGAAACTCGCACGGACTGCGAGCCGTCCAGACCAATCTTCCTGGCCCAGCAAGAAGCCCTCACCCCTATCCGTATCCGCGTGCATCTGGGAACGAGGGGCATGGGTTTGTGGAGCTGTAGGGTGTCGTTTCACATGGCCGTCGACGTTGTGACCAACGAAGTACGATGCCCCCTTCCAGGACTCCTCGGAGGGAATGCTGACTCGATCAAAGGTGTGCGCCTAATGATGAACCCTATATGAAACGCCCTTCCCTATGTCAGCAGCCAGCGATCACCGCATGGCTTCTGCTCATTCTTGGGAGCTTGCCCTCCTGTGACGCGGGAGGCAGCTCCACCGACGATGAATCTCCAGACCCTGGTGTCGAAGTCTGTACGCCAGGCAACCCATTCCCCTGGAGCTGCGAGTTCAAGAACACCTGCCCAGACCTCGTCGAGTTGGCGCCCGAACCCTACCGTCCATCGAAACCACCGATGGAAGCTGGTGCTACGCCTCGCCTGTTGTGGGCCGACGCGGAGAGTTGTCCAGAGTTTCCATATGCCAAGGCCACACCCATGGCCTACATGGAGACCGAGGTAGAGGGCGTGTTGCGGGAGGTGGTGGTGATGCTCCTATCGGGAGGGAGCGCCAACACGCTCTCCGATGTGATCCAGGCCATCAGTCTCAACGACGCCAACACGGGCGAGCTCGTAGCGTGCTACCCGTTCCCAGTGGCGGACCACCGAGCAGAGTTCGATCCCCTTCCGGTGGTCTCCGAGTTGGGCCGGTTCTTCATCACAGCCTCCACCGAGCAAGGCGAGTTAGGGCTTGCGCCCCACACCACAATCTGGAGTGATGGACCAGGTGTGGGCCCGCGGGTCTTGAAAGGCTACCAAAGCTCCGATGTTACGACCATCTTTTTGAATGGACACCGCGAGTTGGTGGCTGTGGTCGACGAGTCACTCGTCGGACTCAGTATTGAGAATGGCGAGCCGTATTGGATTCAGCAGACTACTGGCGATCGGCCAGTGAATGGCATCGCACGTCCCGGACGAACCGCGCAAACATTGTGGACTTCCGCAGAAACCCACCTCTTTCTCCGCACCTACGACCAATGTGGGGTGCCTACGGGAGAAGAAGTGGTGGGTTGGACGGTGCTGCCGATCTGGAACGCGAACGTGATTCGTACTGAGGCTGGGGGCACCGTGGTGATGGTAGATGGCGTCGAGACTGTCAGTGAGGCGTGTTACAACCACATCCAGGTCAACGACAACTTAGTGACGTGCTTCGCCTCGAAGAAGGACGGGTTCTCCTTGGTCAGCTTCGATCTTGCGGGCACTTGGCGCTCGGAGTTTCCCCTGACGAGTCAGGTCATCAATCTT
>PFUG01000670.1 GCA_002789955.1 Deltaproteobacteria bacterium CG_4_9_14_3_um_filter_63_12 | reverse complement strand
GGTGTCTAACAACTCCAATGGTACCGCGCTTTTCAGGTTTTTTCACGCCTTCACGAAAAGATGTGCGCTTGATTTAGGGCTAGTATTATTGCCGAAATCGAGGTCTCAATCTTCGAGAAGAAACCTCACCATATCTATTCGACGTCTGTGTCCACCGAGGGCGGTGGGTTTCGAATGGAAATGATGATGGTCAACGCGAGGGACAAGTATATCTCGCCACCGGGCGAGATAGGTCTAGAGTTCTTCGCAGCCGCACGCGCGAACTCTAGCTTCGAGCAATTGCGGGCAAAGCTACTTTCGAAGACGATTACCGAGGCCGATTATGGAAGCAACAGTTGGCCAGTGTTGTCTTTTGGGATATCGGCAGATGACTTCTATTTCATTATCGCGCGGGATAGCGGGTACGACACACGATTGGGCAAGTCACTCTTGACGTCTTTCGAGTCTTCTTATGAATTCAACATAGAATTTGTGTTCACCGATGAAAACGGGAATGTGGTGAAGGCGAACGATCGCTTTTACCCCTAGCGCTCAAATTCTAACCCTTTCTGTGTTTACCGCGTCGTCGACGCCCGAAGGCTTGGCGTTTGGAAAACAACTTCAATCAACAAGGCTCGGTCTATCCATGAGTGAGATCGCCAACCGCATCGTCGTGTACTGCTGGCCTCGCCGGTGGAGGGCTGGCAAGCCCTCGTCGAACTTTATGCCGCGCGGCTTTTGCGTGGCCCGGAGCGCGCCATGATCACTCGGCTTCAGATTTCGAACTACCGCAGCTTGGGCCCCGACGTGACCTTGAGTCTGGGTCGGCTCTCGGCGTTGGTGGGGCCGAATGGCTCGGGCAAGTCCAATACGCTGGATGCGTTGAGCTTCGTTCGGGATGCCATCGTGCTAGGGCTGCCGGCGGCCATTGCCCGGCGTGGTGGGCTCGAAAACGTTCGACGCCGTTGTGAGGGCCCGGCGCTCAACATCAAGCTCGAGCTCGAGCTGGTGCTCAGCCAAGGGCCCGCCGTGTACGGGTTCGAGCTCGATGGCGACAAGCGGTACCGCGTCAAGGCCGAGTGGGCCACCATTCATGGCGACGGCGAGGTCGTCACCTTCGAGCGAGATGGCATGAGCTGGCGCGGCCCAGAGGGGACCAGCCCTCGGGTCGATGAACAGTCGTTGGTCCTCACTTCGCTGGGCGGCGACCTCCGCTTCAAGCCACTCGCCGACTTCCTGGCTCAGCTCGCCACTTATGCGATTTCCCCAACTCAGCTTCGTCATGCCCAGCAATTCTCAGCGACGACTCCCATGTCACCCGATGGGGAGAATTGGCTCTCGAGCTTGCGCGACGTGCTCGAGAGCTCGGACAAGGATGAGCTCGTCAATGGGCTTCATAAGCTCACAGGGACCATCGAGGATGTTCGGGTCACTGTCCTTCCCGACCACCATCTCTATGCAGAGTTCAAACAGAGCATGGGCGCGACGGACAGTGCACTGTGGATCCCCTCCGCGTTCCAGTCCGACGGCACCTTGAGAGTCGCCTGCTTGTTCGTTGCGCTGCTGCGAGCGCCGCACGGTTCCTTCATCGGCATCGAAGAGCCCGAGCTGACCGTGCATCCCGCCGCCCTGCCTTTGCTCTACGACTACCTCCACCAGGCGAGCTCGATGTCGCAGGTGGTGATCACCACCCACAGTCCGGTGCTTCTCGACGCGTTCGACGTGGAGCGGGACTCCGTTTTCGTGGTCGAGTGCGTGAACGGCGCGACGATCGTCGGCCCGTTGGCAGAGCATGAGCTCGAACCTGTGCGCCAGCGTCTGCTCACCTTGGGCGAGCTCATGCTGGTGGGTGGGCTCGAAGCCACGCCGCAGCCTAGCGATGAGGGCTGACAGTGGCGGCCAAAGGTTACATCCTCGTCGAAGGTAAGGGAGAGGTGCTCGCCGCCCAGAACCTCATCGTGCGACTGAGCCAAGACCTCGGGTACTCTCATGCGTGGGACATGCTGCGACGGTGGACGAACTTGCATCAGTGGGCGCCCAAGAGGGAGCGGGGCGGGGTTCGAAACGGCGCGGATTGGGCACGAATCCAGCCGAACGTCGGGGCGCTGCTCATTCTACGAGACGAAGACGACGCCTGCCCCCGAGACCTCGCCCCCAGCGTCAGCGCCCAGCTCGAGACCTTGAAGCTCCCGTTCCCGGTCGCCTACGTCCTTTTGCATCCCGAGTACGAGGTGTTGTTCTTGCCGTGTCTCTCTCGAATGCGGCCCGAGGACTTCCCACCTGACGTGGCTTGGGATCGGGCTTCCTGGGAAGCCAGGCGTGGCGTGAAGGAGTGGCTTACGGCTCAACTCCCGCCAGGACGAGAATACAAACCCACCGCAAAGCAGCTCGCCATGACGCGTTGCCTCGACTTCCAAACACTTCGCGAAGCCGAGGTGCCCTGCTTTGGCAGCCTCGAGCGTGCCCTGCGCTTCCTAGGCGACAACTTTTCCCAACAAGGCTCGGTCTATCCATGAGTGAGATCGCCAACCGCATCGTCCAAAAGCTCTGGTCCTACTGCAACGTCCTGCGCGACGACGGCCTCAGCTACCAAGACTACCTCGAGCAGCTCACCTTTCTGCTCTTCCTCAAGATGGCCGACGAGCGCGGCGAGCTGACTGGGCAGGCGCAGCCCATCCCCGAGGGCTACCGCTGGAGCGACCTGGCGAACCCGAAGATGGAGGGCGTCAAGCTCGAGCTGCATTACCGAGAAACCCTGCGAGTGCTGGGTCTGCAGGGTGGCATGCTGGGGATCATCTTCCGCAAGTCCCAGAACAAGATCCAAGACCCGGCCAAGCTGCGCCAGTTGATCGTCGAGCTCATTGGCAAGGAGCAGTGGCTCTCCATGTCGGCCGACGTGAAGGGCGACGCCTACGAGGGGTTGCTCGAGAAGAACGCCCAGGACACCAAGAGCGGCGCCGGCCAGTACTTCACACCGCGCCCGCTGATCCAGGCCATCATCGACTGCCTGCAGCCGCAGCCGGGCGAGGTGCTGTGCGATCCCGCGTGCGGAACCGGAGGGTTCTTGCTGGCCGGGCACGAGTATCTGGTGGAGCACCACAAGCTCGACCGCGACCAGAAGAAGCACCTGCGTTTCGAGGGGCTGCGTGGGGTCGAGCTGGTCGACGGCGTGTCGCGGCTGTGCGCCATGAACCTCTTTCTGCACGGCATCGGCCCCGACGACGACGCCCGCGAGCCGCCCATCCAGACCGACGACGCCCTGCGCAACGAGCCCGGTTGGCACGCCGACGTGGTCGCGACCAACCCGCCCTTCGGCAAGAAGTCGTCGATCACGGTCGTGAACGAGGAGGGCGACGTCGACAAGCAGACCCTGACCTACAACCGGCCCGACTTCTGGACGACCACGTCGAACAAGCAGCTCAACTTCGTGCAGCACGTCAAGTCGCTGCTCAAGGTCCACGGCCGCGCGGCGGTGGTGGTGCCTGACAACGTCCTTTTCGAGGGCGGGGCCGGCGAGGTGGTGCGTAAGCGTCTGCTGCAAGAGTGCGACGTGCACACGCTGCTGCGGCTGCCCACCGGCATCTTCTACGCCCAGGGCGTGAAGGCGAACGTCATCTTCTTCGAGCGCAGGCCCGGCGCCAAAGACCCCTGGACGAAGGCGGTCTGGTACTACGACCTGCGGACCAACGTCCACTTCACCCTAAAGCAGCACCGCCTGACCCGCGCCGACCTGGACGAGTTCGTGTCCTGTTACCAGCCGGGCGCAAGGCACGCGCGGGTGCCGACGTGGTCGGAGGAGACGCCCGATGGGCGCTGGCGCGCCTATTCGTACGAGGAGATTCTGGCCCGCGACAAGGTGAGCTTGGATTCGTTCTGGCTGCGCGACGAGAGCCTGGAGGACTCGGCGAACTTGCCCGACCCGCAGGTGTTGACGGAGGAGATCGCGGATGATCTGCGGTCGGCGTTGGCGCAGATTGAGGATATTTTGGGGGATTTGGGGGAAAGGGTGGTACGGTAGTTCCCTCTCAAGAATAGGAAACTCGTAAGGAGCCACAGTGAGCAAACCGTGTCCGTCGCTGACTTTGAAACCGATCGCCGAGTTGCTCGACAAGCAGTTCTACATCCCAGCATACCAACGAGGGTATCGCTGGACCGCCAGACAAGTGACGGACCTCCTCGACGACATCGCAGCGTTCCAGCGAGAAAGTGAAGGAAAGAAGAAGGAGACTTTCTACTGTTTGCAGCCTGTCGTTGTGAAGCGACTGCGCGATGAACGGTTGGAGTTGGTTGATGGGCAGCAGCGGCTGACAACCCTTTTCTTGATCCTGCAGTTCCTTGGCGACCTTGTTAAGGTCCTAGGGCACTCGCCCTACAGTTTGGAGTACGAGACCCGATCCGACAGCGCACAATTTCTCGAAAATATCGACCTTTCGCGAGCCGACGAGAACATCGACTACTGCCACATCTGCGAAGCTTACCAGACGATCGCGCATTGGTTTGAGGGGCAGCCAGGTCCTCGCAGGCTCAAGCTGTTGCAATGCCTTGTCAATAGCGATGAGGAAGGCAAGAATGTCAAAGTCATCTGGTATGAACTGGCCCGAGACCAAGTACCTGTCGAGGCGTTCGTGCGTCTCAACATCGGTAAGATTCCGCTAACCAACTCGGAGCTGATCCGAGCTCTGTTTCTGAGGTCGCGAAACTTCGACGAAAACGAGGTAGGGCTAAGGCAGCTTCAGATTGCGCAGGAGTGGGACGGTATCGAAAAGGCGATGCAGGCCGATGACTTCTGGTACTTCCTTTATGGTGGAATGAGCCGCTACTCAACCAGGATCGAGTACCTTTTCGAACTGTTGATCGATTCGTCAGGAACAACAGACTTGATGGAAGATGATCACCGCACGTTCATCGCCTACGCCCGGCGCTTCGACTCGAATGAGAATGGCACAAGCAACGGACATCTAGAGCGGGTGGCCAACGCTTGGCGCGACGTAAAGCGGTGCTACATGGTGTGTGAAGAGTGGTTCAAGAACCGAACCCTCTACCATCTAGCTGGTTTCCTCATATCCCAGCAGGTCGATCTGGGCCTCATTCTGGACTTGGCACACGAGCAAGGGAAGAGTGGCCTTCAGAGCAGTCTTCGGAGACGAATCTTCGAACTCTTCTTTGACAGTGATACGGATGAGTGCATCGACCGCATTAGCATTCGGCAAATGGTGAGCGAAATGCTCGAGGAGTTGAGCTATGAGCGTGACCGCAAGAAGATTCGCTCGGTGCTGCTGCTCTTCAACATCGCGACGTTGCTGAGAAATCGTGGCTCGAATCTCCGATTTCCATTGGGTGCAGATCCTGAACTTGCGTTCAGTTAGTGGCTCCGCTAACGTCTGGATTCGTGCG
>PFUG01000092.1 GCA_002789955.1 Deltaproteobacteria bacterium CG_4_9_14_3_um_filter_63_12 | reverse complement strand
TGGGCTGTCGGGCCTCGTTCGCTGGCAGCTCGTCGGGTCGCAGAGCCTCCATGTCGTCCGCGCGCAGCCGCTCTCCGCCGGGGCACAACCCACCGGTTTGCTCATCGCTGGCCTCGCCACCGGCCGCTCGTTCGTCGAGCTCTACGACTTTTCGTCCGCTTCCTCGCTCTCTCCCACCGAGCCCTTCGAGCCGAGCTCTGTGCTTCGCCGCTTCGACATCGACGAGACGCAGCTCCAGACCCTGTCTGGCTCGCCGTACGGCGACGAGAGCCCGTTCCCCCTCTTTCCCGTTATGGCGAACTTCGACGGCAGCGCCGGCGGTTCGCTCGAAATGGTCATCGATCGCTGGGGCGAGACCTATCTCTGGTCGAGCAGCGGCGGCGCGTTCACCTTCGAGCTTGTCAGCGACCTCGCGGTCGACGACGCCAGCCGTGACGATTCCAAGGCGTGGCGCGAGCTCTTCGTTCGAGATGTCGACGGCGATGGTTCCCTCGAGCTGCTCTCCGTCGGGCTCGGGCCCAATGTCCACCTCGCCGAGCGGCTCGACCTCGACCACAGCGCTGGAACCTGGACGATCACCCGTCGCTGGCGGCACGATTTCTCGCCAAGCCTCACCAACCTCGACGCGACCCTGCTGTTGAGTCGGGACGCCCTCACTGACATCGACGGCGACGGCACCTACGAGCTGCTGGTCTCACGCAGAGGTCAGCCTACCGCCGACCAATGGACTACCTTCGTCTTCGACGTGGAGTCCACTGGCGTCGCGACCATCGAACACCAGTATGACAACCGGGTCTTGCTGGGCACCGCTCAATTTGACGGCGATCCACAGCCCGAGTTGGTCTTGGGTTTTGGAACCGAACCGAGTGAAGTCGGGACCCTCGAGGTCCGTGACCTCGATGACAACGGCAACGGATTGCAAGACACGTTGCTCACCTCGGTCACCTACGCCACGGCGGATTGGCTCGAGCCCAAGTCCTCTGGACTCGACGCTCTGTGGCTCGCCATCTCCCCAATCGCTGCCGTCGACGTCGACGGCGACGGACAAGACGAGCTCTTGGTCGAGCGAGATCCCGATGGCGACGGCGATCCCGACGTCCTACAGGTCATCAAGCCGGCCACTGGAGCGCCGCTGGCCAGCTCCCCTTATGGGGCCGACCTCGCCATGGTCACCACCTCGCTGCTGCCCAACACGCCTGCGCTCCAGCTCTTGCTCAACGGGGAGCGCGGGGACCTCGTCATCGCCGACGGGACCCTCTCGACCCAACGACGCCTCACGGTCCAGGGGCTCGACACCCGGAACACCAAACTGCTCTTCGTGGACTTGAACCCGACGGACGGCGTGCAAGGCAACCTCCTGCTGGAGACCCCATCGAGCCTGCTCGCCCTGGATTTCCTCGATTTCCCTCGCTCGAGCCCGAGCCCCCGCTTCCAACTCAACAAAGGCGGCAACACCCTCTGCGCCGATCTCATCGGTGACAGCCGGCTTGAGTGCGCGCGGCTCGTCGCCGAACAAGGGCACAGGAAGCTGCTCATGCTCGACAGCACGGGGCGCCTCATCAACGGCGTCACCCTGCCTGGACGTCCGGCGCCCGTCACCCGGCTCGCCCTCGCTCAAAGCGCTCTGGGCAAACCCGACCTCATCGTCGCCTACACCGACACCGAGCGCTTGGCCAACCAGCAGCTCGTCGCGGCCTGGGATCCCGAACAGGTCGGACCTCTCTCCTGGCTCAACGATGGGGCGGAGCTCGCCAGCGACGGCACCTACGAGCACGGCGCCAACCTCGGCGGCCTCGTCGTTGCAGACATGGACGGGCAGGCCGGCGACGAGGTCGGCTTTCATCGAGGCTTCGACCTCGAAGCCCCACTGCAGAGCCGCATCCAATTGCTCGACGGAGTCACCGGCTTGACCCTGCCTGACGGCGACCTGACCGTCGCTCTCCCTGGCGCCACCTCGCTGCTGCAGCTCTTCGACGTCGATCGTGACGGGCTCGACGAGCTCGTCGCGACCCAAGTGAATGGCAGCATCGACGTGATCGGTCTCGACGGTGTGCTGTCGTACCACCTCGACGGGCCTTTTTTGCCTGGCGGCACCTTCGCGTTCTCAGGGGCGTCTGTAAACCTCGCGCTCCCTGGCTCTGACGGACGACTGCGGATGCTTCGCGGCGCCGCCACCCTGACCATCTCCGACTGCACCGACAACAGCGCCTGCGGTGCTGGCCAAGTCTGCACCTCGTTGTTTCGCTGCACCGAGACGCCATTTCTTGATGTCGCTGTGGTTCGTGGTGCGCTGCTCCACACGCCAGGCGCGGGCTCCGCCCCCCTGGGGCCCATGTCCGTGGTCGCGTTGGGCCCCAACGGCGAGGAGGTTTTTCTTTTCGGCGCCCGCGACGGCTACTTCTACACCGTGCGGGCCACCGACGGTTCGCTTGTCGACAGCTCAAGGTTCGGCGGTTCGGTGAGTGGGGTCATCCCCGCCGACCTCAACGCCGACGGCACGGCTGAGATCGTGGTGATCAGCAGCGACGCGGTCCTCACGACGCTCGGCGTGGCGACCCTGGCGAAGCCCGCCAATCTTCGTGATGTGGCGTTCGACCCGACGACCTTGCTGCCTGTCGCTCCGCAGCAGGACATCGACGAGGCTGGGAGCAGCCGGGGTCTCGCCGCGACCTGGACCGCTGTGCCTGGGGCTTCTGGCTATTTGTACAAGGTGCGCACAAGCGGTGGCTCGGTCGTCGTCAACGGACAGGTCAACGCCGCCGGGGCCAGCGATCCCAGCCTTGTTCTCGACAGCCTCTCGTTGGTGCTCGGGCAGCGCTATTCGGTCGAGCTCCAGGCCGTCGACGCCAACAACGGCCGCTCACCGGTCAGCGTGTCCGATGGCGTAACGGTCATCGACGAAGAGCCTCCGGTCGTTCTGAACGCACGCGCCGAACCCCCTCGATTTAACCCCGACCGCTCGAACTCCGTCGTCATCACCGCCGATTTGAAGGACTCCGTCGCGCTCTTTGACTGGTCCCTGGTCATCACCAATGAAGGTGGGACCGTCGTCTTCGAGGACAGCGCGACGATCCATGGGCTGACCCACAGGCTGAGCACCAATTGGTGGGGCGAAGCGACCATGGGGTTGTACACTGTCACCATCACGACTCGCGACGAGGTGGGGCTGCAGGGGTTGGCCACCCTCGAGATCGTCATCGACAAGGTCGCACCCGACCCTCCCCTCATCGAGCGACCGGCGGAGACCGAGCGCGTGGGCGATTTGCAGCCTTTCTTCGCCGGTCTGGCAGAGGGCGAGCCGGGAGGGTCGGTGTTCGTGACGCTCGCCGACGGTACCCCACTCTGCAGCGCCGCGGTGCGCCTCGACGAGGAGTGGAGCTGCCGCAGCGACAAGCTCTTGGAGGTCGGTTCCCATGAGGTCGTCGCGCAGACCGTCGACGTCGCGCTGAATCCCTCCCTGTGGAGCGCCCAACGGTCCTTCGTCATCGACACCTCGATCCCACAGACGCCCGTCATCCTCTCGCCCCACGCCAACGAGGTGAGAGCCCAGGGCGCCGTTCCAGTCGCAGGCAGCGCCGGCCCGAACGTTCACGTCGAGGTCAGCGTGGAGAGCGCGGGGTTCGTGAGCGCTGGCTGCGTGACCGAGTCGGCGAACTCCGGCGATTTCGTCTGCTCGTTGGCAGCGTTGAGCGACGGCATCTACACCCTCTCCGCCACGGCCACCAACGAGATTGGCCTCTCCTCGGCGCCGAGCTTGTCCGTCACGTTCATCGTCGAGAGCGACGGCGACACCGACAACGACGGCATGCCCGACTATTGGGAGGGTCTGCATGGCTTCGACCTCAAGAACGCCCGTGACTTCGACCTCGACGCCGACAGCGACGGGCTCGACAACCTCGAAGAGTACCTCGCCGGCTCCGATCCGCGGGACGCCGACACCGATGACGACGGCGTCTGTGATGGCAACGAGGTGGAGCCCGCGGCCGACAGCGACGGCGACGGGGCGCGCAACGTCGTCGACTGCGACAGCGACAACGACGGCCTTGGGGACGCGCTCGAGGTCGGCGTCGAACCGTGTGGAGTGTTTACCCGGTTCGAGCTCCACCTCTTCGTCCCCGACTCCGACCCCAGCACCGTGACCGACCCCACCCTCGCCGACACCGACGGCGACTCGGTCCGCGATGGAACCGAGGATCTTAATCACAACGGGCGCAAGGACACCGGCGAGTTCGACCCCCTAGACGGCGCCACGGCAGCCCCGGCCATTAACCTCTTCGACGGGGACAAGGACGGGCTCAGCGACGTCGAAGAGCGCTATGAGGGCACCGACCCCAACGACGCCGACAGCGACGACGACGGCCTCTTCGATGGCTTCGAGGCAAACTGGAACGCAGACATCGATGGCGACGGGCTGATCGATGCGCTCGACCCGGACAGCGACAACGACGGGGTCGCCGACGCCACCGAGGTGTCCCTGACCACCGAGACCAACGCCACCGATCCCGCTCGCAAGCGCTTCCGCGCCGACGTCGACCCCCTCAGCTCCACCTCGATGGTCCTCGTCGACACCGACGGGGACGGCCTCCGCGACGGCCTCGAGGACCCCAACGCCAACGGCGCCGTGGACCCCAACGAGCTGGACCCCAATGATCCGACCACCGCTGGCGCCGGCCAACTCCGCAAGGACAGCGACGGCGACGGGCTCAGCGACCTCGAGGAGGCCTACCTGGAGTCCAGGCTCGGCGCCGCGGGACTCCTCATCAACGACGCAGATGCAGACGACGACGGCGTTCTCGACGGCGACGAGGCCAACTGGTGGGACGAGCAAGACGGCGATGGCTTGGCCAACCTCCTCGACTTCGACAGCGACAACGACTGCACGCCTGACGGCACCGAGCTGGGTCGCACCCACGGAGTGGCGGGCACCGATCTCACCGCCGGCCATTTCGCGCCCGACGCCAACCCCAACACGCACACCTATCCGCTCATCGAAGACAGCGACGGAGACGGTCTCAGCGAGGCGGTCGAGGACGCCAACTGCAACGGCCGAGTGGAGCGGCACTTAGGCGAGTCAGACCCCGCAGATCCGCTCGATCCCTACCTCGAGTGCAGCGTCGACGACGACTGCATAGGCGGCGTCTGCCAGGACGGCTTCTGCGTGAGCGGTGATGGCTCCGTCGACACCCTCGAGCCGAGTCCGGGGGACGAGGACTGCAGCTGCTCCCTTCGCACCGCGCACCGCTCGAGCTCACCTTGGTGGTGGGTGGGGTTGCCCTTGGCGTGGCTCGCCGCGCGACGTCGCCGCAATTCTTTTGCTGGCCGTTGACCGCTTGACAAGAATATCTACGTGGCTGGCCGCTTAGCGAACTTGGTTTACTCTTGATGGGTGACGAAATCGCACCTAGCGTCCAGCTGAACGTCCGTTCTGTGATATGAAACATCGCGTTGACATCAGCGCCTCTTCCGACTATTGATCAGCCACTGACTTGGCCGTTCAATCCACGAGAATGCGAGCAGTTCCAAGCGGTTCGCAGCGGACTTTCGACCGACTAGAGCGTTCGACGAACGACCAGGCGTTCAACAGAGACAAGAGCGAGCCTCGCTCGGGACAAGGATGTCCAAATGGCGATTTCTCTGAATGGCTGTTCGGTGTGCGGTAGACGTTTCGAGGTCCAGCACGGCTTCCAGGTTCAGTCGCTGCACCAAGGCGTGACCTACTACTGCAGCCAGGGCTGTCACGAAGCGGATCTCTTCAAGCAGCGTCGGCGCTGTTGTTCGCAGTGTGGCAAAGAGTTCGATCTCATCTACGCCTTCCAGCAGGTCTCGACGCAGCGCCAAGTGAGCTTCTTCTGCAGCACCGCCTGTCGCGAGCTGAGCAAGTCGCCGGCCGTCGCGCTCTCGACGCGGCCGGAACCCGCACGCATCGCGATCCTCAACCAGAAGGGGGGCACGGGGAAGACCACCACCGCAGTGAACCTGGCCGGGGGCCTCGCCGATGCGGGCTACTCGGTCTTGTTGCTCGATCTCGACGCCCAAGGACACGTAGCGACCAGCCTCGGCGCCAAGACCAACCACGGCATCTACCAGCTCCTTCTCGAGGGGCAGGCGCCGAGGATGTGCATCACTCAGCTGCGCAAGAGACTGCACTGCATCGTCGGCGACGAGCGCCTCGCCAACGTGGAGCTCTGGCTCGCCAACCTGCCCAACGACGGCCGACGCGAGTTCGTGCTGCGCGATCGCATCGCGCCCATCGAGGCCCAATTCGACTTCATCATCGCCGACTGCGGCCCCGCCATGTCGTTGATGAACCTCAACGCCTTGACCTACGCCGACTGGGTCTTGACGCCGGTCTCCTGTGATTTCCTGTCCCTCGTGGGCGTCAAGCAGATGCTCCGCACCGTCAAACGCGTCAACAAGGATCTCGGCTCGAAGGTCGAGATCCTCGGCGTCATTCCGACCTTCTACGACCGTCGCAATCGCATCAGCGACGAGGCCGTAAAGACGCTCAAGAGTTACTTTCGCGACAAGGTCCTGCCTCCCATCCGCATCAACACCCAGCTCAAAGAAGCACCCCAACACGAGCAGACGATCTTCGAGTACGCGCCGCACTCACGGGGCGCGGCCGACTACGCCAGCTTGGTCGAGGCGGTGGTCTCCTTCTTCCCCAGACTTCGGCACACTCAGCCCCCCGCAGCGCCAGAACGCGTGACCAGCGTGCAGCTCAGCTAGTGCCCGTCCGGAAATACCCCATCTGCGGCGTCGCCTTCCTCCCTCGCTCCTCGGCGTACCGGTGCGTGGCCTGCGTCGCTCGGCCGTCGGCTCCTTGCACCTGGGGCGTTTCCGAACGGGCACTCAAAAGATGTCCTTTGGGAGGGATTGCGTGTTTCGCTGAGATCGGCGAAAAATGCGACCGAACTCTGAATTTCAAGATGGACTCCAGCTAGGGGTTCTTCACCGTGATCGTCTTGCCGAGCCACGGCACAGGGTCGACGGCCTCGCCCTCGATGGAGAAGTGCAGGTGCAGGTGAGGGCCCGTCGCGCGCCCCGTCGCCCCGACCTCGCCGACCTTGTCGCCGGCTTTGACCGTTGCACCGGCCTGCATCGAGACCTTCGAGAGGTGGAAGTATTGGCTCGTGTAGCCGCCCGGGTGCCGGATGACCACCGCATTGCCGGTCGCGCCTCCCCACCCAGCAAGAAGCACCTCCCCCGGACCAACGGCGAAGACGTCGTCGCCGACGGCGCCGCGAAAATCGACGCCGCGGTGCTTCTTCTTCTTCTTCTTTGGGTTGATGGGATCGGCGCGCATCCCATAGGGGCTCGTGACCTCCATCTTCGCCAATGGCGCCAACACCTTCCAGCTCTTGTCCTGCTCGGCTCGTTGGAGCGTGCGTTTCTCGATGGCGTCGAGCTCCCCCTCGAGCTTCTCGATGGCGGCCTTGGAGGGGCCGTCGAGATCGACGTCGGAATGAGTTTCTCCCAGGAGCCTGAGCTGCTTCGCGGTCAGGGTTTGCCCGAGAGACGCCTCCGAGAGCAGCGCCGGCTCCAACGGATTGCCTGAGGGGCCCGAGAGGAGCGCGAGGTCCGCTTCGGCCATGGCGATTCGGCTCTGGCTCACCAGAACCTCCCAGCCGCGCTTGGGCAGCGTGTCTGAGCCTCTCTCGAGGACGTCGCGGGCGCGCCCCAAGGTTTTGCCTGGCAGGTCTCCATCGGTGTAGGCGTCGATGGCAGACTGCGTGCTCACCAACGACGCCATCGTCGCGCCGGCGCGGGTCAGCTCGCCTAGGGTCCGTGGCGTGGAGACGTCGGAGCGGGAGACGGCGCGCAGCTCGGCCCGCTCGCCACGTCGCACACAACCGACGGGGAGCAAGGCGAGAACGAGCAGCGCGATAAGAAACGGTCTTGGGATAGCCATCCGTGGCCTCTTGCAGCAGGAGGATCTTGGCAAAGATCGAACGAGACGGCGAGAGAGTCCATTTCAGGGGGTCGTTGCGCCTTGCGAAAACGCCGACGCGCGGGCCCTTGTCAGGGTCCGCGCGTCGGTGTTCTCAGTACTGTTGCCGATCAAGGCATGGTCAGAGGCTCACAGAAGCCGTAGTCGACGACGGTTCCGCAGCAGTAGTCAGGGTAGATTCCGTCGCTCGGGGTGCGGCAGAGGCCGTTCGCGTCGGTCCAGGCGCCCCAGCAGTCGATGGGGTCGCAAGCACAGTTGACGTCACCAGGGAGACATTCGCAGATGGGAGGAGCGGGCGCGCCAGCGCCGTTGGAGGTCCATCCACAGGATGGGTCGGAGATGCAGCTGTACTCGTCGAAGTAGTCGAAGCACTGGGTGGGCTTCGCAGCGGTCACGCAGGTGCCACCAGGATAAGGCACGCCCGTGCCACAGTCTTGCATGCAGGTCGCATCAGCAGGGTCGCAGTTGCAGTCGGGGGCTGGGTAGAAGTCGTAGAGCCACTCGCAGCCAGGCGTGCTGATGCAGCTGTATTCGTCCCAAGTCTGCTCACAGGATGACGTCGTCTTGTACTCGCACCAGCCGTAGAACGCGGGGCGCTCGCCGGCGCAGACGCAGTTGGGGTCTTCGGGGATGCAGTCGCAAGGGAAGGGAGGCATCGGGTCCGCACCAGTGCCACCGTCGTACCATTGGCACTCAGGATTCGAGGAGCAGCTCATGGGGTCGTAGAGGTCGTAGCAGGTTGGCTCGTAGCGTTGCTCGCACCAGCCGACGGCGACCAGACCCGTTCCACATCCACAGTCGGGCATCGAGGGGTCACAGTCACAAGGGTAAGGAGGCATCGCGTCGCCGTAGAACCACTCGCAGTCCGGGTTGGAGCTGCAGCTGTACTCGTCATAGTTGTTCCAGCAGTCGTTGGTCGTGGTCGGCGGTTGGCAGAAGCCGTAGATGGGAGCGAAGCCAGCGCAGACACAGTTCTGATCGTCTGGAGCGCAGTCGCACGGGTAAGGCTCAGGCATCTGGGTGCCATCAGAAATCCACTCACAACCCGCGTTCAAGCAGCTGCTAACGTCCCAGAGGTCATAGCAGGTGTTGGTGGTCGGCGGCTGGCAGTAGCCCCAGTACTCGGGAGCGGTCTTGCCAGCGCAGGCACAGTGCACGTCGTCCGGAGCGCAGTCGCAGGGGTAGGGGTCGGGCATCGGGGTGGGCACGCCAGCGCCGTCGTAGTTCCATTCGCAGCCAGCGTTCCAGCAGCTGTATTCGTCAGCGATGTCGTAGCAGCTCGGGGGGATGGTGTCGTCGACGCAGGCGCCGGGCTCGATGGGCATTGGCATTTCGGGGCACTGGCAGTCCAAACCGGCGCAATCACAGGGGTACACATCGACCTCGCCCAGGCCACCTTCCCAACGACATCCCGGCGTCGAGTAGCACTGGTCGGGGCTGCCGATGTTCCCGCACGACGGACGGCGCTCTTGGCAACCGGCGAACACCGGGACTCCACCGCCGCAATCGCAGTAAACGTCATTCAGGCCGTCGCCGTCGGTGTCCTCGAAATAGCCGGGGTCGCAGTAGCAAGGAGTGGCGAGGAACTCGTAGATGGGCTCGCACTGCGAGTTGGACGAGCAGGACGCCTCATCGAGGTTGGCACAGGGCAACGGGTCGGTCGGGAAGCAGCCGAGGAATCCCCACTCTTGGAAGAAGGGGACGTCGCCGCAGCGCGTGCCGTCAGGGCCATCGATGCAGCGAGGGGCGCCGTCTATGGGGTCGCCCGCACTGCCCGAGCCATCCATCCAGCCAAATTGTGCGTCGCAAGCCGGCGAGGCCAAACAAGCCGCCTCACCCAAATTGCCGCAGAGGTCCGGGGTCACCGTGACACACGCAGTGGTGTCGAAACACCCACAAGCGATGATGTCGCCTCCATTCTGTTCGTCGCCAGGGAACGCCGGCTCGGCGCAGTCGTTACAGACGGACTGAACTTCGGTGGCGCAGCGAGCGTCGAGGCCGCAAGCGTCTCCCGGCAGCTCTTCACAAGTGAAGTCATCGGCGCAAACGGTCCAACCGTTCAGGCCACAGGAGCTCACCCACTCACAGTTCCCGGTCTGCGGATTCATCGCCTGCACGGCGTTGGAAATGCAGATGGGGTCTGGGTCGGTCTCGCCGTTCTCGACACAAGCCGAGAGCATCAACGCCGAAGCGATGAAGAGGCTACACCAGAGTGCGCGTTGGAATTTGAGAGATTGAAGAGTCATGGCTTACCTCGTGTGGCGAGTGGGGTGATCGTCGAAATTCGCAGAGACTATTACGCAAGGTCCTTGCCAAGTTCG
>PFUG01000173.1 GCA_002789955.1 Deltaproteobacteria bacterium CG_4_9_14_3_um_filter_63_12 | reverse complement strand
CGCTCGAGTCGCATCATACTTCCACGCCCCGACGATGCAGTATGCTTCCAAGTAAACGGGTCGGGACAATTATGAGACGGTTAGTAATTGCCAGAATGTTAGAAATCGGTACCGACCGGGATTCGTCAGACATAGTACTTGATTTTTTTGCTGGTTCCGGCACCGCGGGAGAGGCGGTTTTTCAGATGAATTCCAGTGATGGCGGTGATAGACGCTACTTGCTGGTTCAACTGCCAGAAGCACTTGACGGGCTATCCTTCGATAGCATCGCCGATGTTACAAAAGAGCGCCTCCGCCGCGCTGCAAAGAAGATCAAGGACGAAAACCCTCTATTCGCTGGCGACCTCGGTTTCCGCGTCTTCAAGCTCGACTCCAGCAACATCCGCACCTGGGACCCCGACCACGACGATCTCGACCAGACCCTGCTCGATTCCATCGAGCATCTGAAACCCGGTCGCTCGGAGGCCGATGTTCTGTACGAACTGCTGCTCAAACTCGGCCTCGACCTCTGCGTTCCCATCGAAACGCAGACGATGGCCGGCAAGGACGTCCACTCCGTGGGCGGCGGCGTTCTGATCACCTGCCTTGCCGAGGCGATCGCCGGCGATGACGTCGAATCGCTTGCCCTCGGGATCGTCGAATGGCGTTGGCGACTCGCTCCGGCCGGCGACACCACCTGCGTCTTCCGCGACAGCGCCTTTGCCGACGACGTGGTCAAGACGAACATGGCGGCCATCCTGGAACAGCACGGGATCGCCAACGTGAGGAGCCTGTGATGACCGGCCGCGATCCGACCCCTCCAGATGACGGGCTCGTGCCGGCCGCCCAATCCGGTGAGATCGTGCTTTACCAGGCTGCAGACGGGCGCACCCGGGTGGAGTGCCGTTTCGTCGACGAGTCCCTGTGGCTCAGCCAGGCTTTGATCGCCGAGCTGTTCCGGATATCCGTGCCGACGGTGAACGGCCACCTGGCCAACATCTTCGAAGAGGGCGAACTGGACCCGGAGGCAACTGTTCGGAAATTCCGAATAGTTCGCCGCGAAGGCGCCAGGAGCGTCACGCGTGCCATCGAGCACTACAACCTCGACGCGATCTTGGCGGTCGGGTACCGCGTGCGGTCCGACCGGGGCACGCAGTTCCGGCGCTGGGCGACCGAGAGGCTGCGCGAGTACCTGGTCAAGGGCTTCACCATGGACGACGAACGGCTGAAGAACCCGCCGGTCGCCGAGTTCGGGGTTCCGGACTACTTCGACGAGCTTCTCGAACGCATCCGGGACATCAGGGCCAGCGAGCGCCGAATGTATCTGCGGGTGAGGGAGATATTCGCGCTGGCAGGCGACTATGAACCGAGCAGCGCGCGCACGACGGAATTCTTCCGGAAGATCCAGAACAAGCTGCACTTCGCGGCAACGGGCCTGACCGCGCCGGAGCTGATCTCCGAACGCGCCGACCGTAGCCTGCCTAACATGGGGCTGACGACCTGGAAAGGCGACATCGTCCGCAAGGCCGACGTCACCATCGCGAAGAACTACCTGCAGGTGGATGAGATCGACTCGCTCAACCGAATCGTGGTGATGTGGCTCGACTTCGCCGAGGACCAGGCAAGGCGTCGGCGGCAGGTCTTTCTCGGGGATTGGGAGACGAAGCTCGACGAGTTCCTCCAGTTCAACGAGCGCCGCGTACTCCCTGACAAGGGGAGGGTGAGCAAATCCGCGGCCGACCTTCACGCCCCGGGTGAGTACGAAGCGTTCGAGGCAAGGCGCCGCGCCCTGGCGGAAGCGGAAGGCGAGCGGGCACGGCAAGCATCCCTGGAGGCTGCTGCTGAACAGTTGCCTGCGAAGCGCAAGAAGAAGGGGCCGAAGGGAACCAACGGATGAAACTACAATTCGAGCCCAATCTTGACTACCAGCACCAGGCCATCGAAGCGGTCAGCGACCTGTTTCGCGGTCAGGAGATCTGTCGCACGGAATTCACGGTCACGAAGCCTCGTGGGAAGGGGATGGAGGACCTGTACTCCAGTGCTCTTGGTTTGGGCAACCGTCTGACGTTGCTCGACGACGAGCTGCTCGCGAACCTCGCGGACATTCAGCTCCGCAACGGCCTCGCTCCGTCGGCGACGCTCGCTTCGGGAGATTTCACGGTCGAAATGGAGACGGGCACGGGCAAGACCTACGTCTACCTGCGCACGATCTTCGAGCTCAACAAGCGTTACGGCTTCACCAAATTCGTGATCGTTGTGCCGTCGATCGCGATCAAGGAGGGCGTCTACAAAACCCTCCAGATCACCGAGGACCACTTCAAGGGTCTGTACGCCGGCGTTCCGTTCGATTATTTCCTCTACGATTCGTCCAAGCTCGGCCAGGTGCGCAATTTCGCCACCAGCGCGCAGATCCAGATCATGGTGGTGACCGTCGGCGCCATCAACAAGAAGGACGTCAACAACCTGTACAAGGACAGCGAGAAGACCGGCGGCGAGAAGCCCATCGATCTGATCAAGTCGACGCGCCCGATCGTCATCGTCGACGAGCCGCAGAGCGTGGACGGCGGCCTGCAGGGCCGTGGCAAGGAAGCTCTCGACGCCATGAATCCGCTCTGCACTCTTCGTTATTCCGCCACCCACGTGGACAAGCACCACATGGTCCATCGGCTCGACGCGGTCGATGCCTACGAGCGACGACTGGTCAAGCAGATCGAGGTGGCCTCGGCCACGGTGGAGGACGCCCACAACAAGCCCTATGTCCGCCTGGTGTCGGTGAGCAACAAGCGCGGGACGATCAGCGCGAAAGTCGCTCTGGATGTGGAGACGCCGACCGGCGTGCGCCGGAAGGAAGTCCCGGTTGAGGACGGCCACAACCTGGAGCTGACCACGGGCCGTGCCGTCTACGCTAACTGCCGGATCGGCGAGATCCGGGTGGCGAAGGGCGACGAGTTCCTGGAGCTTCGTGTGCCGGGGGGTGAGCACTACTTGCGCCTGGGCCAGGCCTACGGTGACGTGGACGCTCTCGCTGTCCAGCGGGAGATGATCCGGCGCACCATCAAGGAGCACCTGGACAAGGAGATGCGATTGCGACCCCAGGGCATCAAGGTGCTCTCGCTCTTCTTCATCGACGAGGTGGCCAAGTATCGCCAATACAACGCCGACGGAAACATTGTGAAGGGGCCCTACGCGCAAATATTCGAAGAAGAGTACCGCCGGCTGGCAAATCACCCCGACTACCGCACGCTCTTCGAGGGAGTGGACCTGACCCGAGCGCCAGAGGAAGTGCACAACGGGTACTTCTCCATCGACAAGAAGGGCGGCTGGACCGACACCGCGGAGAACAACCAAACCAACCGGGACAGCGCCGAGAGGGCGTACGGCCTGATCATGAAGGAAAAAGAGAAGCTGCTTTCGTTCGATACTCCGCTCAAGTTCATCTTCTCGCATTCGGCATTGCGCGAGGGGTGGGACAACCCCAACGTGTTCCAGATCTGCACCCTCCGAAACATTCAGACCGAGCGCGAGCGTCGCCAGACCATTGGTCGCGGATTGCGCTTGTGCGTCAACCAGGAGGGCCAGCGATTGCGTGGCTTCGAGGTGAACACGTTGACCGTCATCGCCACCGAAAGCTACGAGCAGTTCGCCGAAAATCTGCAGAAGGAGATCGAGACCGAGACGGGCATCCGCTTCGGCGTCGTTGAGCCGCACCAGTTCGCCGCAGTGAACGTGGCCGCTGCGGACGGCAGTGTCGCTCCGCTGGGTTTGGAAAAGTCCAAGGAACTCTGGGAGCATCTCAAGGCCCACGACTACATCGACGCGAAGGGCAAGGTCCAGGACAAGCTGAGGACGGCTCTCAAAGACAAGACGCTCGTATTGCCGGAAGCGATGGCCGGGCAGGCTGCACAGATCGGCGAGATTCTGCGCAAGCTCGCCGGACGCCTGGAAATCAAGAACGCCGACGACCGCCGCCAGGTGCGTCCGCGGCAGGCGATTTTGCACAGCCCTGAATTCAAGGCCCTCTGGGATCGCATTAAGCACAAGACCACCTACCGAGTCCAATTCGACAACGAGAAGCTGGTCGAAAGCTGTATCAGGGCACTGCGCGAGGCCCCCCCGATCCCGAGGACCCGTCTCCAGTGGCGCAAAGCCGACATCGCCATCGGCAAAGCCGGAGTCGAAGCCACGGAGAGGGAGGCCTCGGCGCCAGTCGGTCTCGATGAGAGCGATCTCGAGCTTCCTGACATCCTGACGGAACTGCAGGACCGCACGCAGCTTACGCGACGAACGATCCATCGGGTGTTGACCGGCAGCGGACGACTCGCCGATTTCAAACGCAACCCACAGGCGTTCATCGAGTTGGCCGGGGAGGCGGTCAATCGCTGCAAGCGCCTCGCCGTGGTGGACGGCATTAAGTACCTGCGTCTCGGCGATGATCAGTATTACGCGCAAGAGCTCTTCGAACAGGAGGAACTCACTGGTTACCTGAAGAACCTCCACGACGTTCAGAAGTCCGTTCACGAGCAGGTGGTTTACGATTCTGACACCGAAGCCCAGTTTGCGGACCAGTTGGAGAAGAACGCGGCTATCAGGGTCTATGCGAAACTCCCGGGCTGGTTCACCGTGCCGACACCGCTCGGCAGCTACAACCCTGACTGGGCTGTACTTGTCGAGCAAGAGGGGGAAGAGCGGCTCTACTTGGTTGTGGAAACAAAGAGCAGTCTCTTCACCGACGACCTGCGGGACCAGGAGGGGGCGAAGATCACGTGCGGGAGAGCGCACTTCAAGGCCCTTGCCGTAGGAGAATCACCTGCCGAATACCGGGTGGCCCGGTCGATCGACGATATCTTCAACGGTGCCGGGGCGTCAGGTTGACTTGCGTGATCGCTTGGGTGTCACTGACGTTGCATTCGAGGACGTTTCTCGGTCTGCTGGGCGAGGTGCGATAGACTCTGACTCAGGGCAGAACGTGCCGAAGCTGAGCAAGTTGGTCCTCAGGGTCAGGCAGGAGGACGATTGACCGGAGGGATCGCTCGGTGATGATACTGCGGCCGGCGACGGTGGGCAGGGTAAGGACTAACTCCTGGATCTCGGGCGCGAGGCGAAGCAAGCCCATGACCTGGGTTACACGGGCACGGGTGAGCCCCTCGCGGCGGGCGATCGCGGCTTGATTTTCGACTTCTCCCGCGTCGAGCTGCCGCCGCCACTCCTGGGCCGTCCTGAGAAGCTGGACCACCTTCGGGGTCTGGGGAGTCTTGGGCGGCTTCCGTTTTCGGGCCTTGGCCGAGAGGGCGTTGACGGTCTGGTCAGACGCCACCCGTCGTTTCATGGCGCCCACGATCCCGTTCTGGAACGCCCCCTTGGGCCCCAGGGCGATTTCCACCG
>PFUG01000559.1 GCA_002789955.1 Deltaproteobacteria bacterium CG_4_9_14_3_um_filter_63_12 | reverse complement strand
AGTCCCCCGGCGGGTCAGGGCAGAGCCCTGCTTCCCTGAAAGGCCACGCTCATAAGCACGGACACATGTGAAGCGTTACACTAGGATTCACGGGGTCGGGCACTTTGTCGGCGTCCGCCGCAGGCGCGCTGGACCGTCCACCGCGGCAGAGCGGCAGGACGAGCGCTCCTCCCCGTGCGTTGATTTCTTCGCGATCCCCTCAGGAACAGGTGGTCTGGTGGTAGAGAACCCACCCAGAAAACAGGCGAGAGCATGGAGCCCGAGGCGCCTGGCCGCGGCGGTCCTGACGGCGAGCTTGCTGCTGTGCGTCGCCACGTTGGCGTCGGCGCAGTCCATCGGCGTGGGGTTTGGGCTCGGGGTGCCTTTTTCAACCTATGTCGAGGACGAGTCCCAGGCCGAGTTTCGGGCCGCACCAGAGCCCGGCTATTACCCGATCCTCAGGGATCGCAGCAGCGCCGCGGGCAGCAGCAACGGCCACGTCTCCTTGATCCTCGAAGACACCGCCCTGATCCCGTACTTCGACGACCTCGAGATCCGCTTCGACTGGGGCCTCTTCGGCTGGTCTGAGGCCATCGTGACCCACACGGGTTGTTCCCCGATCGCGGTCATCGACAAGCAGTTTGACGACGCCATCGTCCGCTACGCGCCCATCGACCACGCCTCTTGCACGGCCGGGACTGGCTACGACGCCGTCACCAACATCAGCGCACTGCAGCTTCCCGCGTTGCAGCACTTCGGCATCGGTCTGAGTCAGCGCTATCGTTTCTTCACCGGCTACGACTGGCTGCTGTTCGGCGCGGTGGGGGCAGGGATGAGCATCGTGACCTTCGACGCTCCAAGCGCGGCCTACTTCCTCGGCGGCAACCTGACTGGAGGCGCGGGTGTGAGCTACATGATGGGGCGCGTCGTCAGCGTCGAGTTCGAGGCTCGCAGTACCCTGACGATCACCGAGGCGCCCGACACCATGCAGAATCGCCTGAACCACGGGCCACAGGTCGGTGGCAACATCCTCTCCGGCCTGATCGAGGTGTTTGGGTTCGCCGATTTCCAGCTCGCGCTGCGCTTCAGCTTGAGCAGCCTGTGAACGCAAGAGGAACGTGAAGATGCAGCCGGTCTACATTCGGAGCGCCGAGCTCGGCGCTCCCCTGACGGACAAGCCGAAGGAAACGCTGCGAGAGGTGATGCTGTCAGCGGCCACCAAGGCCATCGCCAAAGGCGGCCTTGTCGCCCAAGACATCGACGCCATCTTCGTCGGCGCCATGGGAGGTTTCGCTCATGAGCGCTTCATGGGCGCCCTGCCCTTGTGGATCGCCAACCAGCTCGACCTGCGCTCGGCCGACGTCGCGCCCATGATGATCGGCTCCAGCGAGACCGGCGCCTGGACGCTGCGCAGCGCCTTCCAAGCCCTGCGAAGGGAAGGGCATTGGGACAACGTTCTGCTCATCACCGGCGAGCAGATGAACCCACTCCTAGACCAGCAAGCGGTCAGTGCCGCCGAACGAGAAGCCGAGCGCCGCGAGCGCAACGCCACCATCTCGCAGATCGTCGACGAGGCCGACCGCGAGTACGGCCTCAACATGCTGCGCATCGCCGACCTGTTCATGGATCTCGTCGCCGACTCTCATCACTGGTCAAGGGCTGACCTGACCGAGCTCTTGCTGCCCTTCATCGCCCTCGAAAAGTACCGCCGCGTGCGCCGTTATCCCTTCGGGCAGTTCTACCGCAACCACCTGGACAACTTCGAGGGCTACCTGAGCCGCCCGGCGGTGACCCACTACTATCGCCTCGATGACGTCACGCCCACGAGCAGCGGCGCGGTCGCCGTGGTGCTCTCGCGTGTGCCCCGCGCCGACGCCGTGGTCGAGATCCTCGGCATGGGCCAAGGCTACGTCCCAGCGAGTCTCACCAAGCGTTACGGTGCCGCACGCACCTTCCAGAGCATCCGAGCCGCCTACAAGCAGGCCTGTAACGACGCCGGATTGCCCCTCTCCTGGTTGCTCGACTGCGACTTCGCCATCATCCACGACGCCTTCCCGTCCATCGAATACGCCTTCCTCGCCGAACTCGGATTGAGCCGCGAGGCGATTGTCGAGCGGCTCGTCAGTGGCTGGTCCAATCCCTTCGGCGGACTGAAGGGTTGCGGCCATGCATTGGGCGCCAGTGGCCTGCTCCAGGTCGCCAAGAGCTTCCAGACCTTCACCAACGATCCAACCTACATCGACCCGAGCGTGCCCCGCGGACCCAGTCCGTTCCCCGCTCTCGTCAAAGGTCCGCCCTTTGAGACCTGCTTCACGACCAGCGTCGGCGGTGCCCTGGCCAACGTCGTCGTGACCCTGCTGCGGAAGGGCTGCAAGGAGCTCGACTTGGCGCGGTGGACTCGCACCTCGTCAGCGCCTCCAGACGCTGCCCGCGAGCGCGTGCCCACCATCGAGCCCAATCGCGGCATGCGCGTCCTCGCCCGCACGCGACTGCGCCACACGCCAGCGTTCGGCGACGACGAGACGCCGCTGACCCAACACGTCAAGGATCCGTGGGTCTTCCTGCTCGAGAATAGCCTCTCCGACGGCACCGGCTGCAAGGCCCTCGGCTACTCTTCGATGCTCTTTGCCGTCGGCAGCCTCGTGCGCTGCGAGTGCACCCAGTTCGAGGGCGTCGACTACTGGCGAGTCGCCCAGCTGCTCCCCGAGAGCCCGAGCCAGCCCACTTCTGTGGCCTCGAGGTCCAGCATCGAGTTCACGATCGACCTCGAGCGCCGCTTCCAGCAGTGCGGCTATCGGCGCGCCCCCCTGCGTTTCCTCGAGACCCCGCACGAGCTCCTGGGCCGCTACCTCATCTACGCCGAGGTCGCCGACCCGACCAAAGAGCCCGCCGAGGTCGCCCGCATGACCCAGCAGCTGGGCCGCTGGCAGCCGGGCCACAAGGTGCAGATTCATCGGCTGAAGAAGGACGGACCTCAGCTCGAAGCCCTGAAGCTCTGGAGCGCGCTGGCGACCGTGCAGGAGATCTCGTTACCTGCGGTCATGGAGCTGAATCTGTCCTTGGGTGCGCCGGTTCTTGTTCGGGATTACATCGACGGTATCCCTCTCTACGAGGCGAGCCGCCGCAGCGCCCCCGGCGACACCGTAAGACGTTGGGCCGCGGACCTCATCAACGCGCTGGATGCCTTGCAACGCGCCGGTCTGAACCACGGCGGACTGACGTCCACTGCGGTCCTCGCCGAGAGCCGCGGGCGCGCCATCATCAATGCCCTCCCAGTCCCCGGAGAGCGCCGCCAGCGCGACGCCAGCGGACTCGCCTGCGTCCTGGTCAGCCTGCTCGAGGGCAAAGCCGTCGCCGACGAGAGCCAGGCGCGCCAACTGGCGAGCGACCGCAGCGAGCGCCTCGGGCCCCGCGCCATGCTCCTCGAGCTGGTCAGGGCCTGCCTGAGTCAAGAGGGCGAGACATTGAACCTCGGCCCGCTGCGCGCCATCTTGGCGGACGTGTAGGGGATTTTCATGCCGAGAAAGGATTCGAAGGCGTCCGCGGACGCCCAATTTCGCGCGCGAGTGTTGGAGCTCGTCGCGCAGATTCCGCGCGGCAAGGTCGTCACCTACGGGCAAGTCGCGACCATGGTCGACTCGCCGCGCTCGGCGCGGGCGGGCGGCGGAGTGCTGAGCGGGCTGAAGAGCGGTCCGCCGACCGAGCTCCCCTGGCACCGTGTCATCAACTCGAGAGGCGGCGTGTCGGCGCCCAACGAGCCGCATCGGTTTCAGGTGCAGCGGGCGCTGCTGGAGGCGGAAGGGGTGGTGTTTCGGGAGAATGGGACGTGCGATTTGAAGGCGTTTCGCTGGGTGGCTCAGGGGTGGAGCTGGGAGTGAGTGTTGGTTGAGGACTTCGTCATTGGGGGCGGTGATATTGCGACCAGGGAGAAGTTGCCCCCTTGAGTGCGGGAAACCTATCGTGCTAGCGTCGCGCCGCATGGTGAAAGTCGAAATGTCCGTGAGTCGCAAGGGGTCGCGAAGTACGTGTGGGACGACTACAGTTTGTCGCCTGTCGAGCTCGTCGATGTCGTGTGGCAAGGTGTACCCGATTTCCGCGAGGCTTATGAGCTGCCGGACGGGCTGTTCCGCAGCCGTGTTCCCGCCTATGAGGAGGCGGTGGCGCGCGAGCTCGTAGTCAACGCGCTCGTTCACCGGCCCTATACCCAGCGAGGCGACGTCTTCCTCAACCTCCACCCTGACCGTTTAGAGGTCGTCAACGCCGGACGGCTGCCCCTCGGGGTCACACCAAGGAACATCCTGCATGCCAGCCGTCGCCGCAACGACGGCTTAGCCCGCGTCTTTCACGATCTGAAGCTGATGGAGCGCGAGGGCAGTGGTTTCGACCTGATGTACGACCGGCTGCTCACCAGTGGCCGGGCCGCACCGGTGGTCAGCGAGGGCATTGACTCGGTGCACGTGGTCATCCCACGCCGCGTTATCCACCGTGGGGTCATCCAGCTCATTGCTGACGCCGAAAAGCGACACAACCTGACCCAACGTGAGCGGATCGCCCTTGGAATGCTTGGGCAGTCCGAGGGCATGTCAGCCGCAGAGCTGCTCTCAGCCCTCGAGTTGCCCAACCCCGCAGCGCTGCGTCCTTGGATTTCACGTCTAGTCGAAAGCGGCCTCGTCGCACAGACTGGCCGGACGCGAGCGACCCGCTACTTCGTCGAGCCGGCGCTCATTCGCGAGGCTGGGTTGGACGACCAGACGACGCTGATTCGCATTCAGCCCCATCGGCTGCGGGCGCTCATCTTGGAGGACTTACAACGCTTTCCCGGCTCGGGACGTGTGGACATCCATCGCCGAATCGGAGCTGAGATTCACGGGAAATCAATAGTCCGAGCGCTCAACGCCTTGATCGAGGAAGGCGTCGTCAGTGCATCAGGTACGAAGCGATGGCGTACTTACCAGTTGGCCACCCGTCATGGACAAGAACGATGAATAACTCGGCGAGCCTGTCCATTACGGCGCATAACCAACTGTTTCGCCAGTGATTTCAAAAGGACAACTGTCCATGAGAGGGTATTGACTGTCCATGACCATCGAACTTCAGACCGCCACATCAAGGATAGCAGAGCAGGATGCCCCTAAACGCCGGCACCACGCCCAATCCCCAGACAAGAAGCTGCCATGACACTCAATCCCATCACGGTGGTCGAGCAGGTGATCGACGAGTATCGAAGCTACCTCTCGACCGAGTTCCAGGCTCGCGACCCACAGCTCCGGGAGGCGCTCGAGGCGGCCTTGGTCGAGGCTGGCTTCCTGGCGCAAGAGCCATTTTTCCAGGCACACCGCCCCTTTAAGAGCGGCCGACGCTGGCGCGAGCTGGGGCTG
>PFUG01000096.1 GCA_002789955.1 Deltaproteobacteria bacterium CG_4_9_14_3_um_filter_63_12 | reverse complement strand
GGCGCTCGGCGCCGTCGACCTCGAGGGTGTACGGCATGCGACACGCTTGAGCGCAGACGCCGCGGTTGGCCGAACGTCCGCCCCAGGCCTCGCTGCTCAGGCACTGGCCGCTCCAGGAGACGCAGAGGGCGCCGTGCACGAAGACCTCGGTCTCCAGCTCGGTGTTGGCACAGATGTGCGCGATGTCTTCGACAGAGAGCTCGCGGGGCAAGACCACCCGTTGGATGCCAAGGGTCTCGGCGAAGCGCACGGACTGGGGGGAGCTCAGGGTCATTTGGGTGCTGGCGTGCAGCACCAGCTCGGGGCAGAGGGCCTTGGCGATCAAGGCGACGGCGGGATCCTGGACGATGATGGCGTCGACGCCAGCGCGGGCGACCTCGCGCAGGTTGTGTTCTAGAGCGTCGAGCTCGCTCTCGAAGAGCAGGGTGTTGAGCGTGACGTTGAGCTCCACACCGGCGAGCCGTGCGCGGCGCACGAGACCGGGCAGCTGCTCGAGGCTGAAGTTGCGGGCGCGGGCGCGGGCGTTGAAGCCCTCGTCCAGACCGAGGTAGATGGCGTCGGCCCCGGCGTTGAGCGCGGCCTGGAAGGTCTCTAGATCCCCGGCCGGGGCGAGGAGCGTCGGTCTGACGTGCATGTCATTTCTTCTGCGGGCCTTTGAGCCCTCGACAGAGCTCGAGGCCCAGCGCCTCCGGTCGAGGGGGTCAGGTGTTGAGTGTCCGTTCGGAAATGCCCCAGGTGCAAGGAGCCGACGACCGAGCGACCTCAGTACGCCGAGGAGCGAGGGAGGAAGGCGACGCCGCAGATGGGGTATTTCCGGACGGACACGATCCTAAGTCTGGAGGGCGCGACTATCCAGTGCGTTTCGTATGGCCCGCACGAGCTCGTCGATCTCGAAGGGCTTGTGGATGAGCCCTTCGGCCCCTTTGGGGTGGTTCGTGTCTGAGCTGCCGGTCACCATGATGGCCCGCAGGGTGGGCCTCAACGCCTTCATCTGTTCGAAGGCGTCTTTGCCGTTCATGACTGGCATGTGGAGGTCGAGCACGGCGAGGTCGATGGGGCCTTGGTGCTCGCGACACACGTCGAGGGCCTGCTGACCGTCCCTTGCCGCGAGAACCTCGTAGCCGTAGCCGCGAAGCAACAGACTCGTGACCCGCAAGAGCGTGGCGTCGTCCTCGGCGATGAGGAGCGTGTTGGGGTCATGTGCCGACGAGAGTTTGGGTTGAAGCGGTTCGTTCACAAAAAGCACACCGATGAGAGCGAAGGATATCGACGTGGCTGCAGTATTCCTGAAACGGGCGAAGGTGGCGAGTTTGTTAGCATCGCAGGTTGCCGGAGCTCTGGACCTCCCCTTTGACATTTTCGTGTCTAGCATGGTCGGCCCGTTCGCGCGTAGGCACGCCAGCGGTCTCGCTTCGAGACGGCTCGGTGCCGAGTACCGCGTGCAGATCCTATCGACGGGAAGCTTTGTCGACAGCCTCTACAAAGTGTTCTAGGAAGACCTTTCGCTCGAGAAAACCGGGAGCAGCAGCATGTCCGCAATACTCTGGATCCTGATCGGTGGGGCTCTGATTGGGGGAGGTTACTTCGCCTACCGGAAGAGCCAGCAGAGCGGCGGCGCCCGCAAGGAGCTGCCCTCTTCGCCCTCCCGCACGTTGATGACGCTGCAGGTCAACGACATCGTGACTCACTTCGACACCGACTACATCGTCGAGGGGAAGCTGACGTTTAGAGAAGACGGCTCCGAGTGGGTCAAGGTCCTGTTGGCCGACGGCGGGGAGCAGGTCTGGCTTTCGGTGGAGGACAAGGATGGGTTGGTCGCGGGATTGTCGCGCGCTGTCGACGAGCTCTCGTTCACGAGCCGGCCTCCTGAGCTCATCACGCACGGCGGGCACAAGTACCAGCTCGAGAAATGGGGAAAGGCCGAGGTCGTGCAGGTCGGAGAGACGGCAACGAAGCGGGGCAAGCAGTGCACCTACTTCGAGTACAAGGCTCCTGGCGGCAAGTCCCTCTCTGTAGAAGAGTGGGGAGAGGGCAGTTACGAGGTCTTGCTCGGTGAGGAGGCCCTCGCCCATGCGTTCGAAATTCTTCCTGGCGATGAGGTGGATTGAACATGGCACGTGGCAAGAGCGTTCTGGACGGCCTCAAGCGCAACCTCGAGAAGGGGGTTCGCCGCGGCCTGAACCAGGTCCTAGACCGGGTCAACGATTTCGAATCCAGAGGCGGGATGCGTGGGGCGGTGGAACGCACACGAGCGCGCAGTGAACGTGCGACGGCGAAGCTCATCGACGCCTTGGAAGACCGCGGCATCCAGTTCGACTTCGAGCGCTTTGTGCCGTTGAGCCTCGAGCGCTCCAGTGAGCTCGCCAAGCACTACCGCACCTTGGGCGTTCCCATCGACTCCGACATGGACGCCGTCAAGTCGGCCTATCGCGCGCAGATGCGCGAACATCATCCGGATAAACACGCGGGCAATCCTGCTCGCGAGAAGGAGGCGACGCGTAGGTCGCAGGATTTGACCCTGGCGTACGATGCCATTGAAGAACACTTGAAACGCACTCAACGCTGAGCGTTGTGGGCCACTCCAATTCTTTTTGCTGGCCGTTGACCGCTAGACAAGAATATCTACGTGGCCGGCCGCTTAGCGAACTTCGTTGACCCTTGATGGGTGACGAATTAAGCCCGTACGCGTTTTTGACTGACGCCTTTGACGCGGCTGAATGAAGGAAGAGCAGAATGTACACCGCTAAGAAAGAGCACTACGAAGTTGTCATCCTCGGCAGCGGCCCTGCGGGGTTCACCGCCGCCCTTTACACCGCGCGGGCGAACTTGGCTCCGCTGATGCTGCAGGGTGGGCAACCCGGTGGGCAGCTGACCATCACGACCGACGTGGAGAACTTCCCGGGCTTCCCCGAGGGTGTGATGGGTCCCGAGCTCATGGAGCGCATGCAGAAGCAGGTCGAGCGCTTCGGTGCCGAGGTCGTGAACGCGACCGCCACGAAAGTGGACCTCGGGCAGCGCCCCTTTGTCATCACCACCGAGTCTCTGCTGGGCGACGTGCAGGAGCTCAAAGCCGACACGCTCATCATCTCGACCGGTGCGTCGGCCCGTTTGCTCGGCCTCGAGTCCGAGAGCAAGCTCATGGGCTATGGCGTCAGCGCCTGCGCGACGTGCGATGGGGCGTTCTTCAAGGACCGCGAGATCGTCGTCGTCGGCGGCGGTGACTCGGCCATGGAGGAGGCCACCTACCTGACGCGTTTCGCGTCCAAGGTCACCGTGGTCAACCGCCGAGAAGAGCTGCGCAGCTCGAAGATCATGATTGAGCGCGCCCGCAAGAACCCGAAGATCGCCTGGCAGCTCAACAAAGTGATCACCGAGATTCTGGGCAGCCGCCTCGAGGGCGTCCATGCGGTGAAGCTGCGAGACACGAAAACCGGCGAAGTGACCGAGTTCGCCACGGAAGGGGTGTTCATGGCCATCGGGCACAAGCCCAACACCCAGCTCTTCGAGGGTGTGCTCGACATGAACCCCGCGGGCTACTTGGTCACCGCTGCGGACAGCACCAAGACGAACATTGCGGGCGTGTTCGCTTGCGGCGACGTGAAAGACTCTGTCTACCGACAGGCCATCACCGCGGCTGGCTCCGGCTGCATGGCGGCCATCGAGGTCGAGCGCTACCTGGAGAGCTTGGAAGGCTGACGGAGCAGACGATAACGAGGAAGGCGGCCCCGAGCCGCCTTCCTCGTTTTTTGTCCTAGAAGAGGCGAACGCAGGAGTCGGGCTTCCCGCCGTTGCGCAGCGACTCGCAGGTGACTTTGGTGAGGTCGTGGAGGCAGCTCTTGGCGGTCTCCGCGTTGTACGCGCGGGCGTCGCTGGCGCAGACCTTCATCAAGATGAGCTCGCACCCCTCTTGGTTCGTCTCGACGGCCAAGCCACACAGCTCAGAGGCCTCCCAATCGTTGGCGCCGCACTCGAAGCAGGTCTTACAGAGCGTCTCGGTGGAGTCTTGGCAAAACACCTGCAGCTCGTTGCTGCAGCCGAGCAGTCCGAGCACCGAGAGGAAGAGAGCGCCCTGCACCAAAAGAGAGCGTGTTTGAGCGGCGTAGGTCACCTGGCACTCATTTGAAGGATGGTCGGAATTGCCGAGCGGACGACCGATTTTCGCATCGCGGCACATCGAGATAGAGCGAAAATCAGTCGTGGGCAAGCGAGGCGATAGAATCCAAATAGGACGGCGGAGGGTATGCCGTTGCGGCGGGGGATGACAACCGTTCAGCCGAGCAATTGGCGAGAGTTTGGAGGGACAAGTGTTTTCGCTCAGGGAACCGCGACGCCTCGACTTCTCAATTCCTCCCTGAGCACGCGAATCTGCTCTCGCAGCTCTCTCTGGAGCTGCCGCCGCTCACGGTCGTCGACAACGGTCAGTGTCGTCTCCTCTCGAAGCTTCAAGGACTCGAGCGACCGGAGCAGCTGTGCGGTGTCGTCTGGCGCGGCGGCCTCGGGGAGGGGGTCGTTCACCTTCGCTGGCGTCTCGACGGTCTCAGGTGCGGTTGCGGGGTCCTGACCATCGCCGACGCCGTTCGTACCTGGGTCTGGGGGGGCTTGGGGCTTCACGTCGGTCGCCGGCAGCTCAGGGTGGGAATTTCCACGGCTCAGCGCCCAGAGGAGTCCCAGCAAGAGCAGGAAAGCGACGACGGCGCCGACGATGGCGGCATTGGGAAGGGGCTGTTTTCTCAGCTTCAGAGGGGAAGGCTCGTTTTGCTTTGGGGAGACGCGATAGGCCTTGCTCAGCCCATTCTTGTCGCTCGTGTTCGGCGCCGCGGGGCGGTCGAAGACGGTGACCAGCTCGACGTCGCCCCCAACCAGCCAGTTAGGGGCGTCCGTCTCTGTGTCATCGGCGGTCTCCGCCAATGGATCCGGGGAGGAGAGGGTGCCGATCTCACCGAGCCGGGGATCGGACTCGTCGGCCTGCTCGGCGCCCTCTACGAGGTTGGTTCCGGCGAGCAGATCGGCTTCGACTTGATGCAGCGTCGCGAGCACTTCTGCCCCCGACTGTGGCCGATTTCTGGGCTTCTTCTCGAGGCAATGCAACGTCAGGTCGATGAGGCTTCGAGGCAGCGTGAGCGGCGCTCGCAGGATGATGGGCGGCGGTGGAGTGTTGACGTGCCCCATCAACATCTGCAGCGGAGACTCTCCGGCGAAGGGTAACTTGCCCGTCATCATGCGGTAGAGCAGCACTCCGAAGGCGTAGACGTCGGCTGGAGGCCTGATGTCAGGCTCGGCGGTCGCCTGCTCTGGGCTCATGTACGCTGGGGTCCCGAAAACGAGACCCGCCTGCGTCAACACCGTGTTCGTCGTCGACATCCGTGCGATGCCAAAATCAACCAACTTGACCAGGGGCGCATCTTGTCCTTCGATGCGCACCAAGAGCACGTTGTCCGGCTTGAGATCACGATGCACGATGCCGTTTTTGTGGGCCTCTCCTAGGCCCGAAGCGATCGACTTGGCGATGGACAAGATGGCCGCAGCGCCGAGGGTCTTGCGCTCCAACGTCTTTTGCAGCGTGGCTCCATGCAGCAACTCCATCGCGATGTAGAGGGACTCCTCGCCGCGATGCTCGACCTCTCCGTGATCGTAGAGGGTGACTAGGTTCGGATGGTCGAGCAGCCCGAGGATCTTGGCCTCACGGAAGAACCGTGCTCGCACCACTTCGTCGTTGATGTGGTCGGCGCGCAGCAGCTTCAGGGCGATCTTGCGATGAGCCTCGAGGTCGACGCCTTCATAGACCCTTCCCATGCCACCCTGACCGAGCAGGCGCGTGATGGCAAAGCGTTTCGCCACCAGCTCGCCGAGGAGCAAATTGTGGTCTTTCAGCGACGCCAGCTGTGCTTTGTCCGCAAAGTAATGATCTGGATGTTCGGGACAGTTTTGCCCGAACGGTCCTTCATGTTCACATTGTGGGCAGGTTCCCATAGGTGGGCTCAGTAGCGATAGCGAGCGCAAGGACGCGAGGTGGCTCGCTTCGAGCGACCTCAGCTCTGGGAAGCGAGCGAAATCCGAATCGGATTCGCGCGTGAGCTGGCGGCGAGACTACGCGCGATCGGGTCGAACACCGTGATTTCCCACGAAGAGACTATGCCTTCCAGTGAACTCGATGGCGAGCGTCACCGTTAACTGAGCGTGAGTATTACCGCTCCAAGACGTGGTTGGAAGGGATGACCAACCCTGCAACGGGGACGCTTCGGTGATGCCCGCCCTCCGCGGGCGTTGATCTGTCTACCAAGAGTGATACTTTGCCCCGTCTTCACTTTTGGATGAGAATCGAGTCGATATCGGCTCATCGAACCTACAAGCAGCTAAAACTTCAAGGGTTTGGGGAGGCGAGTCATGGGTCTTTGACAGGCAAACCCGACGAATGTTCTTTGTCCGGGTCTGTGTCACTTCGAATCATACCCGGACAAAGGGTCGGTTCGTTTGTGCTGGGAGCACGTACCGTTGGTTGCTGACGGTCTGCTCGAGAGTCTCAAATTGGCACTATTACTAAGATCTATGTGTTGTCTCTCACTGCCGATCCGCACACCGCGTTGCGGTCTAGCGGCGGATAGTCAGAGCCAGATTCGTCGCCTTGGCAGCTTCCCAGAGCTGGAGGAGAGGACCTGTGGGTGATGGTCATGGGGACTTCCCGGAGTCCGGTCCCACCATCGATGCGAGTGCCGCCGCTCAGTTGAGCGATGAAGGTCTGCCGACTCCAGGCACGATGATCGGCGAGTTCCGCATCATCAAACCCCTTGGCGTCGGTGGCTGTGGCGCGGTCTTTTCCGCTTATCAACAGCGGCTCGATCGCAGCGTCGCGGTGAAGGTCCTGCTCCCAAGCGCAGTCGAACGAATCGAAGGTCTGGGCCAACGCTTCTTGAGGGAGATCAACCTCGCCAAGCGCTTGGAGCACCCGAACATCGTTCGTTTGTACGACTTCGGCGAAACCGAGACCGGCCTGATCTGGATGGCCATGGAGCTCGTCCGTGGGCCGGAGTTCGCCCATGTGCTCTCGAGTGAGGGAGCGCTCAGCCCGGCTCGTGCTCAGCACATTATTCTGCAAACGCTCTCGGCCCTCGCCGAAGCCCACGAGATGTCCATCGTTCATCGCGACCTGAAGCCTGGCAACATCATGTTGACCGCGAAGGGCGCCGACTCGGATGTGGTAAAGTTGCTCGACTTTGGTGTGGGCAAGGCCCTCGGTGAGCACGAAGACTCGGCCATCCAGGATCTCACGGGGGCGCACGGCGACTCGTTTGGCACCCCGAGATACATGGCCCCCGAGCTGTTGATGAAAGACGAGATCGGCCCGCACTCCGACGTCTATGCGGTTGGGTTGATCCTCTATGAAGCGCTCACCGGCCTTCCGGCGGTGGCCGGTGAGACCATCTACGAGATTCTCGCTCGACAGCTCTCGACCCCCCTCGATCTCCCAGCTTGGCTCGCCAACTCGCCCCTCGGGCCAGTGCTGATGAAGGCAACCGCGAAGGATGGCAGCCAACGGTATCCGACGGCGCTCGAATTTCATGCCGCGCTGAGGGACATCGATCCCGCTCTTATCGAGCGGTACAAAAAGATGTCCTTGGCCGACGTTCGGATCCAGACAAATCTCGAGGAAGACGCGACCATCACCTTCAACAATCCCCTCTATCCATCCCACGGCACCGCGCAGCCCCCACCGCAATTTCGCCCCTCGAGCGCTCCCGTTGCGGGCTCCTTCGTCGCGCCTTCCCAGCCCATCTCCTCTGGCTACGCCTATCAGGCCGACGACGAGTACGATCTCAAGCAGATGCTTTCGACCCGAAAGGCCGCGAACCAGCGGATGATCATCTTCGGGGGGGTCGGTGTCTTTATCGTCCTCATGGTCGTCTTCTGGGTTGCCCTCTCGGGGAATGAAGAAGAGCCCAAGGAAAAAGAGACCAAAGTGGTCGCTCCTCCTCCGGAGACCACGCCTCCGCCTAGCGAGCCCACCAGTTTTGTGACCTGGACGTTTGGGTCGCAGCCCGAAGGCGCCAAGGTGCAAGTCAACGGCCGCCAGGTCTGCGCACAGACGCCTTGCACGGCTGACATCGCTCAAAAAGCGCGCCAGGTCACCGTGTATTTCACGCTCGAGGGTCACCTTTCGCTGAGCAAAGCCATCATCCCAGAGGCAGACGGTGACGTCTCTGCGGTCTTGCAGCCCATCTCTGAGCCCGAAAAACCGTTGGTGCCGGGCGCGGACGCGGGCAGTAAACCCTAATGGCCCCTCGCCTTCTGCTGGAGGGTTCCCCCCTTACCGCCGCAGAACCAAACCCGGGACAGCGCGTCAGAGCCTGGCTTGCCGAGGGCCTAGGGGTATTCCTCTTCGTGTTTCTGCTGATTTCCACGGCGGCAACAGCGGCCTACATGGGCGGCAACAACACCCTGCTCAGTCTCGCTGCGGCGCACGGTGCAGCCTTCGCCATCGCCGTCGCAGCCGCTCAAAACGTGTCCGCGGGACACCTCAACCCGGCGCTCACTCTGGCAGAGTGGGTGATGGGGAAGATCGAGTCCGTCGACGCCTTCGGCGCCATCGTCGCCCAATGCGTTGGTGCGGTTCTCGCCGCCTTTTTCGCCGAGGCTTTGCTCCCAAGAGAAACGCTCGAAGCCACTAAACTCTCGATCGTCGTTGCCGCTCCTGTGTTGAAGACCACCCAAGTCTTCGCCATCGAGCTCATCCTGGGTGTTTTCCTCGCCTACGCTTTCGTGAGCTCTCGGCGGGCGAAGTCGCCGTTGGTCACCCCAGTGGTGGTCGGGCTCACCGTCTTTGTAGGCTTCTTGGCCGCAGCGCCCCTTACCGGCGCTTGCATGAATCCTGCGAGGGCACTCGGACCGGCGCTCGTGACTGGGGTCACCGACGGGCTCTGGATCGCGATGCTCGCACCTGCACTGGGGGCGATGTTCGGCGGGTTTGCCGCTCACTCGTTGCAGACGCCGGAGCGTTAGCGAATCAACTCCGCGGAGGCCCGGTCGCCATCGAAGACGATGGGCAACGTGATTTCGGCGTCGACGCCGGCGGCCTCGCTGGGGAGACCGGCGAGGGCCTCCTCCGTCACGCAGGTCTGGAAGCGCGCGTCTCCGAAATTTAGGCGCTCCTGACCTTTGAGTGGTGCGCCGAGCAGACGAAGCGAGACCGCTCCCCCAAAGTAGGACTGGGTCAAGGTGACCTTCGCGATGACCAAGCCTTGTGTCGGAGCGCCCAGGCGTTTTTCGAGGTCTTGGTAACAGGTCGCCAACGCACGTTTGCGGCCCCGGAAGAACCTCTCGAGGGCAGCGACGGGCACCCGCGTGGGGTCGGCTTCTGTCTTGATGTGGACCCCACCAAAGTGCACGAATCCATTCTTTGCGCGAGTCGGATCCAAGCCTTTAGCGGCCTCGAGGACCTCTGCAGGCAAGCCTCTCAACAGGGCGCGCGCGGCTTGGTCCAAGGGGCTGGTGGGATAGAGGGTCTCGAAGCGACTCAGCCGATGCGCACGATGAGCGGCGATGAGCAGAAACGCTTCTTCGTAGGGGTTGAGGCCTGTGGCCAGTCGATCGGTAAGCGCGGTGAGTGGTGCCCACTGGGGATCGACGAAGTAGGGCACCCACAGCAACGAGGCGAGGGCGTCGAAGGGCTCGTCGGCGCGAGGAGTAGAGCGATCGAGATAGAGTTGACGCAGGAAATTCGCGGCCTTTGCCGCGCCGGCGAGGTCACCTCCCGCAACGGCCCGACGTCCTTCAAGGGCGAACTCTATCGCCGTCACCTCTATCCAGTAGAAGAGCAAGGGCCCCGTCGAGAAACGAGAGGCGCACGCTTCGAGTGACTCGTGGAACTGCCCAGTCGGCAGGTCGTAGACGATGGCATCCAATGCGCGAAGCATGTTCTGAGCTTGCTCTCTGTCGGTTGTGCTGCTCATCATCACGGCCTGAAGCTGCTCCGCACAGTGCTCCAGCCGGGTCGCGTAGTTCCGCTTGAACGCGGGCCGATCCAAGCTCGCCCGCTCCTTCTCGTCCCGTCCTTCGAATTGGGCGTCGAGGAGCAACGGTCCTAGGTCCTCGGCGCAATCTTCGACCCACTCGAGCCAGTGGGCCTCTTGTTCGGGCCGATGCTCGAACACGGTGAACGGATAGAAGACGCCGACCTCGCCCCGTCGACGTGCGCTCAACAGATCGCCGTCGTGCAGCACATAAAAACCAGGAACCAGCGGGTTCTTTGGTTGGATTCTTGCCGCTCCCGGCGTGCTGTCGATGCTCTCGACAGTCAGTGGGATCAAGCTCGAGGCGAGCCACCCCACGCGACCAGGTGCGCTCTCCTGCCACCATCGTTCCGGCAGCAGCGCTTCCGGGTCGAATCGCGTCAGCCGAAGTGTCGACGTGCTCATCTCACCGGTCCAAAGCACCCACAGGGGTTGGAGCTCCCACATGGCATCGCCCTGTGGCCGGGTGAAGCCAAAACCTCGCTCTCCGTTGGTCGGCTGCAGCCCGGTCTTGTCGCCGGGCGTCACGGGCACGAGCTCGCTCCCCTCGACGCGGAACAGTCCATGACCCGTTGGCATCGGAGTCTCAGGAAGATGTCGTGGGGTAGGCTGGACCGCAGCTTCACGACTCGAGTCTTCGATGGCTGAGTCCGGCGTGGGCGCGACCTTGCGCTCTTCGGCTTCGCCACAAGAAACGCCGAGCGCGCAAACCAACAAGAGCCACAGTTTTGGTCGGGGTCGAACGTTCATGGTCCGTTCTATAGCTCGCTCGTCTTCCTACGTCACCTGGGCTGTGCCGATGAAGGGGGCGCCAGTCTTAATTATCACTATCAAAATCGATTAGTTATGAATTTTCTGCACGTTTTTCAGCGAACCTGCCGATAACTGCTTTGATTTTCGCCAACTGAACGCTCACGCTGGCGTCGATACCGTTTCACCCCTTCCTGTCGCCTGGCGCTCGGCACGCGACCATGGAACTCACTCCAGGAGGAAACCATGCCTAGTTTTGGCAGTGGTTACGAGCATGAGGTCCCGCAAACTGGCCGAGAGCCAGGATTTTCCTTCCCCATTCACTGGCTCCTCGCCGCGCTGACGTTACTGTCGTCGAGCTGCGGCAACGACTGGCAGACTCGTGCCTCTATGGCGGACCTGACCCCACGTCCTGCCTGCCAGCTGGCGAGTCTGAGCGAAGCGCACGAAGAGGGCCCGAGCTCGTGGCGTCTCTCCGGCTCAAACTCAGTGGGCGACGACGAGTCCGCACCAGGCGACATGGTCTTTACGGAGGTCGAGCTGCTGGCCGAAGCGGGACCCGAAGACGTGCCCCCGCCCGACGACGATGACAGCGTGGGCGCTCATACCGACGAGCAATCCGTGGTCGCGGCCGCCGAGGTGCCAGGCGTTCCCTGCGTCAACCTCAACACCGCAACCGAAGTCGAGCTCGTGACGCTGCCTGGAGTGGGACCCGGCCGAGCGAAAAAGATCATCGAGGCCAGGGCTCAAAAGCCTTTCGAAAAGCGTCGCCAAATCAAGCGCATCAAAGGCATCGGCTCGAAGACGTACGACAAAATGAAGGACCAGCTCTGCGAGCTCTGAAGGACCCTGGGGCGGTAACGACCGAGAGACCTTGGGCAAAACGGCGCGGAGGTGCGGGTTACGTCTTGCGCTGCGCCCACTGCTGTGCGAAACGTACCGTCCTTCGGACGGGTTGCCCTGCGCGATGGTCACTCTGGGCCCGACCCTCCCGCACGACGAGAGTATGGCTTGATTCTATTGGAAAACAGAGGTTTGCTAATCGCCATCGAAGGAATTGATGGTTCTGGCAAGTCCACTCAAGCCACACAGCTCTCCCGATTGCTGGAGGGTGCAGGGTTCGTCACCGAGGTGACCCGCGAGCCGACCGCTGGCCAATACGGCCTCGAGCTGCGGCGGTCGGCGCGCGCAGGGCGTCTGCCCCGAGAGCGTGAGCTGGAGCTCTTCATGCTCGACCGCAGAGAGCATGTGGAGGCGTGCATCGAACCCGCGCTGCAGCGTGGCGAGATCGTCATCACCGATCGCTATTACTTCTCCACGGTCGCCTATCAGGGGGCGCGGGGTTTCGAACACACGCAATTGCTGCGCGATAACGAGGCGATCGCCCCGAAGCCCGATCTCCTCTGCGTGATCGACCTTCCCGTCCAGCTCGCCGTCGAACGCATCGAGCAAGGGAGGCGAGAGACTCGGACCGCCTTCGAGCAGACCGCTATGCTCACGACCTGTCGGGACATCTTTCTTGGGCTCGCGGAGACGACTCCTTGTGGTGTCGTCATCGACGGCGAACAGAGCCCAGAGCTGATCACTCAGCGGATCGCTATGGCGCTCTTAGAGGGGCCTCTCTCGTCTCATCTTGGGAGACTGGGTGAAGCGGACCGGGAAGCGGTGGTCTCCGCGTTGCTTCGCTGACGTGGTTGTGGGCTGGCAATGCGGTCCTCACTTGGGCGCGGCGGCCGGAGCGACGGGGTCGAGGTCCAGAACTCGGCAGCCGAGGCCAACCGCATCAATGGCGGCGCCGCTGCGCCCACGGAACCCTGCGGCGGCCTCTCCTTTCTTGCACCGCAGCTCGAACGAGCGCCATTCCTTCGAAAATCCTCCCCCCTCGAGGACCTCGACGTCTTCCAGGTCGTTTAGGGGCGCGCAGATGCTCTGAAGAAACGTGATCTTGGGGTTCTGAACTCCGGCGAGCCCGACGAGGACCTCGTTCTCTGGACACATCGCTTCGATTGTCTTTCGCTCGCTTCCCGGCACTGAGGTTGCGGTGTTGATGGGGGTCGGAGCCTCTTGCTCCTTCTTCGGTTTCGTCCCTAGGTCGATGCCGGCTCCGCTGGGCTTCTTCTGAACGACCGGTCTACACTGAAAGCGCAGGTGAGTCAGCTTCTTGTCGTCGTAATCGCCGGTGAAGCCCCCCAACACTTCGCCGGGAGGGCAGTCGAACTGCTTCAGTGCGCCGGTGATGTCCCCGGCCATCAACACGCGAGCACCGCTGCTGTCGATTTGCCGGACATCAAAGAGCCACCAAATGCCGCTTTGTGAGCGGAGCTTGAGGTTGGGCGCGCCCAGCGCTCCGGTCGGCGGCTCGGTGGAGCGAACCAAGATGTGGTCGTAGTTGTAGACATGGGGTGAGCGCCAGAACCCGGAGCGCAAGTAGCTCAGCCTGAAAGGGGTCTGCCCTGGCTTGTATTGCACTGGTGTGTAGGGGCGAACTGCGAAGCTGTCATCGGTCACCCCACCATTGAGCACGGCGTGGAGTGCTTTGGGCGTGTGCCACAGGGGGCCCATGTTGATGAGCTCATTGTGGGGCGTCAGCATGACGTAGCTCATCCAGGTGGCCTCGGGCAGCTCGCCGATCATCTCTGGCAAATCGCCAACCAGGAGACGTTCGAAGTTCTGGAACTCCTGCTGCACCGCCCATGGGTAGAGCAGCGCGATCGTCGACATGGGAACGATCAGCCAGCGCTGAGCGCGCTGCACGAACGATGCGGTGGGCCAGGCCAGCGCGAAGAAGAGGATCAGCAGCACGACTCGCTCGGTGATGACCTGCATCTCGTTCATGTGCGAGGGCAACGTAAAGAGCGCGACCACGCAGCAGAGGGTGAGCCCAACGATGGAGTGCCGACGTGCAAAGGCGAGCCACGCCCAGCGAGCTTGCGGTTCGACTGGAGATGCGGGGCGAATGGCTCGCTGTCCTTGGCGCTGCAGGCAGGAGAGGCCCATGACAAGAACCCAGATGCCTACTAGCCCTCCGAAGGCCAGCTCGTCGAGGTTGCTTTTGAAGTACTGCATCCCCCACTGGTGCCAGTACTGGATGATCGAAGACCACGGCTTGAAGATTAGGCCTAAGCCCTGTTTGGACCCGAACGTGCGACCCGTCTCCGTGGCCTCGAGGGCCACGAACATACGCCAGCTCCAGTCCGCGACCAGAGGTGTCGGGAGCAGGAGAGGCCAGAGGCGAAGGAGATCCTTGCGGCGATCGATGAAGAGGCCGATGAAGGCCGCGCTGATCCCGAGGGCGATGAGGAAGGGGATGATGTGAGCGAAATACAGGAAGAGCAGCGTCGTGCCGAGAGCGGCACCTAACTTCCACGACCCCGACTCCGCGAAGCGCCGCGCGAGCGCCACAGCAACGAAAAGGAATGGCAACGCCAGCAAGTAGTTGAGGAAGCCGATGTTCAACATCGAGTTGAAGACCATCGGGCAACTCAGCAGCGCCAACCACCTCGACCGTGCGAACGCCCACATGAGCAGCAAAATGCTCAGAGGAAGTCCGACGATATAGACCGAGAGCAGTAGCTTCGCGGACGTGTCCATGTCCATGTACGGCCCTGTCCACTTGGCGAAGAACAGCGTCGCGGTGTTCGGCCGTAGCCCATCCGGGATGGTGTAGACCTGCGAGTAGATCGTGTGGCTGCTGTCGTAGCGCGCGACGACGTCCATCAGCTCGACGTGACCGCCGTAGTCGCCCAGCGGTAACCATTCGACCGACCAAATCACGTACAGGTTCGACACGATGGCCGTTAGGAACAGCGCCGTAAACAAGATGCGGTCAAAGCGCACCGCACCCCTTCCCAACGGAAGAGGTGTGGCTTCGGGTCGACGCGCCCATGAAGTGAGGGTCTCGAACATGTAGAGGTGCAAAACGTCTAGGATTCAGCGGATCTGCGGGAGCGCCGACGCAACGTCCGGAACAACGTGACCAGAGCGGCTCCCCAGGCGAGCACCCGTAGGAACCAGTAGACCGGCACGTTTCCCAGGCTGAGCTCCGACGCCGTGAGAATCAGGACTTGGGTGAGCACGAGAAGCGCAAAAGTGATGACGATTAGGCCGTAATAGGAATCTCGCTTCTTGACCCACAACCGTGTGAAGATCACCACATGGAGCGAAAACACTGTGATCAAGAAGGTCGAAAGCTGCATCGTCCTGCTCTGCCGCAATCGCGCGTAGGCATGCAGGCTCGATTCGAGCCTGCACAGTCCCGAGTCGCGTGCGACATCCGATGCGGCTGCCGCCTTCTACCAGGAAGTTCCGCTCTCTAGAACCGTTGCGTCAAAACAAGAAAAGGCAGACTCCGCAGCCTGCCTTTTCCATGGTTCGTGATGTTCAGCTCAAAGATTCCGCGGCTAGGGATCGAACCTAGATGCCAGGTACCAAAAACCTGTGTCCTGCCATTAGACTACCGCGGACCATCCGCACGCGGATTTTTTCCGCGTTCGAAGTGCCGGAAGGGTAGATCACCTTTCTCTTCGAGGCAATCGGAAAAGCGGCTCTACCTCGTCGTCGACGAATCGGCCTCAAGACTGTGACAAACGAGATTCCAGAAAGTCCCCAAAGGGGCGGTGAGTTCGTCCTCGCCGGCCACGATCTCCACCTGGACTACCACAGGATGTTGCTCGACGACGTGAACCGTATGGACGCCTATGAGCGGGCCATTCGGGCTCTCGTGAAGCCGGGCGATGTCGTGCTCGATCTGGGCGCTGGCAGCGGTATTCTCTCCATGCTTGCGGCGAAACGCGGGGCCCGCGTCCACGCCGTCGAATCGACCCAAATCGCAGGCCTCGCACGCCAGCTCGTCGAGGCCAATGGCCTTTCGGATCGGGTCACAGTTCACCACGCAGACCTACGGGAGATGGCGGTCATCGAACCCGTCGATCTCATCGTCAGCGACTTCATGGGCCGCTTCTTGGTCGACGACGGCATGATGTCGGCGATGCGTGCCGCCGTGCGCTGGCTGCGCCCTGGCGGCCGCGTCTGCCCCGCCAAAGTGACGCTCTACCTCGCCCCCATCGGTCCCATCCACTTCAGGGCTCACGACGTCTTCGAGGAGCCCTTCTACGGGCTCGATCTGAGCGTCGCGACCCGGTACGCGCTCAACACCAACTACCATGCGCAGGTTGGACCTCAGCTTCTGCTCGCCCCCGCGCAGCTCTACTATGTTCTCGATCCAATTGCTGACGTCCTGGTCAACCTCCACTTCGACGAAGGCAACCTGTCCTATCCAGCCCCCTGCGCCACCTTGAACTTCGACTTCGAGCACCCGGACGTGGTGCGCGGCGTGGTCGGCTGGTTCAACGCCGACCTCGCCGACGGGGTCGAGCTCTCTACCGCGCCTGGCGTCGAGACCCACTGGGGGCAGTACCTCTTCCCACTCCCGACGACGCAGGTGGAGCGCGGCGACCGCCTCGAGTTCAAGTTGGCCTTCGTCACCGACCCCCAGTCCGGCGACCCCAATTGGACGTGGCGCGGTGCCTTCCGACGGGGGGAGGAGATCGTGCGCCGATTCTCGTTGGAGTCGGACCAGCGGCTGGGCCAGCGTGAGGTCCAGCCATGACCCCGCGGGAAGAGATCCAGTCTATCAGCAATGCCGGCTGCGAAGCCTTGGGGGAATCCGATCTCGTCGCTGCGATGCAGTCTTTCGAAAGAGCAGTGAGAATGTTGCTGCCCGAACACGACGACATCGCCCCCGTGGTCTACGAGAACCTGGGGCTTGCCTACCTCAATCTCGGCTTCGATCAGGCAGGCGTGCGCGCGTTCAATCGCGCCGTTGGCGACGCGGAGCCCCGTGAACAGTCCCTGCGCTACCTCGTCACTTGCAGCGCACGAGCTGGCCTTTATCTCGACGCACGACGCAATCTCGAGCGCTACGAGCGTCTCTTTGGAGCCCATCCAGACGGCTTCACGACGGTCGCACTCGACCGCTTCTACCGAGTCGAGCGAGAGCGACAACAGAAGGTGACGATCCTCTAGGCGGGTTGGGTCTCTGTCAGCGGCGCGTCACGTCTCCGCTGCCCGTCACGCCGACGTCGATCAGGTGGGGATCGCCTGCGATCTCGAGGTCTCCACTGCCGCTGATCTGGCCAAAGACGGTCTCGAGTGCGGTCACCCTCACATCGCCCGAGCCGCTGATGTGGACCTCGGTGTCCCGCGCTTTGAGACAAGAAGCGCCGACATCGCCAGACCCCGTCACCTCGATCTCGTGGAGGTCCACGCGACCTTCGAGGAGAATTGCCCCCGAGCCGGTGATTCGCGTCTCGAGACGAGCAAGATCGACGGCGAAGTCGATCTGGCCTGAGCCCGTGACCTCCAGCTTCAACGTTTGACGGTTCGTCGCGACCGTGCGGCCAATGACCTTCCCCGAGCCGCTCACCTGCACTCGGTCGACCTCTGCGACCCCCACCTCCACCAGAATGGGCTCGCTGGGGAAGATGAAGCCGTCGGCGCTCACGGTGAGGAGACCGTCGTCGACGTCCACCTCGACGTACTCCAAGAGATTGTCGTCCGCGGTCACCAAGACCGTGCCGGGCTCGAGCCCAGCGTCGATGATCACGACAACGTCACCGTCGACCTCGACGCGGTGAAACGATTGAACGCAACGGTCCTCGGTGACGATCTCGCCGGAACCTTCGATGAAGCAACACGCCTGAAGCTGAGAGAGAGAGAAAAGAGCGAGGATGAAGAGCAGGGGTTTTGCGGGGTTCATAGTGTGCTCTCGCGATGGTGTGGGGAGTCTCTCCGCCGTAGGTGGCGCCGAGTTCGTGTGTCGCCGTTGTCGTGGGCCGCAGGGCGTCGCTCGACGTATTCTGAGGGCGGAACCCCACGTGCTCGACGAAGTGTCACTTTTAGTTTGGAATATCCCGCACCCCCGTCGAAGGTTGTGGAGAGCAGCCGCTCTCTGGGTGGCGTCTGGATTGCGGGCTTCCTTTGAGGCGACTTTGTTTACTCCCTCGAAATCAGCGACTGGCACGCACAGCGATTCGCGCTCTGTCACCAATCCCGAGGATTCCAGCATGCGCTTGCGCCGCCGCAGAGGAACGTCTTCGGCGAGCTTGCTCGGGCTCACCTCGCTGCTCTGCGTGGCGCTTTGGGGAAGCGACGGTTTCTCGCAGCCCTCGATGAACCGCGCCGACGTGGTCATCGTCGACCGCAGCCAGACCCGTAAGGACAACGAGATCCTGACGAAGATCCAGCAGGCCAGTGTCTTGCTCTACAGTCCGTACCGGTCCTCGACGGACATGCAGCAGGGCCTCGACCTGATCAACGAGGCGATCGCGCTGGCGCCAGAGCGCGCCAACACCTACTTCCTCGCCGCTGACCTCGTCCTCACCAGCATTGGCGACTACGACACCGCTCGTTCCTTGATGAGCGACTTCTTGGAGTTGGCCGAGCCCGACGACTACAACTTGCCCTCGGCCCATGAGTTCATCGGTGAGTTGGAGCTCTCCGAGGCCAGGGACCACAAGCCCCACGTCGACGAGAAAGCCCTCGAGAGCTCGGAGGGGCACTTCCTGGCGGCTTACCAGTTCTATGTCGACCGGCAAGATCGACGCGGAATGGCCTCCATCGAAGCCCGTCTGTGCACCGTCGCCGGTCTCCGCGGCGACCTCGTCGCGGCGCTGCGCTACATCAAAGCCGCAGTCGAGCACAATCACCCCTACCTTTTCGGCGCCCTCATCGACGAATCCATGCTGCTGGTGCGGGTCGGGCGAGCCAAAGAGGCCATTGAACTTCTGGAGAGCATGGGCAAAGAGGTGCTCGCTTTCGCCCAGGCCATAGAAGCCCAGCACGCCTTCCTCATCGCGCTCTCCAACGCCTACCGCGCCGCTGGCGAGTACGAGGTCGCCCACTACTACGTGGACTTGGCCGAGGGCTATATCCTTGGCAGGGATCCCGTGGTCTTTGGGATCTATGGGACTCCGAGCGCCGTTCTGCTCGCCGAAACCTACTCCCTGAAGGGCTCCATCTACTTCGAACAAGGAAAGTACGACGAGACCGAGCAGCTCTATCGCAAAGCCATGGACCTCGAGACCGGCAAACCGGTTCGCATGAACAACCTCGCCTGGGTCTTGGTCGTCACGGCCAACGGGCAGGACTCGCGGCTCGAAGAGGCTAAACGCCTCGCCGAGACCGCCGTCGAAGCCGAACCAAGCCCCGCCTTCCTCGATACCCTCGCCGAAATATACCTCCGCTACGAGCGCTACGATGAGGCCAAGGCCTTGCTCGAAGACGCCCTCGACCTCGAGCCGGACTCCGAATACCTCGCATCACAGCTCGCGAAGATCGAGTCCGCGCAGGCTGGCTACGTGGCCCCGAGTGGCTCCGTCACTCGCGTGCAGAAGTGGGAGCCCCCTCTCGAGGGCCTCTAGGGTCTTTGGCGCCCAAGTCAGCGCTCGATCGCTGGCGGCGAGATGAAGGCGTCTGCGGTCGGGTCGAACGGTTGATCTTCCTCGGGGGGCTCGGGTTCGCCCCGCTCTTGTCGCAGCGCCTTGGCGATGGGCTTGGGCAGATTGTCGCTCAAGAGCATCCCGAGCTCTCGACACTCGGTGATGCCCGCCTCCAAAAGGTGCTCGAAGTTGATGTCGCTGTTAGCGCGCTTGGAGTAGAACGCCGCCCGCAGCACTGCCTGCTTGATGTGCCCACCCGAGATCTCGAAGTATTCGCCCAAGTGGCGGAAGGGGACGTCCTTTCGCAGTGGCGCGCCGGGTGGGATCATCGACTGCCAGAGGCGGCCGCGCGTCTCGGCGTCGGGCATGGGGAAATAGACCCGGTAGCGAATGCGGCGCTTGAAGGCGTCGTCGAGGTTGGCCTCGACGTTGGTCGTGAGGACCGTGATGCCCTCGAAGTTTTCCATGCGTTGCAGGAGGAAGGCAACCTCGAGGTTGGCGTAGCGATCGACCGACGACTTGACCGCGGTGCGCTTGGTGAAGAGCGCGTCGGCCTCGTCGAAGAGCAGCATCACGCGCCCTTTCTCGGCCTCGTTGAAGATCTTCGCCAGATTCTTCTCGGTCTCGCCGACGTAGCGGCTCATGATGCGCGAGAGGTCGACGCGGAACAGGTCGAGGCCCAAGACGCTGGCGATGATGCAGGCGGCCATGGTCTTTCCCGTGCCGGGCGGCCCGTAGAAGAGCACCGAGAGCCCACGTCCGTAGGGGAACTTCTCCGCGAACCCCCAGTCGTTGTAGATGACGTCGTGTTCCTTCGAGTAGAGCAGGATCTCCTCGAACTTCGTCCGCTCGCTGTCGGGCAAAATGAGGTGTTCCGGCTTCCAGTTCGACGGCGGGACCAGCGTCGCCAAATCGCTGAGCTGATGGGCAAAGTGGGCGCGGCAGGCGCGGTCGAGGTCTTGCACGATGATGTTGCGCCGCCGCCCGACCTGCGCGATGCGCCGAGCTTCTGACGCCGCCTGCTTGATCTGGTCGCCGGAGAGCTCGTAGCGACGGGCGATCATCTCAATGAAATCGGCGTCTGGAGCTCGCTTGTCATTTCCAAACGCTTCCGTCCACAGCTCCGCTCGGTGTTTCCATTCGGGCAGCGGGATGGTTACCACCGGCCAACCCGTCGTGATCGGCACCAACCAAACCGGGAGCTGATCCACGCCGAGCACCATGCGTTCATCCCGCATCGCCCGCTGCAGCACTAACATGGACGGTCCGGTGAGGTGCGACGGGAGCTCGTGCCCGCGGAAGTAGAGCAGATCGTCGCCCAGGCGCACTTCACGCGAGAGCTCCGCTAGGCGGGTCTCGAGGACGTTCGGCGGCAGGGTCAGGAGCGCCGTGAGGTCTGCGCTGACGAGGCTCTGTCCGAACATGCTGGCCAGCGCGTGGGCCGAGTTCTGCTTGCCGGCGCCCGGCGGCCCCTCGAAGATGGCCGGCAGCGAGCGCGAGCGGGCGATCTGGATGATCGAGTTGCGACTGAAATCGGGCAGACGCAGCGTGTCGAGGCTGACCTCGTCGGTGTGCCGCGCGCAGGTCGACGCCAGCGCCTCGTCCACAGCCTGCACGCCGGCGCCCTGCAGGAACTGGAGCACCCGGTCCGCCACACGAACTCGCCGGTCGACCAAGTTCAAATCGAGGGTCTCTTCGCCTGGCTGGCGGGGCTCGACGAGCAGCAGCCGATTGCGGCGCAACGGTTGGTCGAAATCACAGCGGCGCAAGTAGGTCTCGAAACGAGCGGGATCGCCGAAGGAGAGCACCTGGCAAATGAAGCCGACGTCCGCACAACGCTTGTGTACGTTGTCCCAAACATAGGAGTAGAGCTCGTTGATCGAGGGATCCATCGCGGGCGCTGCCGCCATGACGAAGAGCTGAACCTCCTCTCGCCCGAGCTTGAAGAGGTTGGCGAGCTCGGCGATGCCCGTGAAGTCCGGCGGTGGGTCCGAAATCCATCGCTCGGCCGTCGCGTCCAACTCGTTGCGAATCGCCTCGACCTCGGCGTCAAAGACCTCCGGGTGCGACTCCTTGAAGTGCTTGGCGACGCGCTCTGTTGGGATCGAGAAGCCGCTGAACATCGGCTTTTTCTTGTTCGCGCCGTCATCGGCGAGCTTCAAGAATGCGCGGATCGCCTCTCGTGCGTATTGGCCGAGCAGCCCGATGGGACGCTTATCGTCTGTGGTCATCGATCGATCTCCTCTGTCGTTTGCTCACTCACCGCTCATGGCCGGTGAGTCTAAACGAAATTGGTTCCTGTCGCGATGAACCATACTTGATACCGGACCAGTCTGGAGTCTGGAGTCCGGAGCTTCGGTCGCATGCTGCTGACTTCCAATTGACTGCAGAAGCCAGCTCGGGACTCCGGACTGCGGACTCAATACGGCTGTTCGATGAGACCGACGGGTCGGTCCA
>PFUG01000459.1 GCA_002789955.1 Deltaproteobacteria bacterium CG_4_9_14_3_um_filter_63_12 | reverse complement strand
AAAGCCCAGTGATTGACTGGGCTTTCGACGTAAGCGGGATACGGGATTCGGACCCGCGACCTCGAGCTTGGGAAGCTAGCGCTCTACCAACTGAGCTAATCCCGCGTGCACCGACTCATTACCGCCGTCCTCGGAGCCTGTCAAGAGAGCTTTTGCGGCCGAGTCGAGACGCTGCACCGCCTGGGCCGGAGCCATGGCTCGATGACTTCGACCACCGCCGAAGAAGAGCAAGCCGTAACGCGCGTCAGTGCAAGGTCCGGTCGGTCTGTGAGACCTCTCCGCAGCCCTCTGTGCACGCCACTACCCACCCATAGTGAGAGCGATACTTGACCAGGGTGTGCCGCCCACAAAGCGAGCATCCATTCTCGACGGGGTGAGCAACGTGACGCCGCCCATTTACGACGATGAATACGGCTGTCTTTTGAGCATCCATGACCGCCTCCTTGGTGAGTCGTCCCGAGTGTCTCCTGAGACGCGCTCTTTTCAAAAAACGAGGGGTATCGAATCACCTCCCTCCCAAACGACGTTTCTTGTTCAGTTTTGACCCCTTGTCACACTTTCAAGGTTAACGGCACGTGACCCGAACGCAAGCGCTGTGGCGAAGGCCCAATAACGGTATGGGTTTCTGTCATGCTCCGCGACGCAAAGCCCGTTGCCTTCGGCCTCGTCGCCGAAGTGGCGGAATCGATGTCGGCCCGTCTGTTGAGCGCTAGAGCACGCCTTGGCGCACACGCTGAACAAGAACAGAAGGGGCTTGAGCCCAAGGAACTCTTCGAGGGCTGGAAAGGAGGACTTGGGAGAGTATCATTTTGCCGTACGTGGACTGACAGTGGCGGCGAAACCTGCTAAGTCGTTCTTCCGCATCGACGCATCGCGTCGTGCGGCATGCGGCATGCGGCGAGCGCGAGGTTCGTCCCCGCACGTCACGACCCTGCAACAGAGAGGATTTGCCCATGATGTGGGAATACCTATACGGATTCGCTTCTAAAGAGCGTCCGTCGCAAGTGTCCTTCTTCGACAAAGGCAACGCGCGTCTCTATCGCGACGTCGACTTGAGCACGATGGGGGCCCACGGTTGGGAGCTCTTGGCCGTCGTGCCTGGGGCGGCGGACAACGGTGACGAGCGCTACGAGTATTGGTTCAAGCGCCCAAAGGTGAGTGACGGCAGCGATCCGCCCAACATGCAATGAGCTTTCTCTCGATGACAAAGCGGGTCGCGCTCGCCGCCTTGGTCGGCACCACGTTGAGTGGTGCCGGCTGCATGGAGGCCTCGGACCGCCCGCTCCTCGAACGTCGCTCCTGGGACGATGTCTGGGACGCGACGCCGGAGCGCCTCGACTTCATCGCCGCGCCCGACCTCGGCGACGTGGATGACGACGCCGACGACCTCGAGGTCTCGGACGTCCCGCAGGACGTCGAAGGCGGCGACGCCACCGCCCTCGATGCCCTCGAGTAGAAGCTCGGGTCCCAAGACGGAGATTCGGCCGTTGTAGCGTGCATGCAGCAAGAGTCCCCTGCTGCCCGACGATAGGAGAGCGTTATGTCCCTGTTCGAGACCCTTACTGCCGACATCAAGACGGCCATGAAAGCCCGTGAGAAGGAGCGTCTGTCGACCCTCCGTATGGTCCTCTCGTCCCTCAAGAACAAGCGCATCGACAAGGGCTCGGAACTCGACGAGGCGGAGGAACTCGAGTTGCTGACCCGCGAGGCTAAACGCCGTCGCGAGAGCATCGACGCCTACACCAAGGCCAACCGCCAGGACCTCGTCGACAAGGAGCAAGCCGAGCTCGTGGTCATCGGGGCCTACTTGCCGCAGCAGCTCAGCCCCGAGGAGGTCGAGGCCATCGTCGCCGCTGCCGTCGCCGAGAGCGGCGCGAGCGCCAAGAAGGACATTGGCAACGTGATGAAGCTCGTCATGCCCAAGATTCAGGGGCGTTTCCCGGGCAAAGACGTGCGACCCATGGTCGACAAACACCTGAGCTAGGGTGGGGCGGCCGCCCTGGATTGGCCCACGACGCGTAGGGGCGGCCGGCGGCCGCCCTGGATTGGCCCACGACGCGTAGGTGCGGCCGGGGGCCGCCCTCGTGCTGCGCCTATGCGGTCGTCTTCTTTCGCTTGCGGGCCTTCTCGGCCTTGCTCATAGGCTTGGCTTTCTGGCCGCCCTCACTGGCCTCGTCCGAAGGCGCGGCGCTCTCTTTGGCTACGCAGGCGGTCGCAGGGGGAGCTGCGGCGGTGAGGAGGTCGGTGTCGATGATCTCGGTGTGGTAGAGCCACCCCTTGAAGCCGGAGACCCGCTCGACGAGCTGTGCCCGCGGCTTGAAATAGAGCACGGTCGGCGTGCCCATGATCTTATAGCGCAGGACGGTCTTTGGGTTCTTGTCGGCGAGCAGTTCGCAGACCTTCACCCGACCGTCGTACTCGCCAGCGAGCTCCATCACGAGCGGAGCGAGCTGCTCACAGGGCGCGCAGTTCGTCCCCCACACGTCGAGGACTACGGGCACGTCCGACATCACGACTTCGTCGTGGAAGTTGGCGTCCGTAATGTGTAAGGGTTGAAGCTTCTTTTTCCCTTTGAACAGATTACCAAGGAAACCCATTTGCCTGCGCTCCTGCTTGAGATGCCCAACAGCCTACTCACCGAAGACCCCGTCAACGCTGGCGAACGTGAACGCCGACGTCGGGATGTCAAGGTTCGGTCGCACTCGGCGTCGGCGGTGAGCCTTCTCGAGGGCCGACGATTGCTTCATGACGACACATGCCATTTGCGCACATGGCCTTGTTCAGCCAAATCTGTATTATTGCGGCCACTGAAGAGGCCCAAGTCCACTCTGTGTTCATGGCTGTTGCAGCCTGAGCTCGTCGCAGTACAACAGGCTTCGCGACCAATGCACCCGTGACGAATTCGCCGATGTCTGAAAAGGATAAACAACTGGCAGACGAGAGCGAGTTCGAGGTCAGTGGGCCGCCGACCCAGCTCGACCATCGCATCGACCCTGCCGAGATTCCGTCCGACATTCGTGCGCGTGTCTTCGGACTGTTGGGTCGCGTCACCGAAGAGGACGCCACGAACCTCAACGTCTGCCCGGTGTCCGACGACGAGGACGAGGACGTGCGGGTTCCGACCGACAGAGTCCCTATCGGCCTCTATGTGCCGCTCAGCGAGGAGCGTACGCAGCTCGACGTGGTCGCCTCGACCGACGACCTCCCGAAGACCGGGCGAACGAGGGCGGCCAGGACCCGTGGTGGTCTGCGGAGTTCGACCCAGCAGGCCTCCGATGAGAGCTCCACCGCTCCGTCAATCTCGGCGTTGCTCGACCCCATGGACGAAGACAATCCGACCTATCGCGTGATGCCGGCGTTCGATTCGCGCAGGCAGTCCCAGGAGATCGAGCTGCTGTCTGGCCCTTGTGGTGAAGTCAAAGACACGACCAAAGAGCGCGCCGTTCCGCCAATCCCTCCGCCGCAGCAAAAGAAACGCGAGCCGGCCCTGACACGGCCCAAGGCGCTGACCAACCCGCTCATCGACCCTCCCGAGATGCCAGACGTCCCCAAGGCCGACCGCCTGCCTCCGGAGCCCTGGTCCGACGTCGCTCCGCGCGTCTCGGACGCCCGCGCCCCAGAGGCGCGACCGGCGTTCGCGAACGATGACTCTGGCGAAGCCCCCAAGATCGCCCGTCGCCGGCTCGACAAGGGAGGACAACAGCGCAGCGCGGACATCATTTACTCCAACGCGGCCCCTGCGGTTCAGCAACACCGCATGACCGAGCCAATGACCGCCGACCCGTACAGACACCTCGAGCGGCCTCGACTCCAGGCCACTCCCTCGCTCACGCAGTGGTTCCCTATCGTTGTGGTGATTCTCCTTGGGCTTTGGGTCGCCCTCTCTCTCGTCGCGTTCATCAAGTCGGCGGGCAGCAACACTCCGGCGCTGGCCGCTGTGCTCTCCGTCGGCGCCGTGGTGTTGGTCATTATTGCGACCAAGGTGGCGCAGCTCAGCACCGCGTTGCGGGGCGTGGCGCACGTCGTCATCGGCGCTGGCCTCAGCGGCCTCGCCATCGTGTCCTTCTCAGTCGACGTCCTCGACCACATCTCTCAGATCTTGCTCCTCATCGTCTCAGGGCTGTTGATGTTGGGCAGCGCCTTCGGCGAGTTCACCGCCCAGAGAACACACCGCCGATGAAGCGAACTGAAGAGAAACGCACCCCATTGAACTTGAGAGCGACCCAAGATGGAACAAATAGGCCGACCGAATCGAGTGTTCACGGGGGCTTTGGCGATGTTGCTCCTGGGCGTCGTCCTCTACGTCGCGCAGACAGTCATCCTGCCGGTGGTCTTGGCCGCGTTCCTCGCCGTGCTGATCAACCCAATCCTCCAGCGGCTCCATAAGTACCTGCCTTCTTGGCTCAGCCTCGGCCTGGTGTTGTTGGCGCTGGCCATCGCCCTCATCGGCGGCACGACGCTCTTTGCGACGACGCTCTACCAAGTGGGCCTGGAGATTCCGGTCTACGTCGCGCGATTCGAAACGGAGTTTCAGGGGCTCGTCGATTGGGGCGCCAAGTACGGCGTCGATCTCAGCTGGGAGCAAGTCGGCACCAAGGAGAGCCTCTCCTACCTGCTGCAGTTTGTCGGCTCTGGCCTAGGCTCTGTGGCCACGGTCGTCGGACAGCTGGTCATCATCTTGTTCATCATGGTGTTCATGGTCTTCGAAGCGAGGCAGTTCGGGCGCAAAGTCGATGCCGCGTTCAGCAGCGGCGTCAGCGAGCAGGTCAGAGAATCCGCGCTGGCCATCATCGACCAGATTCAACGCTACATTGTCACCAAGATGTTCATCAGCCTGCTCTCGGGCTTCTGCATGTTTGTCATCTGCCTAGCCTTTCAGGTGGATTTCGCGTTCTTCTGGGGCGCTCTCGCTTTTGCGCTCAACTTCGTCCCGAACATCGGCTCGATCATCGCGATCCTCCCGCCGTCGCTCATCGCCTTCCTGCAGCACCACAGCGCAGGGTGGGCCGCGGCATTGCTCGCAGTTCTCGTGACGGTGCAACTCATCATCGGGAACGTCCTGGAACCGAAGGTGATGAGTCGCTCGATGAGCTTGTCGACCCTGGTCGTCTTCCTCTCGATGATCTTCTGGGGATGGCTGTGGGGCATCGTTGGCGTCGTGCTCTCGGTGCCACTGACGGTCGCCGCGAAGATCATCTGCCAACACGTCCCAGGACTCGAGCCCGTGGCGATTTTGCTGGGCGAAGAGCCGCCCTCTCCCTCCACCGCGCGGTCCGCACTATGACCCCCGAAGAAACCGTCGCCGCCTGGCTTGCCCTCCTCAACAGAGACACTGACGAGCCGACCGCACTCGCCGATGACGTCGTGCTTCACTTCTACCCAGATGGGAGCGGTGGCCGACGCGACGAGCGGGTCGGCGTCGACCAGACCATGACCTGGATCCAGCGGCCACCCAAAGGCAACTACCGCTTCAGCGCCGACCAAATCCACGCCGGACCGCCCGCAGAGACCTTGGCGCCAGCCGAGCTCGCGACGCACGCGCGCTTCAAGGTCGAGCTGACGATCGCCAAGTGGTCGAACACCGGGTCTTGGATCCTCCACTCCAGCGGCCCCAAGATTACCGCCGTTCACCATGAGCCCGACAAGCTCCCCGACGACAGCGCGGTCGAGGCGTTCCCTGAGAAGAAAGAGGGATGAGCCACGGTGTGACTACCTGCGATCGCTCACAGTCGTGTGCGTCAGAAGCACGGGTTCGAACGGCGGAGAGGTCTCCGGCGTGCACCGCGAAGACTTCGTTGAGGACGGGCTTCTCGCGGCTCAATTGAGCCCGGACCAAGGCGTCACGTCGTTGGCACGCAATCTGCTCTCGGGTGGCCTGCTCCTTCCTCGAGCGCAAGACACCGGCGGACACCCCTCCAACGTTTGGGAGTCACATGACCCGCACCCGCACGAAGACGATCCTCCTCATCACGCTCTTCACGCTCCTGGCGAGCGCTTCAATGTTCGGGTGTCTTTCGGAGTCGTACGTAATCCCGGACAGTGAGCTCGCGCGGGTCGCCAAGCTCCCCGTCGAGAAGCGAGGCAAGACCGTGCGAGTCGTTCAACGCTGGGCGTCAGACGCCGAGCCCAGCGAAGAGGCGACGTCGCGCCGACAAGACTACGACTCCAACGCGAGCTTCGACGTCGGGACCCACGTCTCGTTCCGGCTCTCTCATCACCACCACAGCCACTGGAACCAGAGCTGGCGCCCCGTGCACGTGCATCGCTCGGTGAACCCCATTGGCGCCCCACGCACCGCGACGGCTCCGCCGCCGCGCGGCGCCTCTCAACCCGCGACGGTCAACCCCACCTCCTCGTCCGGAGGGTCGAGCCTGAACGTCGATGGAGACCAGGCTCTCGTCGCCCTCGTGGTGCTCGCCGCTGGCGCCATGACGGTGGGGCTCGTCGCTACCGAAGGCATGCGCTACGACGGTTGGATGCAGCTCGATCGGGACCAGCCGATCCACCTGATGCGCGATGACGGCAGCGAAGAGGTGGTCTACCTCTCCGAGCTGGGACCTCAGCACATCGGGCTAGGGGATGCGGTCATCACGGAGAACGAGGGGGGGACCTATCGCGTGCAGCGCGCTCCGCTCTGGCGGGAGGGCGCGGCGTGGCGCATGGAAGTGGGTGGAATGCAGGTTCCCACCCCGGACGGCGAGTTCCCGACGTCTTTGGGCGTGTCCATGGGCTTGGGGTACTTTCCGCTGCAACAGCTCGGTTTTTTGCTCACCTCGTCGTTCGCCTGGGGCGAGCAGGCCGGCGGCGACTTCCTCGGCATCCAGTATGGACTCGAGGCGGACTTCATCCCTCTACAGCTCTGGCGGCTGCACGCCGGGATTTACGGCATCGGCGGCATGGGATTCTACGAGGCCGAAGGCGGGCAGCTCCCCACAGAGTCGTTCCACGAGCCCGTGCTCGAGGTCGGCGGCATCGGTGAGTTCGACCTGACGACCCGTTTGGCCTTCCAAGGAAAGGTCGGCGTGCGCTTCCAGCAGCACGACAGCGAGTTCCTGCCCGCGATGTGGCTGATTACTGGCGGACTCTCGGTGTACTGAGCGCGCCTGCCGCCAGGCTAGGTGTAGACGCCCAGCAAGAACAGGCCGGCGAGGAAGAACACGATCAGGGCCCCAATGAGCCAGGGGTTCAGGCTGCGTCGAGCGGTGCAGACGCCGCCTGGCTTGGCTGGGTCGACCTCGAAGCGGCGGCAGAGCTGTCGGACCGACCAGACCGAACCGCCGCTCAGCAGGTCGAGGATGGCGGTGGCGTCGTTTGCGGCGCGGGCGGTCTGGTAGCGGGCGAGCTCCTCGTCCGTGAGCTCATCGCGCAGGTTGTGAGGCCAGGCGTCGGGCTCGAGCGCCTCTCCCTCGGCGAAGAAGTAGGCCGTCTCCCATTCCTGTGCGTCTCCCTCGGTGCGCCAGCCGCCTTCTTCGGCGAAGAACTCCAGCTTGCGTAGACGCTCTCCACTGTCCCAGTGTTCGAGCTCCTCGACGCTGGCTGTCGACTGAATGAAAAAGCCGATGACTCGGGCGCGCAGCTCACGCGAGAGGGGTTCGACGAAGGCCGGAACGGTGAGACTTCCGAAGCTGACGTCGACCTGGACCAGCACCCAGGGCGTCACCTCGCCGATGACGGTGATGCCGTGCTTGGCGAGGACGGCGCCGACGTCTGGGTGCTGTCGAGTCTCGACGATGGCTCCTGCCCAGGTTCCCATGTGCACACTCTCATCAAGCCTTTCGAAGGCTGTCCAGAATAGGGAAAGGCCAGCTGTAGAGGGCGCTCCCGCCACAGTTGGCCTTAACCCATGCGTTCGAGACTAGGCGAAGGATCGTTCGAACAGCGCTTCGATGGCCTCACGGCCTTGCTGCGAGAGATCGCGGGTACCAGTGCCGGTGAAGCGGCGTGCGCGAATTCTCGCGTCGGACTCCTCGACCCAAGCGTCGTCGCTCCAGGTGAACCAGGCGCGGCGCTCTTGATCGAAGACGTGCAGACTCTTCTTGAGGTGCTTGGCCAGCTCTGCGGCCCAGCCAGTGCCGCCCTTCACCGTGCCGTTCTCGAGGATGAGTCCGACGACGAAGACTTGGTTGGCGGTGTTGACCTCGTGCCAGATGGACTGGAGGACTTTTTGGAAGAGCGGGGTCTTGGGGAAGTTGCGCTGCATGTGCTCCTGCAGATAGCGGTCGCCGACCTTTCCCTGGGCGAGCTGAGCAGCATTGAGGAGAACGAGTCCTCGGTCGCGGACGACGGGTCGGCCAGCGAACGAGTAGTTGATCTCCTGCACGCCGTATTGCTCGGCGCACTTGCCAAAAGCTTCTTCGGCGCCACCGGCGCCGCCGGAGAGCAGAGTGCAGACTTTGGAGGGGAGCTTGACGTGAGACTTTTCGCCCATCGCTGAGGCGATGCGCATGGTGTCACGCTGCAACACGACGAGTGCCGGGTCGGTGAGGACCTCTGGGCTGTTCGGAGCTTTGAAGAGACCGATGCCGACCTGCTCGCCGTTGGGGATGAGCCCGAGGGCCATCTCGATCAGCTCGGAGTAGGCGGTGCACGGCGCGTGCAGCAGCCCAGCGGGCGGCGAACCGCTCTCGCGGTGGGTCTGGGCCGTCATCCAGAGGGTCGCGCTGTGGCGAGCGGCGAGCGCTTTCAGCGCGCCGATCTTCGAGGCTGCACGCACCGTGGACTCAGTCCAGTCGAAGCCATCGACGATGATGACATCCGGCGAGAACTGGGTGTGCTGCGAGTAGACCTCCAAGGCAGCGTCGAGCTTCTCGGCCCGAATGTTGTTATTGGGGAAGGTGTGGAAGATGCGCTTGCCGGTCAGCGCCGGGGCCTCCCGCTCGTTGAGTCGCGCATCAATGAGGCGGTCCTCGAAGAGGGTCTTGTACCACGACTGTACGCGCTCGAGGTCGTCTCCAACCGAGACATGGAAGACGTTAAGTCCTCTCTCTTGTGCATCGAGGGCGAACTGCACGAGGCAGGCCGTCTTTCCGACACCGGCACGGGCGAGCACGACTCCGAGCTCACCAGGTCCTAACTTGGAGCCCGAAGAAGCCTCGAGGCGATCGAGCGGGCTCTGAGAAATAGTTTGATCTTGCTGGCTCATTCTCATCCCCTCACTTCTTCTCGGCGTCGCGCGCTTTCGCTTTGGCGATAATTTCTTCGGCTACGTTCTCGGGCACCGTGACATATCTCGAGAACTCCATGGAGAACTCGGCTTTCCCTTGGGTACTGGAGCGCAGCGCGGTGGAATACCCGAACATCTCGCTCAACGGCACGTCGGCTTCGACTCTAGCGAAGCCGCCTTGCTCTTGCGTACCAATAATCGTCCCGCGACGCTGCATGAGAGTTCCGAGCATGCTGCCGGAGAACTCCACGGGACCCTCGACAGAGACTCGCATGATGGGCTCGAGGATGCGGGGTTGGGCCTGGGTGTAGACCGAGCGCCAGGCTCCTCGGGCGGCTTCTTGGAACGCCATCTCGGAGGAGTCTACTGCATGCTGCGCGCCGTCGTTGACGACGACACGGACACCGATGACCGGGGCGCCGATCAAGCTGCCCTTGGGCAACATGCTGCGAAAGCCCTTCTCGACGGCCGCGACGAAGGCCTTGGGGATGGCTCCACCGACCACCTTGTCGACGAACTCGAAATCTTTTTCCTCGCACGGCTCGATGTAGCCAGCGACGCGTCCGTATTGACCGGAACCACCCGTTTGCTTCTTGTGGGTGTAGTTGAACTCGACCCGTCGCGAGATGGCCTCGCGGAAGGCGACCTGCGGAGCGGAGACGGTGACCTGTGCACCGTACTCGCGCCGCATGCGCTCGATATAGACCTCGAGGTGCAGCTCGCCCATGCCGCTGACGATGGTCTCGTTGGATTCAGGGTCGATGTGCACTTGGAAGGTCGGGTCCTCTTTCTTGAAGCGGGCCAGAGCCTTGGACACGTTCACTTCGGCTTTGTTGTCGACGGGGTGCACCGACAGCGAGATGACCGGGTTGGGAACGAACATGGAGGTCATGGTGATTTTTTGCGTGCCGTCGGTGAAGGTGTCACCGCTGTGGCAGTCGACGCCGAACATCGCGACGATGTCGCCGGCGCCCGCGTCGGTGATCTCCTCCATCTCGTCGGCGTGCATCCGAACCAGGCGTCCCACCCTATGCTTCTTGGTGCTGCGGGTGTTGTAGATGAACTGATCCCGGGACAACACCCCTTGGTAGACGCGCAGGTAGGTGAGCTGACCGTAGCGCCCGTCCTCGAGTTTGAAGGCGAGGGCGACGAGCGGCGCTTCGAGCTCGGACTTGAGCAGGATTGTCTCTTCCGTCGCGCCCGAGACGTCGATCGCGTCGTTGGGAACGTCGGTCGGATCGGGCATGTAGGCCACGATCGCGTCGAGCAGCGGCTGCACACCTTTGTTCTTGTAGGCCGAGCCCATGAATACCGGCGTGATTCGCAGCGAGAGAGTGCCCTGGCGCACCGCGTCGTTGATCAGGGCAGGCGTCACCTGGTCTTCCAACATGGCCTCGAGGAGGTCGTCGGAGAACATGGAGACGATGTCCAACATCCGCTCCCGAGCCTCTTCGGCCTCGCTGAGGCGGTCGGCTGGGATGGGGCGGTAGATGATGTCGGTGCCGTTCTCGCCCTCGAAGTGAACCGAGCGCATCTCGACGAGGTCGATGACCCCCTCGAACTTGTGCTCGAGACCCAACGGCAGCTGCATCAACACCGGGTTGTGGCCCAACTGCTCGCGCAGCTGAGTCGCAACCCGCAGCGGGTTGGCTCCCGTTCGGTCGCACTTGTTGACGAACGCCAAACGCGGAACGTTGTAGCGCCGCATCTGACGATCGACCGTCATGGACTGACTCTGCACGCCGGCCACAGAGCAGAGCACCAACACCGCGCCGTCCAAGACGCGCAGCGAGCGCTCCACCTCGATGGTGAAGTCGACGTGGCCAGGGGTGTCGATGATGTTGATGTGGTGGTCGAGCCACTCGGCGTGGGTCGCGGCGCTGGCAATGGTGATGCCCCGCTCACGCTCCAACTCCATCGAGTCCATCTTGGCCCCGACGCCGTCCTTACCGCGAACATCGTGAATGGCGTGAATACGATTGGTGTAGAAGAGGATGCGTTCCGTCAGCGTCGTCTTGCCGCTATCGATGTGCGCGGAGATTCCGATGTTCCTCAGCTTAGTCAGGTCAGTGTACACAACAGTTCCTCATGGCTCCCATGTTGAGCGGTTCGTTGCTTTCCCCTCGCCTACTGCGAGAGAGGTGCTTGGTGGTGACCTCCCTGCGACACCACCACAAACGGCTGGCTTCCCTAACGGAGTTACCCATAGACGTCAAAGATAGAATGACTTTTTGGGGTTTTTATTTTCGCCGACGGGACGAGGCGAACATCGCCTCACGAGAAAAGGAGGCCGAGAACACAGGTCGGAGCGCCTTCTCAGACGATTCACTCGCGCCACATACGTCACCACCAATTCGCCGGATCGCAGAGGTCGGAATTATTTCCTAGTGTTTTGGGGTGAATTGGCGCCTCGGTTGTTGCGCGCCTCCTGCGCGCGACCCTTCGCGTTGGCACGACTCTCCGCCGTCCCTGGCTGCGAGTTCTTGTCAGCCCCACGCGGGTCGCCGCGAACTCGGTCCGTTGCTTGATGCTCCCGTCCAGTGCGACAATCCCACTCTCGCCACCGGTGATGGGCCGACGCGCCACAGGTGTACTGGAGTTGCGATGGCGCACACGCAACCCTCTGCTTTTACACGATTCTCTGAGCACGAGTCCGCCATGCTACGACGCCCTCTCACTCTCACTTTCGCTATCGCGCTCCTCGGCCTCGCTTTGCTGGGTTCCCGCTCTGTCGCCGCTCAGGAGGCGGGCTCGAGCCCGCCTCCTGAGCGGCCCAGCACCGACGTGCGCCGCTTCGAAGAAGATTGGAGCCAGGCTCGGCACTTCGCCGCCTCCGACTTCTGGGACCCCGCCAAGTTCGTTCCCTTGGACAGCGACGGCGACTACGCCCTGGGCTTCGGCGGCGACTTGCGGCTGCGTGGCGAGGTCTGGTCGGCCTATGGCTTCGGTTCCGCGGCGGAGAACGACGACGTCTACGGTCTGAGCCGTGTCCGTCTCCACGCCAACGCCCAGCTCAGCGAGTACTTCCGACTCTTTGTCGAAGGGAAGAGCGCGCTGGCGACCGAACGCCTCCTGGCCGGTCAGACGCTGTCGCGCGACGTGGACGCCCTGGACCTGCAGAACCTCTTCGCCGACCTCATCCTGCCGCTGTGGACGGACGCCGAGCTGCGATTGCGCATCGGCTTCCAAGAACTCTCCATGGGTTCCGAGCGCCTGTTGAGCCCAGACGACTGGTCCAACTCTCGCCGCACCTTCGACGGCCTGAGCTTCAACGGCGACCTCGAGGTCCTGCGGTTCGAGCTCTTCTGCGGCTACCTCGTGCCGGTGACGAAATATGGCCTGAACAAGACCGACACTGAAGACACCCTCTGCTCGGCGGCGGTGAACACGGAACTAGGAAAACACTCGCTGCTCGGGTTCTGGCTCTGGCGAGAGCAAGAGGTGCCGCTCGCCAGCGAACGGGTGAAGGAGGTCCGACAGACCTTCGGCCTCGAGCTCGCCGGACCCCTCCCCTCCGGGTTCGACGCCTTCCTCATGGGCGCCGCACAGGTCGGCAAGCGGGGCGACGTGGACGTGCGCGCCGGTCACTTCGCGGCTGAGTTGTCCCTGCGGACCGAACACGAGTTGCATCCACATCTGGCCGCGGGGGTCGAGTTCGCCAGCGGTGACCTCGACCCGCTCGACGACACCGCGCAGACCGCCGACGCGCTGTTCCCCACGAGCCGGCATTTCCTGGGGCTCGTGGGCGCGGTCGGCCGACAGAACGTTGTCGCCTTGCGCCTGTCCTCAGCGCTCGAGCCCCTCGAGGGGCTCGTGCTCGGACTCGATGGCTTCGTCTTCCACTTGGCGCGACCGTTGGACGCCCTCTACGACGACGATTTGGGCGCCGTGCGACTGCCCCAGAGGGGCGGGGCGTCCTACGTCGGCAGTGAGCTCGACGCCGTCGCGCGCTACCAGATGGACCGACACGCCTCGTTCATCGCGGCTTACGCCCACGTCTTCGCCGGGGACTTCGTCGCGCAGACGGGAGTCAGTGGCGACGTGGATTTTGCGATGTTTCAGTATTCTTATGTTTGGTAATGTTCGCCTGGGACGCTTTCCCACGTCGTGGTTCGGGCGGTCGGACGTTTTTCCACGTCGTGGGTTCGGGCGGTCGGATGCTTTTCCACGTCGTGGTTCGGGCGGTCGGATGCTTTTCCACGTCGTGGGTTCGGGCGGTCGGACGCGCGGCCCAGCGCTCCGCACTGGGCTAATTCCGAGGCCGCCCCTTCACGGCGGATGCCCAGGTTCCTCGCCTCGCCGTGATACGGATTGCGTTGATCCTGGGCGTCGGTCCCCCGGCCCTGAAAGGGCCGACCATACCAGCCCAGGGCAATGCCCTGGGGGGGCGTGGCGCGAAGCGCGCGGACAGACGACCGTATCGGCCTCGGGCGACGTGTGGTAGATAGGCGCCCCCGTTCGGTGAAACTCATCCGCTGCTTCACACCTCCTCGAACCAAAATCTCTATGCACGTCCAGAAGATCGCCCAAGAGCTCAAACTCGCCCCCGCTGCCGTTGCCTCCACCATCGAGCTGCTCGCCGAGAACACCGTGCCGTTCATCGCTCGCTACCGCAAAGAAGCCACGGGAGGGCTCGACGAGGTGGAGATCCGCGCCATCGAAGAGCGCAAGACCACCCTCGACGACCTGGAGAGCCGCCGCGCTACGGTCCTCTCCTCCATCGAAGAGCAGGGCAAGCTCACGCCCGAGCTCAAGCAGGCCATCCTCGCGTGCGAGCGCAAGACCGACCTGGAAGATCTCTACCTGCCTTACAAGCCCAAACGGCGCACCCGCGCCATGATCGCGCGAGAAAAAGGCCTGCAGCCTCTGGCCGACCGCATCATGGAGCAGCCCGACGCGGGCGACCCGCAAGTCGAGGCCCTGGCGTTCCTCAGCGAAGAACATGAGGTTCCCGACGCCGAGACCGCCCTCGCCTTGGCCCGCGACATCGTCTCCGAGACGCTGTCCGAGAGCGCCGAGATCCGCGCCTTGGTTCGCAAGGCGCTCATCGACCAGGCCCTGCTCAAGTCGCAGGTCACGAAGGAGTTCGCCGACAAGCGCACGAAGTTCGAGGATTATTACGACTACTCCGAGCCCGCCTCGCGGCTCCCACCGCACCGCGTCCTCGCCTTGATGCGCGGCGAGCGCGAGGGGGTCTTGAAGACCAAATTCGAGCTCGACAAGGACACGCTCGCTGACCACGTGGCCGGGGCGAGCGGGATGCGGAAAAGCTCTCCATTCGCGGGGCAGATGCATGAAGCCGTGGTCGATGGGCTCAAGCGCTTGCTGCTCAAGAGCCTCGAGAACGAGTACCTAGGCGAGCTCAAGACCTGGGCCGACCGCGACGCCGTCGAGGTTTTTGCGAAGAATTTGCGCAACCTCCTGTTGGCCGCCTGCTTCGGACAGCACTCGGTGGTCGGCGTGGATCCGGGCTTGCGCACGGGGTGCAAGGTCGCCGCAGTGGACGCGACGGGCACCTACCGCGCCACCATCACGGTCTACCCGCACAGCGGCGAAGGCCGCGCCGAGTCGGCCAAACGCGAGCTGCGGGTCTTCCTCGAGCGGCACCAGCCCGACGCCATCGCCATCGGCGACGGCACGGCTGGGCGCGAGACCTTGGCCTTCGTCAACGAGGTCCTCAAGGACATGGGCAACAGCGAGGCCTTCGCGGTCTTGGTCAGCGAGGCGGGCGCCAGCGTCTATTCGGCGTCGGACATTGCGCGCGAAGAGTTCCCGGACCTCGACTTGACCATCCGCGGCGCCATCTCCATCGCGCGGCGCCTGCAAGATCCGCTGGCCGAGCTGGTCAAACTCGATCCGAAGGCCATCGGCGTGGGCCAGTACCAGCACGACGTGAACCAGAAGCTGCTGGCCGACAAGCTCGAGGAGGTCATCGAGAGCTGCGTGAACTTGGTCGGCGTCGAGGTCAACACCGCCAGCGCCAAGCTGCTGGAGCACGTGGCCGGCATCGGGCCCGCCATCGCCAAGAACATCGTCGCCATGCGCGAGAGCGAGGGCCCCTTCGATTCGCGCAAGGCGCTCTTGAAGGTTCCCAAGTTGGGCAAGCGGACCTTCGAACAGGCTGCAGGGTTCTTGCGGGTCAAGGGAGGCAAGCACCCGCTCGACGCCTCGGCCGTACACCCAGAGCGCTACGCGTTGGTCGAGCAGATGGCGAAAGATCTGGGCGCGCCGCTGGCTCAGCTGGTGGGCGCCCAAGACCGCGTGGCGCAGCTCGACCTTCAGCGCTACGTCAGCGGCGACGTGGGCCTGCCAACGCTCAACGACATTCTCGCCGAGCTCAAGAAGCCGGGCCGAGATCCGCGCGAGAGTTTTGAGCCGCCCAAGTTCCGTGAGGATATTACGGAGATTCACCACCTAAAAGAGGGGATGATCCTGGAAGGCGTGGCGACCAACGTCACGAATTTTGGCTGCTTCGTCGACGTCGGCGTACACCAGGACGGCCTGGTGCACATCTCGGAGTTGGACACCCGGTTCGTGCGCGACCCGGCCGAGGTGGTCGGGGTCGGGGACCGCTTCAAGGTCCGCGTGCTCTCGGTGGATCTGGAGCGCAAGCGCATCTCGTTGAGCCGCAAGCAGGCCATGGCGGGCTCGGAGCTGAGCGAGGTCTCGCGGGAAGGTCGGCAGCAGGCGCCGCGCGAGCGCAACGACCCGGCACGAGGCAACCAGGGGCGCGGCGGGGAGCAAGGGCGCGGCGAGCAGGGACGCGGCGGGCAGGGGCGCGGCGGGCAAGGGTGCGGCGAGCAGGGGCGCGGCGGGCAAGGGCGCGGCGGGCAAGGGCGCGGCGGGAATCAAGGTCGCGTCGGGGGCCAAGGCCGCGGCGGCCAAGCGAGTGAGGACAAGTTCACGAACAACCCCTTTGGCAAGCTCAAGCGTTGAGCGCCAATTCTGGGATTCTAAGCTCGGCTACACCGCGCTCTTCGGTTTGGTCGGAGCGTTCATGGTCGGCGAGCTCACCCGCTTCGCGCTGACTTGGCGCCGGCGAAAGAAGCACAACCTGGCCAGTCGTGCGCTGGACCTCTCCCGCGAGGACGGTCCGTGGACAGCTCGAGACCGAGCCAACCCCGGTGATGATGACCGACTACTGGCCGACGGTGGCCATGGCGCTTCTGTACCGGCGGCCGAATCCCTCGGTCTACCTCCACGTCATCGATCCTGGCGAGCCCAACGCAACGCAGATGCCTTCGAAGGCTGGCTCTATCCACTCCTGCATTCACCAGTACCAGCAACGTCCCGACGAGCCGATCGTCAGGGGCAGTTGCCATTGATGTTGAGGCACTGATAGCCGCAGCTCGTGTGGTCGAGGCAGCACTTACGCTGACCAGTGCAGCCACCACAGAGCGTCTCGCTCGTGTCCTCCACAGCGAAACATCCCCCCGAACAGCAAGTATCGCTCACACCACCACACGGATTGCGACAAGCGCCACAGTGCGCTGTGTCAATCTGCGTGTCGGTCTCGCAGCCACTGGTGACATCCCCATCGCAATCATCGAATCCGGTGTCGCAGGTAAGGCTACAGGCGCCGGTGATGCAGGCCGGAGTCCCGTTGGTCGCATCACACGCTGCACCGCAGGCACTGCAGTTTGCGGTATCGCCATTGAGCTCCGCCTCGCAGCCATTGGTGAGGTCCGCGTCACAGTCGTCGAAGCCAACGTCGCAGGTGATCTCGCAGACCCCTGCTGTACAGTGTGCGGTACCGTTGTTCGATGAACAGCTCGTGCCGCAGGCTCCACAGTTGGCGATGTCAACGTCTGTATCCACGCAGGCTCCAGAGCAAACGGTCTGTGCGCAGATGTCGGCGACGTCGGTCGCGTCTGCTGCGTCGGCGCTATCGGCGATGTCGGTCACTTCGACGGTGTCAGTCACATCGGCCGCGTCGTTGGCATCGGCGACCGTCGTATCCGATCCGATCAGGTCCGGGTTAGTGTCGCCACCAATCTCGGTGTCAATGATGGTGGTGTCCACGCTCGTACCTGTCGCCCAGCAGAAGCCGGAAGGATGGCACTCGGCGCCACCTGGACAAGGTTGGGTCGCGCTGCATCGTAGACTCTCGATCTTGTCGGAGTCGAGATCAGCAGTGAACGAGCAGCCCAGGAGGCAGGGAAGACCGAGGGCCAACCACAGCTGGAGTTGGAGAGGGATTCGAATTGCCATGTTCATGATGAGCTCCGAATCGATGTAGTCCGCGGCTCTGGGCTTCACCGCAACCTCGAGCCTGGTTGCGGTCGCTCCGACTACCAGCGAAGGGTCAACTGGGTGCCGACGCTATCGGGTCCGAGGGTTGGGGCTAGCATGACCTGCGCATCTTCGGACTCCTCGCCGTCAATCATGAGCCACCAGATGACACCACCAGCAGCAGCTGCGACACCCACGCCGACCAGCACACTGGTGGTGACCTGTTGGCTCTCGATGTCATCCTTCAGGTTCAGGGCGGTCTGGCAGGAGGCTGGGTTCCCGCCGAGGCACTTGCCGCGAGCGGAGTCGAAGTCGTCAATGTCGCCAGCGCCGGCGATCTCCAGAACAACGGCCGTCAGCAGCAGCGCCCCACCGAGCCCAGCCGCGCCCAGCGCGACATAGGTCATGTCTGGTCCTTCGGACTCGGGGGGGGCAGGCCACGTCCAGCTCTCCGCGAAGCCGGGTCAGCTCTGCCTGGTCGATATCCTCGCCCGGCAGCTTGGTCAGCGCAGTCTCGGCGCCGACACACTCCTTCGAGCGAATGAGCTCCTCCGTCGAGGCCACCAGGAGCCCTTTGCGCTGGGCGTCCAGCGTCTCCTGTTTGGCCAACGTCTCGTTCTGCACGGTCTCCAGGTCAGCCGCCAGCTCCTCGGACAAAACCTCGTCGAGAGGTATGCCCACGACGCCGCTCAAGAGCTGCGATACCGTATCCAGGTGGGCGCGAGCCAACTGAGCGTCGCCGGCCTTCACCGCATTCTCAGCCATACAGACCCGCGCCTCAGCAGCGCGCACCGTGAACTTCACCATGAGCCCATCGGTCAGGCCGGTCGTCGCGAGCAGCTCACTATAGACGTCGGCGGCTGATTGGCAGTCTTTCGTCTGCTGATGGCACCGCGCGAGCTGATAGCCAATCACGAGTAGCGCCTCGGATGCCCGCTCCTGCTGGGCTTCGGGGACCGCCGAGGAGGCGAGTGCCTCTTTCAGCACGCCGGTCAACTGGGCATACTTGATACCAGCCTCCGCGAAGTTGCCAGCGACATAGTCCTCTTCTGCCGCTTTGAGTGCCTTGGCGAAGGTCCGGGGGTCCCACTCGGCGAGCGCGGCGCTCGACGACAGAAGGATCATCACTGCACAGAGGCAGCTCAGCCACTTGATGCCAGCCATTTGTCCTGTCGTCCGCATGCTGCCCACTCTCGGTTGTCAATGGTATTGTTGGGCACTCCATCAGGACCTTGCATGGTGACGGTGCCTCGAGCGGAGCCCGTTTGTGATGGTGGTCCGATGCGTCTTGTGCGCTCAAAATAGCAAGGTCTCAGCCCACCGGAAAGCACCCGTCAATCGAACGATTTTGCGCTGAAGGGGTCGGTTCCTTTCTTGCCTTTTCGTTGGCTGCGGTGCCGCCGACGTTCCTTCTTGAGCTTTGCCTTGTCTTCGTCGGGGTTAGCCGAGCCGGTCTTGACCGGCTTGAGCTCGATCTCGAGAGAGCCGTCGTCATTAGGGGTCAACTTGGCGACGAGTGGCTCGTGCCCGTCCAACTCAAAGCGAACCGCGATCTCGGCCTCGCTCGGGTCGAGCTCGACGGTGCAGGGCGTGGCGGCGCAAATCGGCGTGCTTTGGGCGCCGTCAGTGACGACCGAGGCCCCCTCGGGCATTGAAACGATCGACCACGACACCTTGGTTGGCCCCTCGGCAGCCGTCACGGTCTCACCGCCGTTCCCAGGGTCGGTCTCCTCGCCAACAAAGTCGTACTCGCCGTCATCGCCTGGCGCGGCCTCATCACCTCCTTCCGCGCCGGAATTGGCTGCCGCCTCCTGCTCGTCGAGTGCCGGGTCCTCTTCAGCAGCGGCCCCGGTCCCGCTCTCGTCGCTGTCGGGGGTCTTTGCGGCCTTCTCTGAGTCACCCTTGTCGGGGGTGCCTGAGGGCTGCATGAAGTACCAAACCAGGCCGCCAGCCAACCCCAGGACCACGATCAGAGCCAGGATCATGCCGATCGGTTTGCGCCTCTGAGGCACGTGGTAGTCGGGCTCGGCGTCGAACCCAGTGGCACCGTCGGAGAGGTCCAACGCCGCGTCATTCGTCCCCACTGTGGCTGCGGCCACGGCAGCGACCGCCGGCTCGCTTGCGTCCGTGGGAACAGCGGCGTTGGCGTCAAATACGACATGCTCTCCCGCCAGCGGAGCGGCGATCTCATGAACCTGCTCGGCCAGCGTCGTGGCGTCCTCGGAGCCTCCTACGGTTTGCGCTCTGCTCTCTTTTGCGATGATGTCTTCGGGTGGCAGGGCGACCACGGTGGTCGCGTTGCCGCCTTCTGGCTGGTCGAAGTCGGGCAGTCCGACAAGGGCTTCGCCCCGACCTGCTTGAGGTTCGGAGCTGGCAAGCGGCGCCGCGATGGGCTTGGGGGCTTCAACCTTGGTAGGAGAGGGCTGTGAACGAGCGGTGGAGCTCGCGCTGGCCGCTTCATCGGAGGACACCGGCACCTCAGCGGCGGGTGCAGAGCCGCGAGCAGAAATGGGACTGGTGCCCCGCGGCGACACTTTGGGGGCACCAGCGCCCTCGGGTTTCGCCTGCCCTGGCTCGCTCTTGCCAATCTCGGCCGACGGGGGCAGTGGGCGCGACGAGCTTCCGTTGGCTTGGTTGGCAGCATCAGCCTTGACGGGAGACGGCGCCACGGCAACGACTCCGGGGTTCGCGCGACCTGGCTGCGCGGGTCTCGCGCTGGACTTCGTTGCGAGCAAAGAGGGGGCCGGGGGCCGAGCGCGCCCCGGTGTTAGAGCGCCACCTGTCGACTGCGCAAGAGGCTGTGGCCGTTGGCGGGCTGGATTCGTCTTGCCCTTGAGCAGCTTCTCTTTGAGGTCGGACATCGACGTCTGCGTCGTGCCATGTGCCCCGCGCAGGGTTGGCCTCTTTGCGGGTTCCAACGTCCTGGAGCCAGGGTTCGAGGCAGGTTGCGCGGACGCGCTCGCCGGGACCTTCAGCCCCGCTGGCTCCACATTCTCGAGCGCGGCATAGAATTCTTCTGCAGAGGGATAGCGATCCGCGGCGTTCTTGGTCGTGGCTTTGGCGAGGACTGGCCCGAATGGTGAGTCGGCGAGCCAAGCTGGCACGTCCAGCGGCTCACTGAGCTGCTTGTCGAACGCCTCAATGATGTTGTCGGCATCGACGGCAGGGGTACCCGTGAGCATCTCGAAGAGGACGAGACCTGCCGAGTAGACATCCGAGTACGCTCCCACCTCTTCGAGCTTGAGGACCTCTGGTGCACTGAAGTGAGGCATCAGCGGCGCGCTCGATAGCGAGCCCGTGATGTCCTTTATGGCAGGGTCGTTCCGCAGGCCGATCGCCTTGGCTAACCCGAAGTCCGCGAGCTTGACGATGTCCTTCTCGGCTCCCTCATCCATCAGCGAGATGTTGGTGGGCTCCACCCGCCGGTGGATGATCCCCTGTGAGTGAGCCTCGGCCAGGCCAGCGAGCACCTGCAACATGATGTTCTTCGACCGCCGCCCATCGATGGGCCCGTGCTCCGCCAAGACCTTGTCGAGCGGCTTGCCCTCGACAAGCTCGGTGGCCATCCACAACAAGCCCTCGTCCGTCTGTCCATGGTCGTACATGCGGACGATGTTCGGGTGGTCCAACCGCTTGACCAGCTCGATTTCCCTCAGGAATCGTGCGGCCACGTCGGGACTCCGCTCAACGACGATGGGGGCGATCATCTTCACGACCACGCGGAACCCGAGATCCAACTGGACGGCCTCGAACCGAGAGCTGTACTCGCCCTCGTCCAGCACGCCAATGATCTCGAATCCAGCGACGTTGTCGCCCACTTTTGGCAATCTCGCCTTGGCGGCCATGTCACCACTCCTTCTGCGGGACCAAGCTCCCTTGCGGGTGGTCAGAGCAAGCTTGTGGAGCGCGCGCAGAGGACGTTCGCAACGGGAAGACGAGCGCGCATCATGTACACTGTATGTCAATGGCGCTGAGGTTATCACATCCTGGCCAAGTTGTCGTTCCCACGCGGCTCTCGTTTCTTCGTGAATTTCGGCTCTTCGCACGGTATCCGTTCGCGAAGCTCGAGTCATCGCGGTCATAAACCTGTCACGGCCCACAGCGACCCAGCGACGAACCCGATGACGTGTTCCCCTGAGAAACCCTCGCTCGGCGAGTTCAAAGCCAGGCCCTCGCGTTCGAGGTCTTCAGCGCGTTCTGTTTTCAGCGCAGTCACCTGAGACGCTGCGCGTCACCCAAGAGGTGAGAAAACCTTCGGACCACCGTCTGTTGATGGTCGGCATCGAGT
>PFUG01000609.1:0-68072 GCA_002789955.1 Deltaproteobacteria bacterium CG_4_9_14_3_um_filter_63_12 | reverse complement strand
AAGTCTGTGGGCCGCCGCTTCAGGGCGGATTCCAGGTCATGGGTGCGTCGCGATTCGTCCGGCGTTGCACCCGGGCTCTCGCGCGCTGGCCTTGAAAGGGCCGAAAACCCCCTGGCAGAGTTGGGAAGCCTGGGCGTACTCCTAGCCGACCCACCGCAACTATCCTAAGGGCTCCCGCAGAAACAACTTCCGGTCTCTGAGCGCCGATCCATCCCATCTGCCTGCGTTGCTCGTCCTCGACGGTGCGGTGCTACGCCTCGTCCTCGCGCCTTGGCAGCGGTGCGCCTCGACGCTCAGCGCCTCGAAAGTTATTCCTGCGCGAGCCCTAATGGCGGCTGCGTCGCGCCCCGCATGCGATACTGCATCTATCCATATTAACCAGCACTTATATCACTACACATGTCACACATCAAGCGGTTGCATGATTTATGTCAATTATCACTCGAACTATTTTTCAAATATTTTCATCCCACAGACACGATACATACATATTGAATAACAGCATGTTTGCTGATTCGACGTGATACACGTCACGCGACCATTTGACTTCAGTCAATTCTCGTCCAAGAACCCCACTTGCATTGTTTTTGGAAAAAAAAGAGTATTGGGACTTCTTGGGAGCCGGTCATATCAAAAGCTAACAGGAGGAACCAATGAAGAGACTTCACGGGATGAGAATCATGTTGGCGATTGCAGCAGCGTGCACCTGCTTGCTGCTGGCAGGTTGTAGTGGAGATGAAGGTCCGAAGGGGGCGACTGGCGTGGGCTGCACCGCGACGGACAACGGCGATGGGACTTTCACGGTCGATTGCGGTGGCGAGACCGTGAACCTCATTCAAGGCGCGGATGGTCAACCCGGGGTCCCAGGGGCTCCAGGCGCATCCTGCGCGGCCACCGACAACGGCGACGGCACGTACGACATCGTTTGTGACGGCAACACCGTGACCCTCTCTGACGGCAACGACTGCGCAGTCGTCGACAACCTGGACGGCACCTACGACATCACCTGTGGCACGAGCACGGTGACCATTAATGTCGGCCCTGCCGCAAGCGGCAATGACGGCTGCCTAGCCTCCGGTTGCCACGGCAACCCGGACCTGGTCAAGACGATCGTCGTCGACACAGCTACCGGTGCGACCGAAACCGTGCCTCTCTATGTAAACGGTGAACTCTTCGCGGCAACGACCCACGGCGCCGAGCAGTGCGTGAGCTGCCATACGGACATCAACGCCGGTGGCATGCACGCGCCCGTGAACAAAACCTATGGCGGTTGGGCGCGCTTCAGTAAGGGCCAGGCGGTCGAGAAGATCGCTGCGGGCGAGGAGCTGAAGACGCGAAACTACTACAGCACGGCGGTATCGAAAAGCTGCGCCAGCTGCCACCAGAACCACAGCGAATTCGAGAACAGCGCGCATGCCACCATTTTCAAGATGCGCGGCGCCCACATAGACGAAGAGTTGACCACCTTCGCGACTACACTCGAAGGAACGACGACGGTCATCGGCGAGAACTACGCGGTCGGCAACTGCAACCGCTGTCACGCCAGCTGCGAGACCTGTCACTTCAAGGCGACGATCTCGCGGAAGAACGCCCACTCTATTACGGAATACTGGGACCAGGTCCAAACCGACGACACCATTGATGGGGCAGGGACCAGACCCGCCGACAGCATGTCCGAGTTCATGATGGACCGGACGGCAAACATCGCCTCTCACGAATTCCGCACCAAGGAGTACTTCGCCACGGACGAAGAAGGCGTGTGTGAGGCCTGCCACACCGGCTACAATCGGCCGGCTCGCAACGCCTATTATTGGAAGGACGGCGCGGCGACGGCGGTGAAGGCCGCCAATGTCAGGCGCCACCCGCAGGCGACGGAACTGATGAATTCGGGAAGCGATAGTTTCTCTCTGCTCACCGGCGGCACAAACGACATGCACGCACAGATGTCCTGCGCTGACTGCCACGGGACCGCATCGGCCACCCTGGGTGCGAACGGCAACATCCACAATCTGCCGGGAGAGGAATACGACTGGAGGACTGATGGTGACGTTCAGTGCACCGATTGCCACACGGGTACTCTGCACGCCTCGGTCCCGGTGCAGATGCACTACAACGGCGCCTTTGCCACCAAGGTCGCCTGTATCGGCTGCCACACCTTCGGCCTGGGCCGGGATTTCGAACTGGCCAGCTCCGGCGCATCCGACACCCAGGACGTGTTCCTCGATCCGGTGACGGACGAGGTTCGACCGGTAGTTCGGAAGAACGGGCATGCCATCGCCTGGTACTCTCACAACTGGCAGAAACCGCTCGTGGCCGACAAGACCGACCCCAACGGCAGCTGCGCGCAGAAATGTCATTTTGCAGGGAATGTGGTGGGCGCGGGCTATTAGAGGTTCGCGTCAGCCAGCTTTCTGGTCTGAGATCTCCTGAGCCCCCGCCGGTTGGCGGGGGCTTCTCTCAGCCCGAGCATTTCTCAAGGCTGCGAGAGAGCATCAACCTCTTGCGCCTGCTCGGCCAGTACTACCCCACGATGGCGAAGATCCGCACGTGGTGCCTGCCAATCCAAACTGTTCAGGGTAAAGCGCAGTCGTGGAACGTCCGACCACCATCAGAAGCCTGAACCTTGGTTGACTGCAAGAACGGAAAAAGAGGGGGGTCCGGGGGACAAGCCCCCCGACCGGTCAGGGCAGAGCCCAGTTTGCATCTGCCTGGGTCAGGGCAAAGCCCCTCCTCCCAGAAAGAGCGGTACCCCGAATGATTTGTGGGGAAGCTCTCAAGGAACAGGCTCGACGAGCTGGACCTCGTACCAAATCAACGTCTCATCGCTCGCCCACGGCAACGCTTCGTGGAGAGCCTCTGTGTCGCTCTGGGCTCGACAGAGGTCCAGGACCGCGAGCCGGGCAGCGTCCTGTCGCTGCACGCGAAACGTCCCCTCGCAATAGGACTGCAGCAGCTCGACGGCCGCACGCTTGCTCAACTCCGGCCCCAACACTCGCAGCGCGTCAAGGGTCGGATGCAGCTTCATGGAGGCCTCGAGCTTCGCCAACCCACCCTCGTCGTCACCGGAGAGCAAGGCAAGCTCGCCTTCCTGTGCCAGCGCAATGGCCTCGAGTTCGAATTTCTGCGACTCAGGCGGTGGCTCGTTCGGGTCCTCAATGTAGGCGTCAAGGCGGTTGTTGTCGGGCTCCATACTCTTGCCCGTCATCGCGGCCTGAGCTCCCCTTGTTAGGTTCAATATCCGAATGTCACGCGGGTCCGGGGACTTTTCTAGATCGTCGCGGGCCTCCTGCATGACCTGCCCGAGCGCGGCGTCGGTCGGATTTGGGCGGCCACAGGCGAAGCCCACCATCGTGGTGATCGCCGCCAAAGCGAGCGCGGCGCGTACAGACAAGACACTGTGGCGTCCGTTACGCATTTTCCTGCCCTCCTGTTGGTGTTCCTTGGCGTTGAACGTCGATTCCAGATAGATCCTTCCTTCCTTCCCGCCTCAAATGCAACCTCGGGAAGGTCCTTGGCTGTTGGCGCCAGTTCTGCCTCAGGGTGTCGCGTGAGTCGCATGGCAACAAAGATTTGGAGAGCGAGCGGAGTCGCCATCGATTTCGAAGCCGATGAGGCCACCGCGCTGACGAAGGCTGTCGCGGGTCAGCTCGGCGTGCCCGCGAACTCAGTCATGAACACGACGTTGGTCAAGCGCTCGCTGGACGCCCGCAAACACCGGCCCCGCTTCGTCTACACTCTGGACGTCGAGCTCAAAGCAACCATCCAGCCGCGCAAGGGCAGCCAGGCCCGCGAGGCCCCCAAGCGCTTGCAGCTGCCCAATCTGCGTGTCCGCAAGCGCGAGCACATCGGTGTGGTCGGCGCCGGGCCGGCAGGGCTGTTTGCCGCCCTCACGTTGGCGAGAGCGGGCCTGGAGGTTACCCTCATCGAGCGCGGCAAGCCCGTCGAGGGCCGGGCCAAAGACGTCGGAGCCTTGGTCAACAGGGGACACCTCGACCCCGAGAGCAACGTCTGCTTCGGAGAGGGCGGCGCCGGGACCTGGAGCGACGGGAAACTGGTCACGCGGATCGGTGCCGGCGAGGTGCGCACGGTCCTCGAGACCCTGCACGAGTTCGGGGCGCCCGATAGAATCTTGGTCGACGCCAAGCCCCACCTCGGGACCGACAAGCTGGTGAAGCTCATTCGGACGTTTCGCGAGACGCTCGAGGCGATGGGGGTGCACATCCTCTACGGCACCCGCGTCGACGATATCATCGTCACAGACGGTGTCTTGGGGGCCCTCGAGACGACCGCTGGGCGGCTGGATTTCGACCGGGCGGTGCTGGCCCTAGGGCACTCCTCGCGCGACCTCTACACGACGCTCCTGGCGCGCGGCGTCGAGATCGTCCCCAAACCGTTCGCGGTGGGCTTCCGCATCGAGCACCCGCAGGCCCTGATCAATCACTGCCAGTTCGGCGAGTTCGCCGAGCACGAGCGCATCCCGGCCGCGGACTACATGCTCTCGCACCAAGTCGGCAGACAAAAAGTGCGCGGCGTCTACTCGTTCTGCATGTGCCCAGGCGGCGTCATCCTTCCCGTGGCGACCTGCGCCGACGAGGTCGTGGTCAACGGCATGAGCAATGCCTCGCGCAGCGGCCGCTGGGCCAACGCGGCCATGGTCGTGACCGTCGACCCCGAAGACTTCTTGGCCTTCGGCGAGGGTCCGCTGGCGGGCGTGGCGCTCCAACGCTCGGCCGAGACCAAGGCTGCGCTCCTGGGCGGCGGTGGCTTTCGAGCCCCCGCCCAGAATGTGGCCGACTTCATGACGGGCAAACGCTCCGGCGAGCTGCGCAAGACCACCTACCGCCCAGGGATTCAATCGGAGGACCTGTCCACGCTCTATCCGGCCTTCGTCATCGAGGCGCTGCGTGAGGCGCTGCCTGCGTTCGAGCGTCGCATGCCCGGCTTCATCTCCAACGAGGCCTTGCTCATCGGCGTCGAGACTCGGACCAGCGCCCCCATCCGCATGCCGCGCGGCGAGGATTTCCGGTCCTCTTGGGTCTCGAACCTCTATCCCATCGGCGAGGGCGCGGGCTATGCCGGCGGCATCGTCAGCGCGGCGGTCGACGGCATCCGTGCGGCGACCCAAATCGCCTGTGAGCTGAGCTAGCCTGCGATGTTCGACGCCCGCGAGCTGCACGCGCGATACGCCGACCGAGTGATCCTGCACCAGGTCTCGGTGGCCGTGCAGCGCGGCGAGTGGGTCGCCCTCATCGGCCCCAATGGAGCGGGAAAGAGCACGCTCCTGAAGGCCATGTTGGGTCTTGTCGAGCTGACGACCGGCGCGCGCTCAGTGGACGGGCAGGACGTCCGGTCCCTCAGCCGCGAGGCCTTGGCCGCCAAGGTGGCGTACGTGCCACAGAAGCTCGAGTCCGTGCCGCCGTTCACCATCGGCGAGCTGGTGTTGCAGGGGCGCTATCCGCATCAGCGTGGCTTTGCGTTCGAGACCCAAGCCGACCGGCTCATTGCGGCGCGCGCGCTGCGGGCGGTCGGGGTGTTCGAGCTGGTGCACCGCCGCCTCGACGAGGTCAGCGGCGGCGAAGCCCAGCGCGCGCTGATCGCCTCGGCCATCGCGCAGGAGGCCGACTACCTGCTGTTGGACGAGCCGACGAGTGGGCTGGACCTGCACCATGGCGTGCAGATCCTCGACATCCTGCAGGAGCTGCGGACGACCTCGCAGGTCGGCATCCTGATGGCGAGCCACGACATCAACCTGGTGAGCCGTTACTGCGACCGCATCGTGCTCCTGGTTGACGGCAGGATCGCCGCACAGGGGCCGCCGGGCTCCATTCTCTCGGCAGCGCAGCTCGAGGGAAGCTTCGGCGAGGGCCTCGACGTCCTCGAGGACCCAGCGGGCGGCGCGCCTTTCGTGGTGCCGAAGGCAGGGGCTGGCAGAACGTCTCGAACTGCAGCCGCCCCGCCGCCGGAGCGAGAGGCAGAGCCCCGCCGTGCCGAAAGTGGCTCGATGCCAAGCGACGAGCAGCGCTTCTCGCTGGATCGCCGGCGATGGCTCCGTGCGCTTGGGCTCGGCGTCGCTGCGTTGCTCTTGGCGTTGGTGTTGTGCCCGCTCTTCGGCGCGTCCTGGCTCAATCTCGGAGACGCGTGGCGGGAGGGACCAAGCGGCACCTCAGTCGACGCGACGATCTTTTGGAACATCCGATTGCCCCGAGTCTTGTTGGCCATGCTGGCCGGCGGCGCGTTGGCGGTGGCGGGCGCCACGTTTCAAGCATTACTGCGCAACGGACTGGCGACCCCATACACCTTGGGAGTGGCGGGGGGCGCCTCACTCGGCGCGGTTTTGGCGATCAAGCTCGGGTTGGCGTTCGTGGTGTTGGGCTTCAGCGCCACGCCGCTCTTCGCCTTCGCTGGCGCCTTCGCCAGCGTGCTGGCGGTCTACGCGCTGGCGCGAGCCATGGGGCGCGCGGACTCGACGGAGCTCTTGTTGGCTGGCATCGCGTGGTCCATCGTGAGCTCGGCGTTCGTGCTGCTGCTGCAGTACCTCTCCGACCCAGCCGCAGCCTTCCAGATGATCCGCTGGCTGGTGGGTGGGTTCGATGTCGTGGGCTACGTGGGCGTCGTGCAGACGGCGCCATTCATCTTCGCCGGAGCCTTCGCGTTGCTGGCGCTGTCCCGCAAGTTGAACCTTCTCTCGGTCGACGAGGGGCTCGCCGCCGCACGAGGCGTCGACGTCCCGCGCACGCGCACGCTGGCGTTCGCGGCGGCCAGCCTCGTCACCGCTGCAGCCGTCGCACAGGTCGGTCCCATTGGCTTCGTCGGGTTGCTGGTGCCCCACGCCTCGAGGGCGTTGTTCGGCTCGGACAACCGTTTACTGATCCCGCTGAGTCTGCTGTTCGGCGCTACGTTTCTGGCGTTCGCCGACGCGTTTGCACGCTCGATCGTAGCGCCCGCGGAGTTGCCGGTCGGGGTGATCACCGCGCTGCTCGGGGGGCCGACGTTGGTGTTCATTCTGGTGCGGTCGCGGCGGTGAAGCGTGGCGCGGTCGGTAAACGAAAAAGGGCAGGCCACTAGGCCTGCCCCTTGAGTCCGAACGCCGTAATAGTCCTACTCTTTCCCGAAGAGCTTGTTGAAGAGGCCCTTCTTGCGGGGCTTGCCGGCCTGCAGGTCATCGATCGACGGGCTCTTGAAACCGGTGGGTTTGGGCGGTGGCGGCAGGTCGGCGTTGTTGATCGAGACGGCATCGAGGGGGTTGAGCTCGACTCTAGGCAGCTCGATCTTCGGGACGTCGACTTGCTTCGCGTGGGAGACGAGGGAGTTTAGACCGACATCATCGTCGTCGACCCTCGAGGCGAAGTGTTGAATTGGGATCCTTGGCTCGCTAAGGATGGTCGCCTCGGCGAGTCCGGCGCCCTCGTTCGTCATCTGCTCGTCGTCATCGAGGTGATGAAGGACATCATCGAGTTCATGCGACGGGCGCGGGGGTGGGAGTCTTGCGTCGGGGATCTCGTCGAACTCGGCGGCCTCGTACTCCGGCTCTGGCTCTCTTCCGAGCTCGACGGACAAATCGTCGACGCCGGATTTGGGCTCTGGCTCGGGGGCAACGAGGAAGCCGTCGAAGCCAGAGTCGGGCTCGGGCTCGGGCTCGGGGGCAACGAGGAAGCCGTCGAAGCCAGAGTCGGGTTCGGGTTCGGGTCCGGGTTCGGGCGCTACGAGGAAGTCGTCGAAGCCAGAGCCTTCAGGCTCGGGTGCGGCCTGGGGCTCAGGCTCGGGCTCAGGCGCGAGCAAGAGGTCATCGAGGCCATCGTCAACGGGTGCTGCCGGCGCGAAGGTCGGCAATGGAGTTGGCAGCGGCGTCGGCGCGAAGGTCGGCAATGGAGTTGGCAGCGGCGTCGGCGCGAAGGTTGGCAGGGGGGTTGGGAAGACTGGCGGCGCCAAGACTGGGGGCGCCAAGGGCTTTGGCGGTGCCAACAACACCGGCGCGGAGACCCTGGGTGCGACGGGCTTGGCGGGCTTGGGCGCGGTCGGGGAGAAGAGGTCGCCCTCGTCGTCATCGTCATCGAACTCGGACTCATCCATCTCGATGACTCCGCCTCGATACTCCTCCTCTTCCTCTTGCGGCTCTGGATCTTCGAAGACGTTGCCAGCGTTGATCATGGGCAGCGCACTGCCGCCGAGGTCAGCTGGGGCACTGAAGTCGAAGCCGTCCGTGTCCGAGGAGAACATGCCAGCTTCGGCAAAAATGTCGTCGAGCTCGGACTCGAGTCCGTCTCCAAAGAGACCGCCACCGCCGCCCAATGCTCTGTCGATGTCGAGGTCGGCAAAGGGGTTCTCGGGTTCGACCGCCAGCTCTGGGTTGTGCTCGAGCTTTGGCTCTGGCTCCGCACCAAGCCGTGGCTCTGGTGCAGGTGCAGGTCCGGATTGCGGGCGAGAAGTCTCGACAGCCGCGGCGAATACGGGTTCAGGTTCGGGAAGCTCGGCCTCGAACTCGTCCGGCTCGACCGCAGCCACCGCCGCTGGCGGGGTAGCGGTCGAGTGGTGGAGGGTGGGCGATTCGCTCAGTTGGTCCGCAACGCGGCGTCGCACGATCTCGTCGAGCACTTCCTTCGACGCACGATTCATACGCTTGAGGGCGACGATCATGCCCGACGGGGTCGCGGACGCACCTGGGGTTGGGAGGATCTGTTTTCGAACAGCGCCTTCACCAACGAAGATGGCGGTGTCGTCGGCGAGCTTGAACTCGAACCGGACCACCGTTCCAACCTCTTTAGGGTTCTTTGTGCGAATGAAGAGCCCCGCGCGACCGATCAGAGGCATGAACCCCTGAATGAACTCCTCACGCGTGGTGAACTTCAGTTTGGCTCGCACCACAGCGACATGTTTCGCTGATGTGGTCACGTTCACCTATCCTTGATGCTTGAGTCTGACCCTTCACTGCGACCTGAGACACCTTCTTGGCCACAGCGCAGCGTTTGGTTTGCAGTGTAGGGTCTGGTCGTGGGGTGGCTTTCGTACCGAATTGCCTGTGTTTACACCGACGAAACACGTGACTTCGAGTCCTGGCGAAAGTCGTTCGCGACTATAGAACGTGCGCCCCGCGATGGCAACTCACGCCCGATGTGCGTCTGTCGAAGGCGGCAAAGGGCTTCGCCAGCGCACCGCGCCCCACTCGTCGGCTGAAACTCAACGTTTCCGGGTGCGCCGCCACCACCAGACCCGAATCGCCACGTAGAGCAGCGCGATCACGATGGCGCCCACTGCAACCGTGGTCAGGACCGACATGATGGTCTTCTTGAACAGGAACCAGGCCACCAGCAGGCCCACGAGTCCAGCGAGAATCAGAATCACTTTCGATTTGGTGTTTGACTTTGCTTTCATCTGCTTGCTCTTTCTGGGCTCGTTGCCCAGGGCCGGCTCCACACCGTCAAGGCATTTCGAATCGTACGCTAGGACAACCAGTCTATTCGTACTCGTATATTCCCACTAGCTTTGCCAGCTTCGGTGCCTCCGTTGGTCCTCGCGTCTCAGAACTGGCTGCCGACGACGAGATAGAGGTGGTGCAGCCCGCCCTCGGAGGCGCCATAGGCGTAGCCCAACCGCAACATGCTCGGCAGATGATAGCCCAGCACCAACGACATGCGCAGCTCCGCCCCCACCCCCAGCTTGAACTGGTCGAGGGCCTCGCTGTCAATGCCGCCGAAGAAGGCGCCACCGTAGTCTGCGAAGAGGGCTCCGTGCAGGCGCCCCAAATAGGCCGGAAGCGTGTCGTAGCCGTCCTCGATATCGAAGATGGGGAAGCGGTACTCGGAGTTGAGGAGGTGGTACTCATCGCCGTAACTGTCGACCACGTCGTAGCCGCGCAGCTGAGCGCTGCCCACACCGAATTGGTTGATCAGGGCCATGACGAGGTCCTGCTCTGGAATACCGCCGACGATGAAGAGACCTCGCCGGTTGTAGTCGGCCCATCCGACCCCGCCCGCCAAACGGATCGCGAAGACATGATTGTCGAGCCAGGGGTTCTGCAGGTAGAGCGCGCTCTGGTAGCTCACGTCGAACGAGGAGAAGTCGGAGCCAACCAGCGGCGAGCGCATCCCGACCGAGAGCCCAAGGCTGAAGCCGCTCTCTGTGGAGACCGAGGCGGGGAACGAGTCCAAGGAGCCAAAGGACCAGCCGAGGCGCACGTTGTTGAAGTAGCCCAGCTCCGGAAAGCGGGGCAGGGGGCCAATGGGATCCCGCGCCACGACACTCGGCAGCGGCTCCGAGGGGGCGTAGTGGGTCAGGTTGAAGCTGGCCGAGAGCGTGTGGCTGAAGTCGGGCGACGGCAGCGGCAACACCGCGTCCACCCCCGCGAACGTCTGGTTCTCCTGGTAGTTCACGTCGCCGTCCGAGCCGCGGAAGCGGCGCGCGGAGTCGCCTCGGCTCAAGTGCAGCTGCAGATCGACGGGCAGACCCAAATACGCGTACGTCGCGCCGAATGAGAGGTCCTCCAGGTTGGTGTTGTACGCCAAACGGGCCAGCCAAATGTGGTAACCGGCCGGATCGGAGCCCATCAAGCTCAGCGCGTAGGTGCCATCGAAGCTCAAGGTGGAGAGGAACTCGGGCAACCAATTGCTGGGCCAGAGAAACCTCCAAGGCTGGTAGGAATGAGCCTCGTGGCTCACTCTCGGGGCGGCCGGCGTGACCACGACCTCACGCCGGCGGTCGACGATGGCAGGACTCGCCGACGCCATCAACTCCGGCACCGAGAGCGTCGTGACGTTGTACCCGTCGGAGTCGTAGGTCGTGGCGTAGAGCACCTCTCCGCTCGGATCGAACGACGGGCTGAAGAAGCCAGTGACCGAGCGGGTGAGCTGCAACAGCGCTCCCGTCACCAGATCGGCGCGGTAGAGTTCGAAGGTCCCGGTTCGGTCCGCGCTGAAAATGATGGCTTCTCCTGTGGGGTCGAAGCGCGGCTCCAAGTCGAGCGCCTTATCGTCCGTCAACCGCGTCCACACCTTGGTCTGCAGGTCGAAGAGGAATAGATCCCTGCGTCCGACCGGCTCGCCGGAGAAGCGGCTGACGACGAGCCGGGTCCCCTCTGGGTCGAAGTTCGGGGTGGAGATCTGCTCGTATGCCTGTCCTTCGTACAAAACCTCCAGCTCGCCTGTGTCGAGCCACAGACGCTTGAGGTCGGTCGTGCCTCGTTGTCCGGCGATGTAGACGACGCTGCGGCCGTCGGGCGCGACCACGGGCTCGCGGGCACGCTCCCCGTTCGTCAGCAGCTGGTGGTCGCCCGTCTCTAGGTCCAGTTTGTACAAGTCCCCATAGACGTAGACTCGCTCGTAGAAGTTGGTCTCCGCGGTGACCAGGAACTGCCCGTCGGGGCTCCAGGCGTGCCAGCCCTCTCCGTGCTCTTCGAAGACCTCGGTCTCCTCGCCCGACTCGAGGTCGTAGAGGACGAGCATGCGCTCGTCGAGGCCGTCGTTGCGGATGAACGAGAGCTGGTTGTGACCGGGTCGGCGCTGGATGAAGTCGTGGGCGTAGGAGCGCTTATTGAGCGGGCGGTAGGGAGTCGGCCCGCCCTGCGCGCGCACTGCCACCCACTGCGCCAAGGCGTCTGCGGTCAAGGCGGTCTGCCATTCGCCGTAGAGCGTGGGCCAGTCGTCGCCGAGGGTTTGGCGCGCGACGATGTTGACGCCGAACGGGATCAGACGCTCGCCGTAGGCATGGTTGAAATCGGTCAGCGCACTCTCCCCGCGTGTCGCGGCCACATAGGCCAGGAAGTGTCCGCCGTAGAGATACCAAGCGCGCACGCCTGGCCATTGAGTCGGTGCGCCGCTCAACGTGCCGAGCGAGAAGAGCCTGTCGTCGAGCGCCGCCGCCCTCAGACACATCTTGAAGACGCCGTTGCGGATGCGCCCGGCGCCGGTGCGCGCGCTTTCGTAGTAGGTCGCGAGTCCTTCGGTGAACCAGCGGGGCAGTGAACCGTTGGGCGCCACGGTCTTGCCAAAGATGACGTTGATGAGCGCCGGGACCCCGCTCATGGTGTCGAGGTGCAGAATGTGGACGTACTCGTGGAAGATCAGGCTGCGCAGCCAGTCGTCGTAGTCGTTCAAGGTGCTGCGCGAGGTCGGGGCCGCGGCGTAGAGCTGCATCAGGTTGTAGGGGACTACGCCGGCCATCCCGTTGGCGCTGTCGCCAAAATCCGTGAGCACGATGTGCGTGCGGGCACCCGGCGTCCATCTCAGCAGGGGCGAGAGGCGTTCGTAGGCTTCCTCGGCGACGGCGAGGGCGTCGACGGCCATCTTCTCGAGGCCGGTGTGGTAGTGCAGCACAAAGTGCTCGCTCTCCAGCGTGAACCACTCGAGGCTAGGGTCGGAGGTCGCCATGGCCGCGGGAGGGGCCGCAAACAGCATGCACAGCGCGACGATGAAAGCACTCCAAATGCCGTGATATGGTTCGCGCCGGGACACGGTCAGTATCCCTTCAGCAGCCGACGGGGCAGCAGCCCGGCGCGCTCGAAGAGAACGTTGCCCGCTGAGAGAAGCGCGCCGGCGAGCTTCGCCTCTGCCCGCACCAAAGCGAAGTCCGAAAGCGCGAAGAGGCGCTCGCCAAGGCGCGCACAAAGCTTGCACAGCTCAGCGGGTTCGCTCGGCTTGTCCTGCAGCCCCGTGAGCACCTCTCGCAGATGCTCGTCGTGCCTGAGCACGACATCGATCTCCGCGCGCAGGACGGACAGCTCCAAGCGCTCGTCTTGGCTCATGGGCTCGGGCGAGGCCTCCAACCTCAGCACGACCACGAACGCGAAACGTGGGTGCCCCGCCCCGAGCAGACGAGAAGCGAGCTCGAGGCCAACTCCGAACTGAGGCGGCGACGCGCGCAACGCCTGGTCGACCGCGGCCAGTGCGTCCTCTAGGGCCAGCAGGTCGAAGGGCTCGAGCTGAAGCTCCAGCGTGGTGCTCTCGGCCCCTTCGGCTTCCAGGGTCAGCGCAGCCACCGAGCCGTGCTCGTCCGCGGTGAAAAACAGTGGGAAGCGGAAGCGGGCGTCGTGCACGCACAGCACCCCGACCTTCGAGCCCCCTTGTCGAAGGACAATGGAACGCAGTGGACCGTCGATGGTGCCTTTGAAGGTCACAGGGTTCTTCAGCTTGGCCCCGGCAGCCGGTTCGAGGACTAGGACCTCGGTGTGGTCTGGCTCTTTGGCTTGCGCCTCGCGACCGCACCCGACGAGCAGTACGGCGACGAGGCTAAGCCCCCAGACGACGTGCGTCCTCGCGCTGGTCATCAGCGCCGTCAACTGGCGTTCCCTAAGGCGCTCAGGGCCGACACAGCAGTGAGTGTTCGCCCGACGAACTTGAGGGCGTCGCTCAAATTCAGGGTCAGCCCGAGGACTCGCGAGAGGGTCTGCTGAAAGACAAGGACGCCGACCATCATGAGCGCCAGCCCGATCACCGCGAGCCCCGCGGCAACGACAAGGACGATGAGTGAAGCCATCGCGCGGGCGAGCACCCCACCGACCCGCTTGACTGAAGCTTTCAGGAGTTTTGAGACGAGCCCGTTTCGATCGTTCATCGTCATCTGGTGCATAACGAAAGTGGAAGAAGGGCCGGCTTGGCCAGCAGGCGAAAGACTAGGGGTCGGCTGTGGAGGGTGCAAGGAGACGAGGCGCGCGCTCTCTTTTACTACCATACGGATGGGAATTACAACAGTAGGCTCCCCGGGCCCCTTTCGTTGAGACCTCGATCGGCGAAATCCAGCGTGATTACTCGCCAGGAAGCAACACCTTGCCGAAAAAAGCGTTTGAGCTGGCGTGAGTTTTTCACCGTTGACAGGGCCTTAACCTAGGTCTAAGGATTAATCTTGATAGCAGGGATTGGTTATTATGGCGGAGCCACATCATGAAACTTTCGAGTCGATGCACCTACGCGATTCGGGCGATGTTCGATATTGCCTTTCACGGTAACGAGCAGCCCATTGCAGGGCGGGAGATCGCCCACAGAGAAGACATCCCGCAGCGCTTTCTCGAGCAGATCCTGCTGCAGCTGCGCAAGGCCGAGCTGGTCATCTCCAGAAGAGGCCCAGCTGGCGGCTACCTCCTGGCTCGAGAGGCCGACGAAATTACCTTCTTCGACATCGTCGACGCCATCGATGGGCTGATCGAGATGGATGACCTCCCCTCCGCCGACGAACTCGATCAGGGCAATGAGATCGCCAGCAAACAGGTCACCTCCTTGGTGTGGACCGACATCGCCGAGCGCATTCGCACTCAGATGCGCTCCGAGACGCTGGGCGACATGGTCAAAAGAGCCGAGAAGCTGCGCGTCTACCGCGAGGGCGCCGAGACGCTCTACTATGTGATTTGAGTTTGGGTCAGACGCACTTCTTGGGTTCTGTTTCCAACGGGAGTGTAGCGGGGAGGATCCTTCCGCCAATTGACAGGCCAGAGCCCGCAACGGTATAGCCGGGCTGACCTCGTTCCCAGCTCATCCGCAGGACTCTCCTGGAGACGTTATGCCCCCTTTGAGGATTGGAATCATCGGCGCCGGCCAGATCGCCAACCTGCACGTCGAGGCCTACAAGAAGCTCACGACGGCCAAGATCTATGCGGTCTGCGACGCCCGCGAGGACATCGCGATCGCGAAGGCTTTGGAGTGGTCGGCCGAGCGCGTCTACACCGATTACGAGGAGCTCCTCGCCGACCCCAACGTCGACGCCGTCGAGATCCTCACTCCCCATCACTTGCACGATCGCATCGCGGTCGCGGCGGCGTTGGCTGGCAAGCACATCCACCTGGCCAAGCCCATCGCCATCAGCTTGCGCGGCGCGCGCAACGTCGTAGAGGCCGTCGAGCAGGCCGGTGTGGTCTTGCAGATCAGCGAGCCTGGCCTGTTCTATCCGCCGCTGGTCGAAGCCGGCGCGTTTCTCGACGCGGGCGAGATTGGGACGCCCATCAGCATCCGCATGAAGGCGACCATCGGCAGCCCCGAAGGCGGCTGGGCCGTCAAGCCGGAGAGCTGGCTGTGGCGTTTGGATCCCGGCCGCATGGGCGGCGGTCCGCTCCTCTTCGACATGGGCTACCACAAGCTCGCTGCCGCCCTCTTCCTCATGGGCCCGGTCGAGCGCGTCGGCTGCTGGACGTCTCGCACCGAGATTCACCCTGGCTACTTCCTTGACGCCCCCACGCTGCTGACTTGGAAACACTTCGGTCCCAACCAGTTCGGCTCGCTCGAGCTGGTCTACGCCCCGCAGCTCTACGTGCGCTCGGACACCTACCCGCACATCGAGTTCATTGAGGTCACGGGCAGCCGCGGCATCATCTGGGTCAATCGTGGCGCGGCCGGCGTGCTCGACGCGGCGCCGCTGCAGATGCTGCGCGACGGGCGCATGTTCTCCTTCAACGAGATCGAGGACGACTGGAAGGCGGCCTTCCGCAACTCCATCAATCACTTCATCCGCTGCATCAAAGGCGAAGCCAAGCCTCGCCTCTCGGGCCAGGAGGCCACCCAGGCCCTGCGCTTCACGCTGGCGGCCCGCGAAGCGGCGCGCCATGGGGGGGCGGTGGCTGTGGGCGAAGGCGATTGAGCCCTCGTTTCCGGAATCGAACGCTCGGCCCCCTCCCCCTACCCCCATACGCGCTGAAATAGTCTCTAGGCTTCGGGTGATTTCTTGGGGCCCAGGCTCACCACAGAGAGCACAGAGAACCCAGAGCGGAGATTCCTAGTTAGCGCGACTCACTTGGATTTCGTCTCGATTTCGACTGTATGCCCGGTCGAATCCAACTCCTCATGGCTCTCTGTGTTCTCTGTGGTGAGCACATTCGATGTTAAACGGCCTAAACCATTCCTGGCCGAGTGTTCTTGCTTTCCTCAATCACTTCTATTCTTTTGCCTATGCCCCTGCCCCCGAAACGGGAGAGGTTTGTCACCCTTTTCTGTCGTGAAATCATTCGGCACCCGAGGCTCTTTTGATTCCAATGCACGTCGAGCAACACACGCTGAGCAACGGGCTCGGCGTCATCCTGATGAACAACCCCAGCGCGCCCGTGGTCGCCATTGACGTCTGGGTCGGCGTCGGCAGCGCCGACGAGAACGAGCGCCAGGGCGGCTTGGCGCACGTCCATGAGCACATGCTGTTCAAAGGGACCAGCCGCCGAGGAGTGGGCGAGATCGCTCGGGAGGTCGAGGCAGCGGGCGGCGAGATCAATGCCCGGACGAGCTTCGACTACACGGTCTACCACGTGGAGATGTCGAGCCGTTTCTTCGAGGTGGGCTTGGAGATCCTGGCCGACGCCATCCAGAACTCGGCCTTCGACCCCGAGGAGCTGTCCCGCGAGCTCGAGGTCATCCAGGAAGAGCTCAAGCGCGGCGAAGACTCGCCCATGAACCGCACCAGTCAGCTGCTCTTCAGCACCGTCTTCGCGAGCCACCCCTACGGAAAGCCCGTCATCGGCGAGTCCGAGCGGGTCGCGCGCTACACCCGCGACGACGTGCTGGAGTTCTTCGAGACCTGGTACGTGCCCTCGAACATGACCGTCTCCATCGTCGGCGACATCGACGTCGAAGAGGTGCTCGCCTCGGTCAAGCGACACTTCGTCGCCCCGCCGGCCTCGACGCCGCCTCGAGCTCGCCTGCCCGAGTCGCCGCAGACCGCGCTGCGCTTGGTCCTGCAAGAGCACACTCAGCGCGAGACGCACCTGCAAATCGCCTTCCCCGTCCCCGAGCTGACCCACGCGGACGTGCCCGCCATCGACGTCCTCAGCGTCCTCTTGGGCGGCGGTGAGAGCTCTTGGCTGGACGTGGTGATCAAGGACGAGCTGCAGCTGGTGAACTCCATCGGCTGCTACGCCTACACGCCGCGCGACGCCGGCCTGCTGAGCGTCGCCACGACTTTTCAAGCGCGGCCAGCCAACGGATTTCGCTCGCTTCCCAGCGGCGACCTGGCCCCAAGCCAGCCCGATGGCGACCCTGCGCCTACCATCGGCGCCGAGGAGGTCCTCGAGGCCATCCTCAGCTTGGTCTTCGGCGTGGGCCAGAGAACCATCGGCGACGATGAGATCCAGCGCGCTAAGACCTTGCTCTCCAGCCAGTTGGTCTACCAGCAGCAGAGCATGCACGGGCTGGCGCAGAAGTTTGGCTACTACCAGTGCTTGGTCGGCGATCTGGACTTCGAGGACCGCTACTACGCTGCCATCGAGGCCGTAACCCTGGCCGACCTGCGCCGCGTCGCCAACTACCTCCTGCGCCCCGAGACCCTTACGGTGGTGATGACCTCGCCGCAGGGCGAAGCGACGGACCCCGAGGCGGTGCGCGCCATCGTCGAGCGGGCTTCGGGCGCGCGGCGAATAAGCCCCGCCGCGCGCTCCCAACACACCGACGAGCGCGGGATCCACCGCGCGGTCTTGGCCAACGGGACGACGCTGCTCGTGCAGCAGGACCGTACGGTGCCGCTGGTGTCGATGTTCATGCCGGTGGCCGGCGGGACGCGCTACGAGACGGCCGCGCAGTCCGGCATCAGCGCGCTGATGACGCAGCTCATGACGCGTGGAACCGACCACCTCAGCGCCCGCGAGATCGCCGAGGTGTCCGAGAGCATGGGCGGGTCGATCTCGGGGTACGCTGGCCACAACACGGTCGGGTTGGCGTTCACCGTGCTGTCGAAGCACTTCGAGGCCGCCGCCGACCTCTACGTCGACTGCTTCGCGAACCCCTCGTTCGAAGAGGACGAGTTCAGCCACGAGCAGCAACTCACCCTCGAGGACCTGCACGCCCAGGACGACCAGCCTGCGGGCAAGGCGTTCCGCGAGCTGGCGAAGTTGCTCTACGGCGAGCACCCGTATTCGCTGGAGATGATGGGCAGCGTCGAGTCCATCTCGGCGCTGACCACGGCCGACGTGCGCGACTTCCATCGCCTGACGTTCTTGGAGCGAGCGAAGGTCGTGGCGGTGGTCGGGGACATCGAGCTGGAGCAGGCCTATTCTCTGGCCGAGCAGCTCGACGAGGCAGGCTGCGAGCGCGCGCCCATCGTCTACAACGACCCAGCGCCGCTGCGCGGCATCGCCCTGGCGACCCACCACGAGGACAAGCAACAGGCCCACCTGGCCATCGGCTTCTTGGGCTCGCGGCTCGACGAGGAGCGGCGCTATTGCTTGGACCTCGCCTCGGCCCTGCTCTCCGGTCAAGGCGGCCGGCTCTTCCTAGAGCTGCGCGACAAGCAGAGCCTGGCCTACTCGGTCTCGGCCTACGCGCGCCCCGACCTGGACCGCGGCAGCTTCGGTTTCTACATCGGCACCAGCCCCGAGAAACTCAACGACGCCCTGGCCGGCATCTCCGCGCAGATCGGGCGCTTGGTCCAAGAGTGCGTGTCGCCCGCAGAGCTGTTGCGAGCGCAACGCTACCTGATCGGGACCCACGACATCTCGCTGCAACGGGGCAGCACGCGGGCGAGCATGATGGCCTTGCACGACCACTACGAGCTGGGCCACGGTTACCACTGGAGCTACGACGACCGCATCCTGGCCGTCACCGCCGAGGACGTGCGCCGCTGCGCCACCGAGGTGTTCACGCGCGAGGACGCCGCGGTGTCGGTGGTGCTGCCAGAGGGGATGACGTTGGACATCGAGGGGTTCTTGCGCTGAATGGGGTTTGTTGTCGGGTGGGGCTCCATTTTATCGCAGGGGCGCAAAGGGCGGCCGAGGCGCAAGGAGCTTGGGCTTGCTGGAATTCGTCGTTGGCTCTTGGGGGCTGGCTGGGGTTGGGCTCTTGGGTCGGACGCAACTCACGAGCCGACGGCCGAAGCGGAACCAAGGCGAAAACCCTTGCGTCTCTGCCCCCTTAGCGCCCTTGCGTTAAAATTGAAGCCGACCCAGCCGCAGCCCGCCCGACCTACATCTTGTATTTTCCAAAGTCGCCCTCTCGCAGTCCCTCGAGGAACTCTTTGATGAGCTCGGCGTCGTCGGAGGCCTCGGGGACGTGCAGCTCTTCGGGCTCTGGTGGCTCCTCCACCTGCAGCTTGCTGGTTGAGACGGCGGCTTTGTCGATGACGGATTCGCAAGCGTAGATGGCGGCCCCTGCACGTAGGGCTAGGGCGATGGCGTCCGATGGGCGCGCGTCGACGAGGAGCTCTTCGCCGTCTTTGGTGATGTGCAGCTGGGCGTAGAAAGTGTTCTCGCGCAGGTCGCAGACGACGATCTTTTCGAGGGTAGCCTGGAAGGTGTCGAGGAGGTTCTTGAGCAGGTCGTGGGTCATGGGCCGCGGGAACTGCAGTCGCTCCATCTCGCTGGCGATGGCCCCGGCCTCGGAGAGGCCAATTACAATGGGGAGCGCCCGCTCCTCATTGAGGTCCTTGAGCATGACGACGGGTTGCTGCGTCGCGGTGTCGATGAGCAAGACTCCGATTTCGAGTTGGATCAAGGTGTTCATTGCTCCTCTATACGGAGTTCGACTGTCGAGCCAGACGCGGACAGTCAGAGACACGGCACGATCTCTTGCAGCCCGCGCTGCCGCGGAGCGTGGGACGGAGGGGGGCGCTTCAGGCTGTGGAAGTTCCTTCATGATAGAGGTGCGATCAGGGGTACGCAAGACCTGTTCGTGCGTGGGGTGCGTGGGGTGTGCGCGGGGGCGTGCGCGGGGGGCGTGCGCGGGCGGCGTGAGATGCAGCCTACTTGCAGCAGCGGAACCCGTCGCCCTTGCCTGGATTGTAGGCGTCGGTGCCGCCGGAGGGCGAGATGACGTTGGTGCAGCTGGCGTTGAGCTCGGGGTCGGAGAAGCCGCCGCCGGCCAGGCCGGGCATCTCGGTGCCGGTGCCGACGACCCACTCGCGCAGGTTGCCGCTCATGTCCATGATGTCGTTGACCTGCGTCGCGCAGGTCGGCGTGGCCCCGGTCACCCCGGGCTCCACCGACTCGGTCTTGCAGGCCGTACGGTCGTAGTTGCGGCCGTAGGGAAAATGGTTCTCGAGGCCCATGGAGCCACAGGCCGCGATCCACTCCGAGCGCGTGCAGAGGCGCTTGCCCGCGGCCTTGCAGGCCGACGAGGCCTGCTTGAAGCTGACCGTCCGCCAGGGCTGCACGCCGCCCATCGAGCAGGCGATCTCGCGCCCCGACCCCTCGCTCGCCGCGTTTGCATCGAAGCGGGAGGCCTCATAGCGGTCGATCTCGAACTCAAAACCTTCCTTGAAGCTGGGCGCCGAGATCTTGATGGTCTCGCCGCCCGAAGGGCACTCTTCGGGGTCTTCGCCGCAGGCGGCGACAAGGAGGAGAGCGAAGCAGAGCAAGGCGATTTCGGGGTGTCGGTTCATGGGTGAGACCTGAGCTTGGGAGCAAGGGGACCGAAGTCGTTTCAGTGGAAAGAGGCCGCACTGTATTGGAGGTGTGGGCGAGAGTCGACTGATTGTTGCTGGGTGAGGCGGGGGGAAGGGTGGGCTGTTCAGCCAGACGCCGCTGGCACTTGGCAGAACGTGAGTCAGGTGTACTCTCACAGGTGCTGGCGGACGAGAGACGAAAGGATGACCGAGCTGCTGCGGCCGGTCGGGGGGTCGGATGCGGTTTGGCGTCGGGGGGGGGGGCGAGCGGACCGCCGCGGTTCGACGGCGGGGGGAGCGCGATCCCGTGCCGTTCACCCAACGCTTCACGTCGGCCACGCAACGCTTCACGTTGGGCACCCAACGCTTTACGTTGGGTGCAACCCGAAGGGTTGTCCAAGTCGGCTGTGGGCAACCCCGGAGGGTTGTTCATGGTCGGCGGCAGATGCGCCATGTCCACGGTCCCGAGTACATGTCTACTGTCGGCGCATGCGATAGCATGACGAGGCCCCACCCGGAAAGCCCCCGCCGGGTGGCCCGGCTCGACCGCAAACGCACCCAACAACCAGCTCTTCCCATCGCCGCGTAGAATACGTGTGCGGACTTACGAACCAAAGTACTGAGTCCGATTGATGAAGCAGGCCACGGTCTCCGTGTCCACGAAAATTCAACGCTCGATTTGTGCCCGTTACGGACATAAATCGAGCGTTGTTTGTGGGGGCCGAGATGTGCGGATGAGGACCCTTATTGGGGTTGCTCTGCTGCCGCCGCCGCTTGCTCTGCTCGCACCCGCGCGACCTCTTCGGGAGTGTTGTAGAACGTCCCCTCAGCGTCGACGGCGAGATTGAGCACGTCTTCGACGACAAGCAGGCCATCTTTGGGACGCACGAAGCCAGCTCCTTTGATGTCGTAGAGACCGTACGCAATGATCTCGTCGCCGGGTTTCAGATGTGGATGAAAGTAGGGGTTGTATTCGACCAGCAGCAACTCTTTGGGATGGACTGGATTGTCGGCGATCGTGATGTACACCGATTTGCACATGCGCTTGTAGCCACCCAGTTTTGGCCGATTGTCCTTCTCAGCCGGATCGGTGAGGAAGGGGCAGTCAGGAGAGATATCTCGCACGACGCCGCGCACCTTGAGTCGCTGACCGAAGTGTTGGTTCTTGTCGAGAATCAATCCCGTGACGGTCATGCTGCCGTCCGGAAGAGTTCGGGGCGCCCCTAAAATGGAGTCCAAGTTTGGCTTTGCTGGAAGATCGACCGGGACTTTGGCCTCGGCTTTTTCGTGCTTCTTGGGGGCTTCATTCTCTCCGCCGCACGAAACGAGGAGTGCGCCGAGGAGAATGTACGAGAGACATTGAGTGACCAGACGAAGCATCTTGGCGCTCCTGTTCGGAAGGGCCTCAAGAACGGTATCGAGAGGGGAAAGCGAGCAGCATCATAACGCCGCACAGCGGATGCTGCGAGTGGACCGAAGACAGCGGATCCAAACTGCCTGTCAGCCTTCGACCGACGCACGGATTCTCCTGCCTTGATACGTCAACCCACTGAGCGCGACGGTCACGTCTTCGAGATAGTCGCTACGCACGGCAATCGTCGACTTGATGTCGCCGAACTCGATCTGTCCCAAGTCCTCTTCGAAAAGACCGACAACGTTGCAGACCAAATCTCTAAGCGCCGCGATATCCAGATCTTTGCTGCCAAGATTCACACGCACCGAACCCCAGTCCTCAGCCTCGGAGCGCGAGTCCATCCCTTCAGGCTCGTCGGAGTCTTGGAGGTCGTCATCTTGGACATCGGTGTCGTCGTGGTCGTCGCGGTGACCGTTACCCGAAGTGGCGTATTCGTCGACGTCTGGATATCGGTCTGACTCTTCGTATTCGCGTGAATCGACGCTCTCTATCGCCCCAACCCTTCTCTCGCCGATGCTCTCGACCGGTGCAGCCATTGCCACCGCGGCAGGAGGGGTTGAGAGCCGGTCGGGGGGCGGTGGGGGAACCTTGCCTCTATGCTCTTCAGCCTGCTTCTCCCGCGTGTAGAAGCCAATTAGTTTGCAGACCACAGCTTGAGCATCCTCGCGCTCCAGCAGGCTTGCAGCAATACCGCTGAACGCCGAACACGCACCAAATGTCTCTAGGTCAGCCACAATGCCGCTCAAATGGCGAGCCTCTCGCATGGCATGAAGCTCTTCCCGTGTTGGCATCGACAGCTCTTTGAGGATGACCTTGTGCACCTTTCTCAGCTGGTAGAATGTCCCGATCTGCTGAGGCAGCATCAAGGAGAGGGCGATTCCCTGCTGGCCCGCGCGCCCTGTCCTCCCGGTTCGGTGAATGTAGGTCTCTGCGCTCTCCGCCATCATGTAATTGATGACGAATGGCAGCCCTGAGATGTCGATGCCTCGTGCAGCGACATCCGTCGCCACGAGAAACCGGACCTTTCCCGTCTTGACGGCAGAGAGGGCCTTCTCTCGGTCGGACTGGGTGAGATCTCCGCTGATGACATCCACCCCATAACCCCTTCTATGGAGGTGGGAGTACACGAGCTGGGTGTCGCTTCGGGTATTGCAGAAGATCAGCGCACTCTGTGGGGCGTACATCTCGATTAGGGTCACCAGGTCCCTCAAGAGATTCGTCCCCTCGGTCACGAAATAGAAATGCTCAACGCTCTGTGCGGCAATGGAGTCTCCCGAGAGCGAAACGTACTCGGGATTCGAGGAAAAGTGTGAGGACAGCGCCTTGATCTCTTCAGTGATGGTCGCGCTGAAGAGCAGACACTGTTTTTCGGCTGGCAGGAACTCGAGGATGGCGTTGAGCTCTTTTTCGAAGCCCATCGAGAGCATCTCGTCAGCCTCGTCGAGGACAAAGAACTTCAAGGTGGAGAGGTCGATGTTTCCGCTCCTCAAGTGGTCCAGCAATCGGCCCGGGGTAGCAACGACAATGTGGGCGTTTTGTAGAGCCTTTAGCTGCGGCCCATAGCTCGTGCCTCCATAGATCGCTGTTGCGCCGAGCTTCCTGTTCGTCGACAGCGCATCGAATTCCGACGTCACCTGCCTCGCGAGTTCACGCGTGGGGGCCAATACCAAGCACTCGACAGCATGAGGGGTTTGAAGGATCTCGATGATTGGAATCGCGAACGCCGCAGTCTTGCCCGTGCCAGTTTGAGCCTGCACGATGACGTCGAGACCCGCAAAGACCAAGGGAATGCATGCGACTTGGACAGGCGTAGGCGTGCGGTAGTTTACGCGTTGTAGCGAGTCCAGCATCAGTTCGCTCAAACCGAACTGATCGAATGTACCCATGTCTTCATTTGGCTCTGCAGATTCTGACAAACTGTCGACCTTGGTGGTGGGGCTCGAGTTTACGCCCTTTGGTGTCATGGTAATCGCTGCACTTTCCAGTGGCTGCATTGGGTCGGGCACCGCCAGGCGCGACACGAACGTGCTCAACCGTTGTGCGCTCTATATCTCACACCCGCTGCCCGAGACCAGCTCTCGACTCGAAGCGGAGGCTACTTGATCAATTCGCTTCCTTGTAGAGACCATCGAACGTGATGATGGTGACCGAGTGCGGGATTGTGAAGAAGTTTCGGGAAGGCCCATTACAAAGGAAATGACCACCGTCCGAAACGCAATCCGCACCAGCTTGATCTTGGTCGAGTTCGACTCTAACGGCGAGTCGGTTCTTCCCCCAAGGGATGTTGAGGGCGGCGTAGATGCCGAGGAGGTTTGCGTCGATGCGTCCCGGATCCGGAAGCGAATCGTTGGGGTTGCCGTTGAAATACGCCAGTTTGGTTGGAGGCACTGCGAAACCGACCGTCGAGTGAACCATGGGCTGCGAGGCGTCCAGCGCGGGGATCGTTGGGTCTGCAGCACTCCGACCTTCGAGTCCGCAATCTTGGAGCCGCCCGGCCACCGCACCGCGATCGAGCCGGTCAATCGGGTAAGGCAACCCGGCCGTAATTGGGATGCTGTCCCAAGCGCCAACAGCGATCACGTTCGCCTGGAACTTGAAGGTGTCCGTGTCGCCAGTGATGGGGTCGGCGGTGCCGTGCGATACCTTATTCCATGGGAGAAGCGCGCCATATTCGAAAGTGTCGACCCAACGCAGCTCCAGTCCGCTGGCCTTGACGACCAGATCTCGGTTCACAGGAATGCCCGCGATTCGGAAGAGGTGCTGCACACCCGCATCTCGGCACCCCATCGGGTTTCCTTGGCCATCTTCGCAACCAGACAACCCATAGCCGTAGATGAGCGGCTTGCCATCAGGGAGCGACGCTTCGCACGCGGTCTTGTCGGGACCAGTGAGCTTGTCGCACAAACCAATCGTCTTATAGCAAGTGGTTTGCTCCGTACCTGTCATCGCGTCGCAACGGCAAGGATCGGATCGGAAACAGTCAACACGCTCCTGGGTCACGCCCAATTTGTTGCATGGAGAGTTGTCAAAGAACTCCAGGAGCCTTTCGTGGTCGTAGAACGTTACGCAGACATCAAAGGTCGACGGTCCAGGTCCGAAGCGCTCGATATCCCCCCACACAGTGACCAGTTGGTCTTGCGGAGCCGGCGTCACCCCGTCGTTGGGGTCGAAAGCTCCAGCCACAGCGTAGCATCCCAACTCGGGGTCGATGTCAGGAAACTCGACGACGCCGGAGTTGGCCTCGACCGCAATGTAACTCGTTGCCGTCGGATCTCCGACGCAGACGTTCGATATGCACTCTCCAACCGAGCAGTCCGAGGTCGAGTTGCAGGCGGAGTAGCTCCCAGGCGCCAGCCCTTGAGTGGTGATGGTATCTTCGGTCGTGTCTTCTGACACGTCCTGCTGGGTCACATCGCCAGTCTGGGTGTCCGGCGCGACGTCCGTTTGACGTTGTTGGATGTCATCGGAGCAGCCGCCGAGAGCGGCGACCAAGAGGATGACCAGAATCTGGGCTCGAAGAAGTGTTCTCATGAGACCCTCGTGTACGGCGAGTGAGCATCGGTTCAGCAATTGAGCATCGAGTGGGTTGAGCACAGCCCAGCGAGAAGACCCATCTTTAGTGAAATGCGCGTCTGGGTGCAAAGGCTTTGGAGGCAGCGGTGGATTGAATGGTTCCAGCTAACCTCGTCTTAACCCCCATCCGCAGGGCGTCGGCGGCTAAGTCTCTGAAGCTGACCTCGAAGTTCCGCATCTGGCACGTGGTCCAAGGCCTCACCGATCGCTTCGGTCACCTGTGCGTTAGGCACGGGGGCTTTGAATCGGTGGCCCTCTGCCGGCGGGAACCGACCGGCTTCGATGCGTGTCGAAATCGAGTGAATGACCACACCGTCGAGCTCGGCGAAGGATCCAACGAGGTGTGACTCAAAAGCCATGAGTTCTTGTGCCACCGCAGGGTTTGCTACCGCAATAATGAGCCGTCTACCTTCGAACCCGAGCGGCATCGAATAGCGACTGAGTGGTGACTGCACAAGCACAGGCCAAACCGCTTGAACCTTCGCCAGGGGCCCCAATTTGCTGGCGCCAAGCAAATGCCTGAGCTCTTTGAGGATCATCTTTCGCATCGTTTCAACTCCACACTGACTCGTTGAAAGCGTGCGTCAGGGTTCGTGGGCGGACAGCAACGGGCGATGCTGCCGTTGGGCTCATGTTTTGTCAATATTCTGTTGACCGGCAGGGAATTGAGCGCTACATTACCGCCTGCTCGCGCGGGCTTCAGAAACGAAGCTCAGGCCGAGCAGTTGCCCTGTTGGCTCGTAGCTCAGGGGGAGAGCACTACCTTGACACGGTAGGGGTCGGCGGTTCAAATCCGCCCGAGCCAATCTAGAGGCCGATACGAATCGGTTGCAAGAGAAATGGCCCCACTCTGCATTGCAGGCGTGGGGCCATCCTTTCGAGGAGGTCTGAGACGGCCATCCTCTGGACAGGAGATGAAGATGCCAAAGATGAAGACTAAGAGAGGGGCCGCAAAGCGGTTTACGAAGAGCGGGACGGGAAAAATCCGCCGACATAGGGCGTATCACAGCCACATCCTCACCAACAAGACGACGAAGCGAAAGCGCCGTCTCCGGAAGTCGGCCGACGTCAGCCGGTCGGATATGAAGATTCTCAAAGGGTGCCTGCCTTACCTCTGAGGTAAGCGCCGGTAAAGTGGCCATACTGGCCGTTGGGTCTTGACGGGAGAAAGTGGCTCAGGCCCCCCGATCTTGCCGCGCCTCGAGCGCACTGAGAGACAGTCATGCCAAGAGTAAGAAGAGGGTTTAAGGCTCGCCGACGACGCAACAAGTGGTTGAAGTTGGCAAAGGGCTTCAAGCATGGCCGCGGGACTATGTTCCGCAAGGCGAAGGAGACCATCCTGCGGGCCCTCGTCTATGCCTATCGCGATCGGCGACAACGAAAACGACAGTTCCGACGCCTCTGGATCGCTCGCATCAATGCCGCTGCGCGCCTTCACGGTGTCAACTACAGCAGGCTGATCCACCTTCTCGACGAGAAGAAAGTCGAGTTGGACCGCAAGGTTCTCGCTGACATCGCCGTGCACGATCCGGAAGGGTTTGGTCGGCTGGTCGAAATGGTCAAAGCCTAGATTCGGTTTGCCAAAGGGCCACAGGAAGGACCCGCGACGGTTGGTCACTCAAGTCGATCTGGCATGGGGGGCGGGCTGACGCGGGTTTTTTCGTTTCGACCCGTGTCTCGAATGGATTCGCCAGTCGCTAATCGAGCAGCGCAAACGCTCCGTGGCTATGTGGTGGACCTCGTATGTCCAGGACCGGATGGCTGCAAACGAACAGGTCAATGAAATGAGCATCCAAGGGCTTTTCTCGGAGTTGGACGGGCTTGAACAAGAGGCCAAAGACCGTGCCTCGGGAGTCGACACGGAAGGTGAACTCACCGCGCTGACCAAAGACTTCCTCGGCAAGAAAGGACGCGTGCAGCAAGTCCTCAGAGGCATCGGGTCTATGGAGCCCGAAGACCGACCTCGAGTGGGCGCACGCGCCAACGAGATCAAAGCCATCCTAGAAGCGCTCTTCGCCGCACGGCTCGCTGACCTCGAACAACAGACGGAAGATCGAGACCTCGCCAAACGAAAGCTCGACCTCACCCTTCCTGGGCGAGTTCCAACGTGCGGAGTCGCTCACCCAATCCACGCCATTCGTGTTGAAATGGAAGGGATCTTCAGCCGAATGGGGTTCGACGTTGCGCGTGGACCCCAGGCCGAAGAGGACTTCTTCAACTTCGAGGCACTGAACTTTCCTCCTGACCATCCTGCGCGAGACATGCAGGATACGCTGGTCATCGAGGGGGGCAGACTGCTGCGGACGCACACGAGCCCCGTTCAGGTCCGGACGATGCTCGGCTACGAGTTGCCCATTCGCATCATTGCACCAGGGGCGGTCTATCGGCGCGATGATGACATCACCCACAGCCCGATGTTCTACCAGATCGAGGGACTGCACATCGACAAAGGGGTAACCCTCGCTCATCTCAAGGGGGTGCTCACACACTTTGCGCAAGAACTCTTCGGGGATGGGACAGGGGTTCGGCTCAGACCCAGCTTCTTTCCCTTCACGGAACCCAGCGTCGAGGTCGACATCGCCTGCATTTTTTGCCATGGCGACGGCTGCCGAGTCTGCAGCCGCACGGGCTGGCTGGAGATTTTGGGGGCCGGAATGGTCGACCCCAACGTCCTGCGTGATTGCGGCGTCGACCCAGAGGTTTGGTCGGGTTGGGCGTTCGGTGTTGGAGTTGAACGTGTCGCGATGCTCAAATATGGCATCAAAGACATCCGGTTGTTCTACGAGAGTGACCAGCGCTTTCTTTCTCAATTTCAGCGCTAGAAGGGGTTTGGGATGTTAGTGAGTTGGACGTGGCTCGGACAAATGGTCGACCTCAGTGAACAAACCCCTGAGGGCGTGGCGTCGATCCTTACGCAGCTTGGCCTCGAGGTCGAGGCAATCCACACCCGATCGGCAAACCTCGACAGCGTACTGGTTGTCCATGTGGACCGATTCGCGAGGTTGGAAGGCAGCGATCGACTCAAAGTCGCGACCGTTTCCTTCGGGGCGCAGACCTTCGATGTGGTTTGCGGTGCGCCCAATCTGGCCGTAGGGCAATTGGTCGCCTGTGCGCTCCCGGGAACAAAAATGGCGAACGGCGATCTCGTCAGAGAAGACGTGATCCGAGGGGTGCTGTCGAAGGGTATGCTGTGCTCAGAAAAAGAGCTTGGCATTGGAGACGATGGGGCTGGACTCCTCGTTCTCGATGAAAAGTGGGCCCCAGGCATTTCTTTGAGAGCGGTGATGGAGGCCGACAGCGCAACTGAGTTGCACGACGTAACCATCGAGTTGTCCATCACGCCAAACCGCGGGGACTGTCTCAGCCATGTGGGAGTGGCTCGCGAGGTGGCCTCGAAGTTGGGGAAGCCGCTGCGGATTGTCGACCCCCCTTCTCTCAGCGCGGTTCGCTCGGACTACTCAGTGTCCATCGAGGACGCCGAAGGCTGTCCGCGCTACTCGGTCGCGGTCCTCGATGGCGTCATCGTCGGACCTTCTCCGACCTGGTTGCGCAACGCAGTAGAGGCCTGCGGGGCCCGCTCGATTAACAACATCGTTGACGTCACGAACATCGTCTTGTTCGAACTCGGGCAACCCCTTCACGCGTTCGACGCAGCAAAGCTCCACGGGACCTCGATCACTGCCCGTCGTGGACGAGCCGGAGAGTCCATGTTGGCGATCGATCACGAGACCTACATAGTCCTTGAAGAGGACCTGGTGATCGCGGACAGCAAGGGGCCGATCGCGATTGCTGGGGTGATGGGGGGAGCCGAGAGCGAGGTTGATGAGGGTACGACTACCGTGGTCATCGAATGCGCGCACTTCGCGCCGAGCCGAGTCCGCAAGACCTCGAAACGACTCAACCTTCACTCCGAGAGTTCACACCGATTCGAGCGTGGTGTCGATCCGAACGGCGTTCATCGCGCACTGCGTCGAGCTGTCGAGCTGATCGAAAAGACCGGCGGGGGAACGTTGCTTCATCTCGAAGATGCCTATCCGAGCCCAATCGAGCCAAGGGCGCTCGAATTGAGAGTCACTCGAGCGAATCAGTTCTTGGGAACGACGATGTCTCATGACGAGATGCTCACGATTCTTGGGGGCTTAGGCATCCAAGCGAGCGTCAAAGAAGAGCTGATCTCCTGTGAGATCCCGACCTTCCGCTTCGACTTGGAACGCGAGGTCGACCTCATCGAGGAACTCGCACGATGCTATGGGCTCGACAAGATCGAACCTCGACTTCCCGAAGGTAGGCTCGCCTATGCCCACACCAGGCGCCGCGAGCCGCTGATTGGGAAGCCACCAGTGAACGCTACCATCGTCCCATGGAGGACGCTTCGTCGTGAAACCGGTGTTCGGCAGCGACTCTGCCATACGGGGTTCCATGAATCGATACACTACGCGTTCACCCAACCCTCCTACCTGAGTGCGCTTGGGTTCACAGACGAAGGGCGAAAGGAGCCTATCAGAATCGAGAATCCGATGTCGGTCGAACAGTCCGAGCTGCGGACCTCTCTCATTCCTGAGATGGTGGTCGCGGTTGGGCGCAATCAAGCGCAGCAGGCCAGTGGAGTCGCACTCTTCGAGATGGCGAACGTCTTCTGGAGGAGCGGCAGCGAGATCAACGAGCCGACGCTGTTGACGCTCGTCGCCTGGGGGAAGCCGGAACGCCATTGGTCCCGAGCACGCAACGAGTTCGACGTCTTCGATCTCAAGGGCGCAATCGAGTTGCTGGAGTCGCAGTTTGGCTTTGGAATTCGCTTCGCGGACGTGAAGGCAGAGGATGCTCCGTATCTGCACCCTGGTGTTCGAGCTGGAATCTATCGCGGCGAAGTCTTCCTCGGAGCGATTGGTGAGTTGCACCCGCGTGTATTGCGTGCGATTCATGGTGTCGTCGGCCCCATTTTTGTGGCGGAGCTTTGCGTCGACCCGTTGTTTGCGGAGCAGGAAGTGCTGCCTACCTGCAAGCCGCTCCCTCGCTTTCCTGGGAGCTCGAGAGACATCGCCCTGCTGTTGGACGCCTCGGTCCCATTCGCGCGGATCGAGCAGACGATCGAACGAGTACGACCAGCGCTACTGGAGTCATGGAGCCTTTTCGATGTCTTCGAAGGCGCGCGGATTCCAGATGGCAAGAAGAGCATTGGGCTCGCACTACAGTACCGAGATCCTTTGGCTTTTGACGCCGAGGGCGGCAAGACCCTGACGGACATCGAGGTGAACGAGGCTCACAACGAGGTCCTCAACGCCCTCGTGGCGAGTATCGGCGCGGAGCAGCGCTGAGGGCAGAAAAAAACTTCCTGCACAATCGTGCACCGGGAAACCAACAGGTTTCCTTTTGGCGATCGGGCAATTGCGGCTAACGAGGAGGGCGCGCAAATGCCAACGCGCCCTAATCATGCGCTTGATCACTGGCCGCCTTCGGGGTAACAATGCACCCCTGTTGGCGGTCACTGAAGCGAGGCGGAGCGCGGGCTTGCGGAGAAATTCGCGGACCAAGAGCGTGGGCCTTCGCCCAGCGGGCGGTGGCCATGAGTGGGCTCTGTAGCATACTGCAGACACTTGAGAACGCCTCGAGCGTACGGCGGGGACGAGCGCAGCTCTGCAGTTTGCAGGATCGACCGAAAGGGAGCGAAGGAACGCGGTGTCGGTGATCATTCCGGACAAGACCTACTTCAAGATTGGCGAAGTCTCGAAACTGATCGAGGTGAAGCCGTATATCCTCAGGTATTGGGAGAGCGAGTTTCGGGTCCTACGACCCCAGAAGAGTCGCTCGAAACATCGCCTTTATCGACGTCGTGATGTCGAGGTCCTGCTTCAGATCAAGTGCCTTCTCTACGATGAGAAGTACACCATCGCTGGGGCTAAACGCCGGATTCGCGAGCTCATGGAGTCCAAGGAGTTCGTGCCTGGACGCTCATCTCTGGTGGTTACAGAGTCCGAGACCGACGGACATGTAGGCGATAATTCGTTCGTTGATGAACTCGAAGATGACGCAGAAGAAGACTCGGACGACGAAGAGTTGGACGAGGAGAGCACCCTTGCGGCGGAGAACTCGAAGCTGCGACGCTTGCTCGCCGAAGCCCAGGCCGCCCTCGAGGTTCGGGAAGCCCAGAGCTCGCGAATTGACGTCCCCCAGCCAGACGAGCGCGACAGCGAGGAATTGGCGACACTACAGGTCGGTATCACCGCGTTGGAAACGGAGCTCGAGACCCGTGGTGTCGAGCTCAACAGCGCGCTGGGTGAGTTGGCGGACATTCGAGCGGCGCTCGGGGCGTTGACCGTCGAGCGCGACGGGCTGGTCGCGACCCGAGAGAGACTTCGCAACAAGCTCTTGGAAAGAAAGGACCGTGAAGACAGACTCCGCAGCGTGCTGGGCGACAGGACCACCTCGGTGCACAACCTAGAGGAGGAGCTTGGGCGACTTCGGGAGGCCTTGGCGACGTCCAGCGTGGAGGCGTCCGAAGCGCGACAAGATGCCGAGGAATGTGAGCGGCTCACCCTCGAGGTTCGGACGCTTTCTGCACAAGGGGGCGAGGCCGCCGCAAAAAACGCCGATCTCGAGAGACAGGTCGTTGCATCCGAGCAAAGGATCTCCGAGTTGGAGCGGGCTGCTGCCGATCAGAGTGTGCAACGCGAGGCACAGGAGCTCCAACATGCATCGAAGTTGCAAGAGCTCCAGGAGGAGTTCGAGCGCGAAAGAGATCGCAGGGCTGCTTTGGAGCAAGAACTCGAGGCGATGCGGGCGTTCGCGAAAGAGAGTTCGGAGTTCGAAGTCATGGTCGAAAGACTCAACGACCAAAACAGCAGCCTCGAACAGAGACTGGCTAATCATCGCAGAGCTCGCGAGGCGTTATCGCGGAGCATTCGTCTCGAGTTGGTGGAGCTCTCCGGTGTCACTCGCGCTTTCTAGCTCTCTGCTTTCTTCAGTCGTACCCTGCATCGTCCTCGAGTTGGTTTCGATGTCACAGGGCGATTGGGTCTTCGATGTAGAGAGGTTGATTTGATTTGAGAAAACTCCCATTGACAGTACGGTCGGCTTGGAGTAGCTAGCTACGACCGTTCGCGCTGTCGCGCAAATGGGACCGGGGCGTAGCGCAGCCTGGTAGCGCACTTGCATGGGGTGCAAGTGGTCGCAGGTTCAAATCCTGTCGCCCCGATTGGGAAGCCCGAAGCTGTTACAGCTTCGGGCTTCGTAGATTTCGGACACGCACGGTCGACCAGGGCCTGTGCTTCGCCAGTCCTTCGAGGGACGTGGAACCACGTACTGATTCATCTGTGCCTAGCGCTTCGATGCGGCTCAACGACGCGCCGTTTAGGCCCTGGAGTCGCTGGCTGGGCATGGCGGCCGAGCCAGCCAAACGGCTCGCCGCGCGCACCGATGACGGCTTGGACCTCGCTGTGTGGCGTGTCGCCTCATCCATGTCACCGGCTCGTGGGGCGTTGCTCCTCCTTCATGGACTCGGGGCCAATCGCTATACCTTCCATTTTCCTGGACGCTCGCTGGCGTTCTTCTTGGCGGACGCCGGATATGACTGTTACGTCGCTGAGCTTCGGGGAGCTGGAGACAGTCAATGTCCGAGAGACGGGTGGGACTTTGACGACTATCTGAGCCGCGATCTTCCTGCGTTGGTCGAACGTGTCCGCCGGGAGTCTGGATTCGAAGAGATTGGATGGATTGGGCACAGCATGGGGGGAATCCTGCTGCTGACCTACCTCAGCCTCAACCCGTTGGCCCCCATCCGTTGTGGCGTCACTATTGGGTCCGCGCTCGACATTGGAGCAGGGGCCACGGACTTCGAGAAGCTCAGACGCCTGCTACCGCTATTGAAGCGGGTTCGCTGGATCCCATTCGGCGCACTGGCTCACGGTCTTGCCCCAGCACTCGGTCGACGTCCCAACCGAATCGACGCCTTCAACTTTCATCCAGGAGGCGTGGAGGGTTGGGTTGCCCGAGCAACCCATGCCAACGGGTTTGGTCTGATCCCGACGCAGTTGCTGACCACTCTCGCGGCGCTTTTCGAGCCTCATGGAATGGCGCTTGGGCCGAACGGGGCTCGCTTCCCTGAAACCCTGAAGGTTGAAAAGCCGATTCTGATGTTTGCAGGAGGCGCCGATCGTCAGGTCCCCAAGGAAGCAGTGCTGGCCACGGCCTCCAGGATCCATGGCTGTGCTACCGCCATCCTCAGTGAGCGGGAAGGTGCGTCGCGTGACTACGGCCACTTCGACATGGTCATTGGTAAGACTGCGCCGATCGAGGTTTGGCCACGCATAAGGGAGTGGCTTGAGCAGGTGTTTCGTCCTGCGCTCGGCTAGACCCGTCAGTCCTACGCTCGGCGCAGCTCGTCGTCTCTCGAGGTGAGTTGCTCGAGTTCGAGATGCCCGTGAAACACAGGCATCTCGAACAGGACGCCAGCTCAGATCAGCCGCCAAACCGTGTCCTCTGGCCGGTCGAGCACTTGAACTCCCATATCGACGAGGAGCTCTCGGATACGATCGGCCTCGGCCCAATCCTTCTCGATTCGTGCTGTGGTTCTCGAATCGACCAGCCTAGCAATTTCTTTCGTGTCCAGGCCGAGCCGCTCAATCTCTTGGGCGGTGATCGTGGCTAGGGCGTCCTCGTATGGAGTTTGGAAGAGGCCTACTCCCGACCCAATCTCGAACATGATCGTTCTGAGACGGCGGATGGCGCGGAGTCTCGGTTCCTTCAGCTTGCCCTTCTTCTCAGCGAGCTTGTTGGCCAGACGCGCGGCATCAGCGAGCGTTGCGAGCGCTCTTGGCGTCGCGAAATCGTCGTCCATCGCTTCGAAATAGGACGGCATGAGGGCTTCTATCTCCGCCTGGTTGTCCACTGGGCCAACTTCCGCGATGTCTCCCCCCGACCATTTGGCGTCGCACTGCTCTAGGGACTCGAAGGTTCGGAGCATGTACATCATCCGACGAGTCGCATCAGCGATGGCGTCCCGCGAGAAGTTGATGTTGTTACGGTAGTGGGTGGTCAGGAAGAAGTAGCGAAGGGCCTCAGCGTGCACCTGCTTCAGGATGTCTCTCACGGTCCAGAAGTTGTCGAGCGAGTGGCTCATCTTCTCGCCTTCGATCTCGACCATTCCCACGTGCATCCAATACCTGGCGAACTCTCCACCGTGTGCTGGGATTGACTGGGCCACTTCATTTTCGTGGTGCGGGAAGATGAGGTCTCTCCCTCCGCCGTGAATGTCGAAGGAGGGGCCAAGATGGCGGACGCTCATCGCCGAGCACTCGATGTGCCAGCCGGGCCTACCAGGCCCCCAGGGGCTACTCCAGGAGGGCTCGCCCGCTTCTTTTGTGGCTTTCCAGAGCGCAAAGTCCAGAGGATCTTCCTTCTTATCGTTGATCTCGACTCTGACCCCGGACTCCAATTCGTCGAGGTTGCGCCCCGAAAGTTTTCCGTAGTTGGCGAACTTCCTCACTCGGTAGTAGACATCGCCATCGGCGGCGTAGGCGTACCCTTTGTCGACGAGCACCTGCACCAACGCGATGATCTCCTCGATGTGCTCTGTCACTCGCGGTTCGACGTCGGCCCGCTTGATTCCGAGGGAATTCATGTCGAACGTCAGGCCGTCGATCATTCTTTGCGCCAAATCTTCAGGGCGTTCCCCAGTCTCCTTGGCTCGTCGGATGATCTTGTCATCGACATCCGTGTGGTTTCTGACAAAGGAAGTTTCGAAGCCGCGCTGAGCTAGATATCGGTTGACGACGTCGAAAACGACAAAGGTGCGTGCATGGCCGATGTGAGGGAGGTCATAGACAGTAAGCCCGCACACGTACATCGAGGCCTTTCCTGGTTGAATGGGCTCGAACGGTCGTTTTTTTCTTTGACTCGTGTCATACAGGCGAAGTGCCATATTAACCTCTGCGTGTCGGTAGGAGAGAAGGGACGTCGGGTCCGAGATGAGAGCCTCGCTGAGTCTTGACTCGACGATCGAGAACGGTTGAAGTCACATCCGTGTGGTGCGTGCTCTGAAATTACTGCTCATTCATGCGAGATCAGACCGACGTTGCACGAAGCACTCATGTTTCGGCGAACTCAAACGATCTCAACGAAAGCGGTAAGTTACGAGCCACTTCCAGGGGTGTCAAGGCCGGCCAACAGGTGGTGAAGTTGAGACGCGGAGGCGAATACCTCGTATCTCGAACAGCGTAACTTGCAAGACACGTCATTTCGATCGAAAGTTGGGATGACGTAAGCGCTGTGCTAATTCGAGATTGGTACGTCGCATCCATGGAGGTCGAAGAAGGACGTCGGATGCTGAAGCTTGTGATAGAGGATGATGAGGGGAAGCAGACTGTTGTTCCGCTCATCCGAGATGAGATTACGATCGGTCGCAAGGAAGGCAACACGATCCGCTTGACCGAGCGGAACGTGTCTCGTCGCCATGCCCGGCTGACCAAGCTCAATGGCGGCATCTTTGTCGAAGACGTCGCTTCGCGCTATGGCACGAAGTTGAACGGCTCGAAGATCGATAGCCGCGAGAAGTTCGATCTGCCGGACGAAGTCCTGATCGGCGACTACAAGTTGCGAATCCAGGACGACACCAAGCCACCAGAAGAGGATCAGTCCACGCAGATCAAGGACATGCAAGCCTTGCAGGATGCGGCGGGGCCGCAGCCGATTCCGCCTCAGCAACAAGGCCGCCTCGTCGTCATTTCCTCGAATTTCGCCGGACAGGAGTTCCCGCTGGCCCGCACGGAGATGGTAATTGGCCGCAGTGACGAGTGCGACATCATTATCGACCACATGTCGATCAGCGGGAAACACGCCAAAATCGTGCGCTCCGCAAACGGCATCTTCAAAGTGCTCGACCTCAAGAGCGCCAACGGAGTCAAGGTCAACTTCACGCCGTATTCGATCAAAGAGCTGGGCTCCGGCGAGATCATCGACCTCGGACACGTGAGGTTCCGGTTCTGTGCCCCAGGAGATTTGTGGTCCTTTACCCTCGCCGCTGGGCTCATGGAGGATAACATCCAGCCCCCCGGTGGCAAGGGCAAGCTCTTCATCCTGCTCGCCGTGATTGCCGCGCTGGTGGTCGGTTTGGCGGCCTTCATGATCCTCAGGCCGCAACCAGAGACTCCCCAGCAAGCCGCAGAGAAAGCCGAGACTCAACAAGAGACGGTCGAGACCAAACGAGACACCGCGCCGGCGATCAGTGGAGTCCCCACGGTCGACCGTTCGATCGTCGACGAGCTCGTGCTCTTGTGTGATGAGCACGCAGAGAAAGGCGAGTTCGAGGCGGCCCTCGACGCCTGCAAGCAAGCTCAGTCCAAGGACCCGGGCAACAAATACGCCCAGGCGAAATACGATCGCATCATCGCTGAGCTCGCCCTCAAAAAACACTACGACTCGGCCATCAACTACCTCGATCTCGATGAGTGCGAGCTCGCGCTCGTAGAGATCGACAGCGTGAACGACGAGAACAGCTGGACCGCCCGCCAGATCCTCAAAGAAGGCCTGCGCACGAAGTCCGTCAAATGCATCGAGTCCGGCATCGTCACGAGCGCTGAAGCCGCGATCGAAGAGTCAGACTTCGACACGGCACAGAACAAGATCGACGAGCTGCGTGACAAGGTCAGCACGAGCACTCAGATCGCGCGACTCGAAGAGTCGCTCGTGCAAGCCCAGAAGAAGAAAGACAGACCCAAGAACGACGATCCAAAGCCGAAAAAAGACAAAGATCCCGTCAAGGACAAGGCCGAAGATCCTCCCGCTAAGGGCGGCGGCGACCCCGCTGAGGCGGAAGAGCTCGCAGACGAAGCGAAGAAGCTCATCCTCTCCAACCCCTCGAAGGCCGCTGACCTCTATAAGGCGGCACTCAAGATCTCGCCAAACAACGCCAAATGGCGCGGCAGTTACGCCTACGCCCTCGAAAGGGCTGGCAAGATCTGTCCCGCATACGATGAGTACAAGAAGGCCGTCGGCAAACTCTCGGGAAGTTCCAAGGAGCGAGCACAGATGGGGATCGAAAAATATCAGGGCCAGTGCGAATAATTTGAGCCCCCGGTTCTGCTTCAAGCAAGAGTCCATTTTGGAATTCAGAGTTCGGTCGCATTTTCCACCGATCTCGGCGGAACATGCAATCCTTCCCAAAGGACATCTTTTGAGTGCCCGTTCGGAAACGCCCAAGATGCAAGGAGCCGACGACCGAGCGACACAGGCGTACAACGGTACGCCGAGAACGAGGGAAGAAGGCGGCGCCGCAGATGGGGGTTTCCCGGACCGGCACTAGCGGGAACAAAAGCTAGCCCGAACCTAGGTTCGGACTGGCTTTCTGCTCAGAGCCAACGACTCCTCATTGAGTCAAACGTCGGTTCCACAACCTGGAAAGCGGGCCTCATCCACGCTACAGCCAGATTCGAGCGTTTGGACATAGACCACCGCTAAACAGGTCATCAAGATAGGGTTCGAGCGTGGCACATCCGCCCGAGCCGTTCGTTTGCGGTTTCTGTGCTGGAATAGGCGTTCCTGCGGCCTCAACAACACTCATGCAGGCTCCAAAGGACGCGTCTCTTATGAAGATCGTCGGCAATGTCAAAGGTCTTAACTCGAGACAGGTCAAGACGCTCGAGCGTTTGTTCGATAGAAAGATGCGAGCTGCCGCGATCATCACCGCTGAGTTCGCACACCACATGACCGCCATTGCGGCCGAGAGCCACCGCAAGATCGGCGTGCTCATGGATCGACGAGGCCACGTCGAGCACGTCGTCGTCGGAGACGCGCTGCGCGTGGATTTGCCAGATATTGGCCGACAGCGAGCGGGCGTCAGTCGACTGCGCGGACTCAGACTCCTGGTCGCCACTCCCACTAGTTCGGGCGCGCTGACTACTGCGGACGAGCTGACGGACCTCAGCAAGCTCCGACTCGATCTCGTCTGCAGCGTCGAAGCGCTCGCCGACGGCCGACCTGGAGCGGTGGAGTACGCCCACGTCGTCCCCGGCGACGACGCCCAGGCCCCTCTGGTCGTTCGATTTGGTCACGTCAACGCTCTTGAAGTCGACTTCCTCGAGCTCATTGCTGCCCTCGAGGAAGAGTCAGAGCGCAAGGCCGACCGACGCATCAAGACCAAGGGCACACCCGCTCTGCTGGTCCACATCGACACCGGCGAGAAGGACTCTGCCTCACGACTCAAAGAGATGCATGAGCTCTGTCGCACGGCAAACGTCGAGATCGTGCACATTGAAGAGCAGCGCAAAGGCCGCGTCGACCCGAAGTTCGTGGTTGGGAGCGGGAAGCTCAAAGCGATCGAGCTTTCGGCGCTCGACCTCGGTGTCGAGGTCATCATCTTCGACCGCGACCTCACGCCACCTCAATCCCGCGCCATCACCAATCGCACCGAACTCAAGGTCATCGACCGGACGCAACTCATCCTCGACATCTTTGCCCAGCGCGCGACCAGCCACGACGGCAAGCTGCAGGTGGAGCTCGCCCAACTCAAGTACATGCTGCCCAAACTCATCCAGAAAAACACCGCGATGAGTCGGCTCACCGGTGGCATCGGTGGGCGCGGCCCAGGCGAGACCAAGCTCGAGGTCAACCGACGCCGAGCCCACGATCGGATCGCCCTGCTCGAAGGTCAGCTCTCGAAATTGGGGCAACAGCGTCAGCTGCGGCGCAGCCGCAGAAAGACCCGAAACGTCCCAATCGTCAGCATCGTCGGCTACACCAACGCCGGGAAATCGACGCTGCTCAATACCCTGACCAACTCCGAGGTCCTCGCCGAGGACAAGCTCTTTGCGACCCTCGATCCCACCAGCCGCCGACTCCGCTTTCCCAAGGACAGAGAGATCGTCCTGACGGACACCGTCGGCTTCATTCGTGACCTGCCCAAGGATCTGGTCGCCGCCTTCAAGGCGACCCTCGAAGAGCTCGATGACGCCGACGTTTTGGTCCATGTCGTGGACATTGCCGACCCGGACTTCGAGTTGCACATCAAGGCGGTTCGAAAGATCCTTGACGAGCTCGGGCTCGAGAAGAAGTCCGTCATTCTCGTCTTCAACAAGGCGGATGTGATCGGCTACGAGACTGCCGCAGAGCTCGCCCACCTGCACAATGCTGTGGCGACCTCGGCGCTCGATAAGTTCAAGACAGCAGCTTTGCTGCAAACCATCGAAGAACTTCTGTGGCAGGCAAACCGCACGGAGCCCGCCCTGAGCCAAGCCGAGGTGACCTACAGCGTCATCGTGCCCGAGGTGCCAAGCGTCGACGACGAAGCCGATGGCGGCCTAGTGACACCGTAGTTTCGGGACAACGTCTCGTCGGGCGTTCGACAACGTCGTTCGCCCACTGCCCAACCTCGCCAGGACGGTCTGAAGAGGTCGTTTGAGGAGTCTTCAAGGGTTGAGCGGGCGGTCTTCGCAGCTTAAATCGCCGGTATTGCGGGCCCGCTGACTACCGGAAAGACCTCGCGGACCCCCAATCAACCTCTCGAGACCCCCAAATCAACCTCTCGAGACCCCCAATCAACCTCTCGAGACGGCCCTCACTCGCTCAGCGCGACTGTGTCCACCCCAGCGTGCTCGCAGCGATCGCCGATGCCATCCAGGTTGCCGTCCAGCTGAGTCTGGTTGGCGACCCGGGGGCAGTTGTCCAAGACGTTGTAAATGCCGTCCCCATCGCGGTCGGGGTCGCACGAGTCGCCCAAGCCATCGGCGTCGAGATCTTCTTGGTCCGCGTTGGACACCGTCGGACAGTTGTCGAGCACGTCGGCGATATTGTCTGCGTCGGCATCGACAACGTGGGGGAGGCCTTCGCCTGACACGGCTGGAACCGTGGCCAGGCCTACGAGCAGCCCCACGACCAAGGTGAAAATGAGGACCAGTCCGACTTTCATAGAGGGCTCCAGCGACCCCGACGCCGCATCAGCAGAGGGCCATTCAGCGCCGATTCTAGTTCACGCCCCAAAGACCGCAAAAACCGAGGCTCCCCAAAGCCATCACTCGGGCGCTCAGCGGGAGCCATCTTCAGGAGTATTGACGTTCAAGAGCACGCATGGGTTCGGCCAGTCCAAACGCGCGACCTCGTCACGGTGGCCTTCGAGCCACTCCCTTAACGTCCCCAGGTCACTTGCGACCAACTCCGCGCACGCTCTGGGCGAGAGCGCAATCGGATGCCCTGGGAGTCCCGCATGATGGGGGACAGCGGCCCACGGACACGGAGCATCAGCAACCGCGCGCTCGAGCGCCAGCACGAGGTCGTGATCCGCGTGCGGACAATCCACTGGCCAGACCAGCGTTGGCTCGGAGGCACCGCACGCCGCCAATCCCAAGCGCAGCGAGGCCATCATGTCGGTCGAGTCCCACACCACGTTGCGAACCCACCGGACATCGAGCGCCCGGTGGTGCTCTTGCGCCTCATCCGCAGAGGCTCCGATCACGACAGTGACCTTCGCTAGTGGCAGACCACCTACGATGATCTCCAGGAAGGTGCGCTCGGATTCTTGCTCGCCGGGGACGAGACGTGAGCGGTCGAAGGTGGCCAACGCCTTGGGGCCACCGAATCGCGTCCCCCCTCCGGCGGCGAGCACCAGCACGTTCATTTCGACTCCCGCGAGCGCCTCACGCGCACGAGCTCAGCGACGATGCTGACCGCAATCTCCTCGGCAGTGACGGCCCCGATGTCGACTCCCATCGGGGTCTGGAAGCGCTCGGCGACGGACTCATCGAAGCCTTCGGCGACCAGTCTCTGCCTGAACCGTGCCCCCTTTCGCTGACTGCCGATGACGCCGAGGTAGGCCAGCGGCTTGCCCACGACGGCCTTCAAGAGCTCGTAGTCGAGGGCGTGGTCGTGGGTGAGCACGACGACATAGGCATCGGCGGGAAGCTCGAGGGCCTCGAGGAGTGCGACGGCCGACTCGCAGCGAAGGCTCGCGACGGTAGGGAACCGCTCGGAATTCGCCCAATCACTGCGCTCATCGACCACACAAGTCTCAAAGCCAGCGCTGGTTGCGAACGCGCAGAGCGGCATCGAGACGTGCCCAGCGCCAAACACATAGAGAGTAGGCGCGGCGACTTGAAGTTCCATGAACACGCTCATCGTTCCTCCGCAACACATGCCGAGGTCTTTGGTCAGGTGATGAGTCACCAGCTTCGCCCCGCTTCCATCGGCCAGAGCCTGCCGGGCCTGCTGCTGTACCACGTGTTCGACCGCGCCGCCGCCAATGGTTCCATAGGCGCACGAGTCCTCGCAGACCACCATCTTGGCGCCGACCTTGAGCGGAGAGGAGCCTTTGGACTCAACGACGGTACACAGGACGCAAGGGATCTTTCGTCGCCTGAGGTCGACGAGGGCCTCGAACACATCGTTGCGTTTGGCCATGGGCTCAGGTTTGGGGGCCGAGGCCTTGGGGGGCGCAGCCCGCATTGCCGCTAAATGGGGTGGCAAGGAGCTCACGACGACACACTCGCTGTCTGAGCTCCCACGGCGCTGACCCGCTCGAGCAATCTCCGGACGAGGACCGCAATGACCTCTTTCCGCCACTGCGAGTCGACGTTGATGTTGTCCAACGGCGTCGCTCGACGCTGGAATTGCTCGCCGATATGGCTCATGACCTCCTTGGTCAGGTCCTGGCCGAGAACCCCCAACTTCTCGGCGTTCAGGACGCGAGGTTTGGAGTTCAAAGCGACTGCGGCGAGTTTCAGGTCTTGAATCGTGCGGCCGTCGAGTCGTAGCGCTGCGGCGATGCTGAAGGAGGAGAAGTCGATAGACCTTCGAAGGCGGAGCTTAAAGAAACCCGAGCGCAAGCGCTCGCCGGGTCTGGGGACCTCGAACCGGACGATTACCTCGTTTCGAGCGAGCTTCAGGTGGTCGCTGCCCGGCGTCGTGTAGAGCGCTTCGAGTGGAACTGCTCGCATGCCCTCAGGGCCCAAGACTCGAGCCGCCGCGCCAAGGACAATGAGGGCTGGCACAGTGTCTCCGACACAGGCCGCGACGCACTGCTTACCGCCCTTGACGACGTGGCAGGTGTCTCCGTCTTTCTTGAGGCAGAAGCCCAGCGCGCTGCGCCAGAACTGGGTCTGATTGTAGTAGACACAGCGCGTGTCGAGGCAGACGTTGCCGCCGATCGTGCCCATGTTGCGGATTTGGGGACTGGCCACTTCGGCTGCCGCTTCGGCAAGAACAGGGATAAGGACTCGGATCGTGGGGTGGACCGCCAGGTCAGAGAGTCTCGTGAGCGCACCGATGGAGAGCGATCCATCATCGAGGACCTCGACGCGATCGAGGTCGCTGATGGCGTCGAGGGCGATCAGGTGCTTTGGAGCGAGGAGACCATGCTTCATGTTTGGCAGAAGGTCGGTGCCCCCAGCGATGAGCTTGGCGTCTGGGCCGAGCTCACTCAACAACGCGACGGCTTCTTCGAGGTCTCGCGGACGGTGATAGGCGAACGGAGGCAGTGGCAGCATCTAAGGCTCCAACGGTGGAAGTCGCTCAGGAATGGACGTGGCACGGAGGGCGGCCAACACCTTTGCGGGCGTGAAGGGGAGCTCTCGCAGCCGGGCGCCCGTCGCATGGAAGATGGCGTTGGCGATGGCCGGGATGACGGAGTGCAAGGGGCCCTCGCCGGCCTCTTTCGCGCCGTAGGGACCCTCTGGATCGAAGGTCTCGACGATGTGCGCTTCGAAATCCGGGGTGTCGAGGGGGGTTGGCAGGCGGTAATCGAGGAGGTTGGGGCCCAGGTGCAAGCCACGAGCGTCGACGGCGTGCTCCTCGAAGAGGGTCTCGGCGAAGCCCATGTAGGCGGAGCCTTCCATTTGGCCCTCGACGGTCATGGGGTTGAGCGCTCGGCCACAATCGTGGGCGATCCAAACTCTCTTCACATCGACGAGACCGGTTTCTCGGTCGACCTCGACTTCGGCGACGTGCGCGGTGAACGAATACGCTGGAGAGGCGCCAATGCTGCCGCCTTTGTACTCGCCTCCGAGCTTGGGCGTGTTGTACCAGCCCATGGAGCCTAGGCTTCCCAGACGGGCCTCCGCGAGACGGAACGCCTCTTTGACGGGGAGCCTGTGTTTGCCGTCCTTGGTGCGCACTTCTCCGGCGAAGATGTCGAGTGGCTCGTCGATGTGCCATTCCGAGCGCAGGACCTCGAGGATTTGCGTACGTAGGTGACGACAGGCGTCGACGCAGGCGTTTCCAGCCATGAAGGTGACACGGCTGGAGTAGGCGCCCAAGTCGACAGGGCAGAGGTCGGTGTCGGAGCTGACGACGACGACGTCTCGGCGGTCGACGCCGAGCTCCTCGCAGGCGATGGAGGCGAGCATGGAGTTGGAGCCCTGACCGATGTCGCTTGCCCCTGAGAAGAGGGTCACTCGGCCCGAGCGATCGATTTGAGCCTGGACTCCCGATTGGGGCATGTCGTTGGGGTAGATGGGGTAGTTGGTCCCAGAGATGTACATGGAGCCCGCGACGCCGAGCCCCACGCCTGCCGGCAAGCTGCTGCGCCGGGCCTTCCAGTCGCTGGCTTTCTCGACGGCTGCGAGGCATTCGAGGAAGCCATTGGAGGTGATTCGTTGGCCGTTGATGGTTTCGGTGAAGTCCCCGATGAAGTTTCGGCGTCTGAGCTCGATGGGATCGATGTGGAGGTCGTGGGCGATCTCGTCGAGTTGCACCTCGAAGGCGAACCGTGGCTGCACCGTCCCATGTCCGCGCTTGGGTCCACAGGCGGGCTTGTTGGTGTAGTAACGGGTCGAGTCGAAGGCGTAGGCAGGCAGGGCGTACGGGGCAGTCATGAGCTGACCGGAGTAGTAGGTGGTGACGACTCCGAATGACGCATAGGCCCCACCATCCATCTCGATCTTGGAGCGGACCGCGGTCAGCTTGCCCTCGGCATCGACGCCGGTCTCGAAGTGCATTCGCATCGGGTGCCGGCCGCGGTGGGAGTAGAACACCTCCTCGCGGGTGTAGAGGCATTTGACTGGGTGGCCGGTGATGAGCGCGAGTTTCGCCACGCAGAACTCGAGGTCGAAGGGTTCGCTCTTGCCGCCGAAGGCCCCACCGAGGTTGGGCTGGACCACTCGGATGCGGCTCTCTTCGAGCCCGAGGACGAGCGCCAACTCGCGGTGCAGGTAGTGCGGCACCTGAGTCGAGGACCAGACCGTGAGGCGAGAGGCGCCATCGACTTTGGCGATGGCGCAATGGGGCTCGATGGCGGCGTGCGTCGTGCCGTGGAAGAAGTAGTCGGCCTCGAAGATCTTGTCGGACTTCGCGAATTCCCCTTTCAGGTCGCCAAACTCGAGCTCGACGCGTTTGAGGACGTTGCCGCTGCGGGCTCGCCCGTTGACTGGCTCGTCGACGAGGGTCTTGGCGTCATCGATGGAGAGCACTGGTGGGAGAACCTCATACTCGATCACGAGCGCGTCGACGGCTCGAACGGCCAGGGCCTCGCTCTCGGCCGCGACGGCAGCCACGGCGTCGCCAACGTGTCTCGCTTTGTCGAGACAGAGAGCGTGCTCGTCACGGGACCAGCCAAGAATCCCGTAGGGGACTGGTAGGTCCTTCCCCGTAATGACCGCGTGCACGCCCTCGATGGCGAGCGCCGCCGAAGCGTCAATGGAGCGGATACGGGCATGGGGATGCGGGCTGCGCGCGATCTTGCAGTAAAGCATTCCTGGTAACCGCATATCGTCGGTGTAGAGCGCCTCACCCGTGACCTTCGTGGGCCCATCGATCTTTGGCGTGCGTTGTCCGATGACGTGGAGGGTTTGTTTGACTGTATGAATTTTGCTTGCCGGCATAACCACCTCCGAAGTACCAACGAGAAACGCGACCCTCGACTCGTACGGGCGACTGGCAGAGGTTCAGGACCCGGTATGTCCAGGGGGCCCTGGCGACGAAGTGTTCGCAGCGACGTCTTCAACGGCGTCGATGATCTTCGTGTAACCAGTGCACCGGCAAAGGTTTCCACTCAACGCTTTCTTGATTGAGAGCCGGTCTGGAGCGTCCCCACCTTGCTCGAGCAGACTGACCGCGCTCATTAGGATCCCTGGAGTACAGAAACCGCACTGGGCTGCGCCGTGTTGGTCGAAGGCGTCTTGGAGCGGGTGGAGGACATTGGCCTGTGCGAGACTCTCGACGGTGCGAACCTTACGGCCCTGAACGGCGACCGCCAGGGTGAGGCACGCCAACGTCGGCCGGTCGTCGACGAGCACGGTACAGGCGCCGCAGTCGCCCTTGTCACAGCCTTGTTTAGACCCAGTGAGGCCAAGCTCGTAACGCAGGGCCTCGAGCAAAGTCAACTCTGGAGAGACAGCAATTTCGTACGTTCGCCCATTCACATCGAGCGAGACTAGGGTCTTCATCAGGGCCTCCGGCGTCGGCGTTCTGTCGACCGCTCCAAATGCGCAGCCGAGTTGCGCGCGAGAAGACGGACGAGGAGCCGGCGGAGAATAGTCGGGCCAGCGAAGGAGTGTCAAACACAGCTGTCAGGGTCGATCGCGTGTAGGGACGCGAGGTGGCTCGCATCGAGCCACCTCTGGTCCGAGTATCGCGCGCGAAATCCAATCGATAATGTCGGACGAAGGTGGTAAGTCGTCAATGTCCACCAAGAGAAGTCCTGTGAGCGGACGACCGGTTTTCGCGCCGCAAGTCCCTGATAAGCAGCGAAAGTGTGCGAGGCTGCGCAACGCAGAGGGAGCGCGCATGACAACGAGTCTAACCAACGGCGGTCTGTTGCGAGGCTGCTTCGCGGGAGCTTCACCCACAACGGCGGCGGGGCCTCCCAGCGCCGCGTTCCTCGCCGAGGAGGCTCTGTGGTGGGTGCTCTGCAGACCGACACCAGAGGAGAAGAGCGAGCTGCCGCCTCCGGCCACACGCCATCCTCTCGCGCTGCTCGCCGCTCTCGAACACGCGATGTCCGACCTGAACCTCCCGCCGTTGGCTGAGCTCCGTGACGGCATCGAGGAATCTCGCGCGATGCTCTGGGCGATTCGAGAGAGCGTGTTGCTCGCCAGCTCCGGAGCGACCCAGATGTCTGAAGTCGCGGCCCTGGTCGCGCGACACCTCACGGATTGGTTCACCCGCGTTCATCCGCAACCCACCGACGTCAGCGGTGACATTCTAGTGGGGCAAGGGATCGTCAGAGTCGCCCTTTCCGTCATCGGGTTTCTCGACCGAGCTCGGCAGTTCGAACAACAAGCTCTCGCCACCGTACTGCTCCTACGGGAGCGTGGGTTGGATGTGCGCAGCGCCAGGAGAGAGCTGGCGGTTGGATTGGTCGAATGGAGTTGCGACGACGAAGCGCTTCTCCGACGCCGGTTGCAGACCGTGCAAGAAGAAATCGGTGACCTCCCCGCTGCCGAAGCGCTCTCACTGCGACGTGGTTGGATCGGCCTCCACGAGCTTCGCTGCGAGCCCGTCTCGGGCGAGGAGCAAGGGCTCTGCGATGCGGTGCTCGAGTTGGCGGAGGAGGCTCCGGAGGATTGCTACCAGACTTTGGCTCGCTGGTTCGAGTCAGGGGTTGTCTCCGGTGGTCACCTGAGGACGTTCTTTGTCCTCGCCCAAAAGAGCGGGCACCTCGAGGAGGCCAAGCGCACGCTAGAAGCGTTTGCGCCGCCGATTCCTGACCTCGAAGCTTGGATGCGGCGTGAAGATAGCCATGCGACCTGCGAACGCTTGCTGGCGGGCGAGGCTCCCAAGGCCGCACTGGCTGCGCTCCAGAGGGATGATGACACTCTGTCTGCGAACCTGTTGCGCGGTCGCTGTTTTGAGGCGCTGGACAACTCGAGGCGTGCGAAGGCGAGCTATGACCGAGCCCTCGAGCTCGATCCCCAAGCGACCGAGGCGCTGGCGGGATTTGCGCGGGTCGAACTGGCGGAGGGCGAGGCGAGCAACGCGCTTGCCGCAATGAGGGCCGCATTTCAGCTGGGGCACGAGGTTGGTTCGGACGCTCTTTTGACCGCCCAGGCGGCCGTGCAGGGAAACCTCCTCGTCGAGGCTGAAGGCTGGCTCGAGGTGGCCGAGCGTCGGCTCGGCGACGTGCCTGCGGTCGTCGCCACCCGCGCCCTCATCGCTGACGCGTACATGGGGCAGGCTCGTCACACGGAGGACCCCACACAAGCCAATGCGTTGTTGATGGCGGCCAAGACCCTCGAGCCGTCGCTGTCAGACTCCATCGTGTTCGAGCAGCTTCGGGTCTCGGCAGCGCTCGAACGAGCAGTGGCCCAGATGGGCAGCGAGGAGGCCGAGAAGCTCGCGCGCTTTGCTCGGAGAAAGGTCGGTGCTCGAGGCGAGCTGGACTGGCTGTGGAGCCTCTCGAGTGCGCTCATCGACAGTTATGGCGCGCTCCCTTGGAGCCTACACCTGCTGGCCACAGTGGCCTTCGAGCTTGGTCGGCACGATGATGCCCTCGCGGCGTCCACCGCCGCCATCCAAATGCTCGTCGAGCAGGCCGACGAGACCTCGCTCGAAGAGTTGTTGCTCCTGCAGGTGCACATCCATCGTGCCAGCAACGACGTGGATGCCGGCTACTATTTGCTGGCGATGGCGCTGAACCGCCTCGGTGTGCGAGACGCACTAGTCGAAGAGGCTGCCGAGGCGCTGCGCGGCTGTGGCACTGAGTCCGAAATCGAGCGGTGGCAGAGCGCACTGCTCAGCCTCATTGGCGCGGAACGTTATCGAGCCGTGTTGGTTGCTCTTGACCAAAAACGAATGGTGTCAGCGGTATCGCAGGAGCCGAGGAGCAGGGAGTTCCTGGGTTCATTGCTCTCCCGAGCCGAGACCTTCGAGCTGACCCCGCATCGACGGGTGAGTCGAGCTGTGGCGCTGCTCTTTGGCGGAGTCGCAGCGCCAGGGTCCCGAGCGCCAGGGGCGATGATCCGGGCCAGCGAAAAAATGGGGACGAGAGAGGTCGCCGAGAGCTGGCATACTATTTCGCTTCCCAAAGCCAGCGATGCATTCGAGCGCCCAGAGGAGTCCTAAGAAAACCACGGCGGCCTGTGTTGATGCGGTAATCAGCGAAGAAAAGGGTCGGAAAGGTGTTGCCAGAGCCGCCCCGCGTCGGCAGCCAAGAGAGGGCCAACAATTGACACGCTGATCGGCCTTGCCTTACCATCTCGATGCTTCGAAGGGGCCTGATCGACGTTTGAGCGAGGCCAATGGATTGGCCGCGCCTAGAACGTCCGTCGATCGACGGAGATCCAGACCACCGGCTCGAATTCGAGCACCTTCTACGGGAGCCTTGGTCTGTGAGTATCGACGCGGAACAGAAAAGCACCCTTGGGAAGTACACCCTGGAGCGCAAGCTTGCTCAGGGTGGGATGGCCGAGATCTTCCTTGCCTCTCAAGAGGGGCCAGGAGGTTTTCACAAACAGCTCGTCATCAAGCGGATCCTTCCGCACCTCGCCGATGACAAGAAGTTTGTCGAGATGTTCTTGGACGAGGCGCGCATTGCCGCCCAGTTCAACAACGCCAACATTGTCCAAATCTACGATCTGGGCGAGGTCGACGGTACCTACTTCATCGCCATGGAGTACATCGACGGCAACGACCTTTCCGAGATCATCGAGAGGGCCATGAGCTTTGGGAAGCGGGTTCCGCCTCCCATCGCCGCGCGGATCATCGCTGACGCCCTTCAAGGTCTCCACTACGCGCATGAGTTCTGCGATCCACGCAGTGGTGAGCCCTTCCATCTCGTGCATCGCGACATCAGCCCACAGAACCTTCTGGTCAACAAGGACGGGGTCGTCAAGCTCGTCGACTTCGGGGTGGCAAAGGCGAGGACCAGCCAGACCAAGACCCAGACTGGAGCCGTCAAGGGCAAGTTCAGCTACATGGCCCCAGAGCAGATCGCTGGCGGCGAGCTCGACGGTCGCTGCGATATCTTTGCGATGGGCATCGTCTTCTACGAGCTTTTGCTCGGCGTACGCCCGTTCGGGACGCAAAGTGACCTGATGGCAATCACCGCGATTGTCCACCAGCCCCCCAAGAACCCACGAGAGATCGACGAGCAGTTCCCGGAAGAACTCGAAGCCATTCTCTACCGAGCCCTCGCAAAGAACCGAGACGAACGCTACGCCAGCGGACTGGAGATGGCGCGCGACCTCGAGATGTACTTGCAGCGCAGCGGTGTGTTCATCTCCACCCGCGAGGTGAGCACCTATCTCGCCGATTTGTTCAGCTCCAGCCCCAACCTCGACGCGATTGGTCTGGGCGCTGGAGCGACGCACCAGGTCTCCCTCGAGGAGCTTAAGGCAAGGTCCACTGGGCCGAATGTGGCGACCGACCAGACCGTGGCGGCGGTTCCGGGCAAGACCCAGCGTCCCAAGTCGCAAACCCCTGCACCCGCGCGGCCACCCTTCGAGCCCGAGGAGAAGAAAGGGCTCGGCGGTCTCTTGATTGCGGTGATCATCATCGCGATTTTGGTCATTGGGGGCGGGGGAGCGCTCGCCTATTTGATGTTCGCTGGTGGCGACGAAGCGAAGACCGCAGAGGCCACGGGCAAGGACACTGCTGCGAAACCTCCGGAGGTCGACGCGGCCAGTGCCAAGGACGAGCCAGACGTCGCGTCTGCCGAGACACCGGACGCAGGGGCCGTTGCGGCGCAGCCTGACGTCGCCCAAGACACCAGGGTCGCGGTCGCCGCCGCCGATACCCAGCAGGCCGCGCCCGACGTTGAGCCAGACACTGGCAATGAGCCAGCGGCCGACGACTCCGTCGAGGGCGAACCCGTCTCTACGGTGGTTACGACCGCAGACATCGCGAACATCAAGGTCGAGAACCTCCCTGGTGTCAGCGCAGGCCTCTCCAAAGGATTCGGCGAGGTGCGGATCACGAGCAACATGCAGGCGAAGATCCTCTACAAAGGCAGCTCCTTGGGAACGACCCCTCGAACCCTCGGATTTCCTGCTGGCGACCACGAGGTCAAGCTCGTCGGGAAAAAGGAAAAGGCGGATAAAGTGATCTCCGTGCACGTCTTCGATGGTCGAAAGTACGAGGTCAACCACAATTTCGAAAAAGGCTCGCTGCTGCTCGTCACGAACCCAGCAGACGGTCTCGAGATCCAAATCGATGGCACGAAGATCGGCAAGACCCCAATTGGCACCGTCGACCTCTGGGAAGGCCAGCACGACGTCGAAATCAGCGGCAAGGGGAAGAAGCGCATGTACTCCCTTACCGTTCTGCCGAAGGTCGAGAACAAGCGAGTGATTCGAGTTCGCTGAGGAGCCCCTGAAGCTCTAGGTGGCCCGCCTCGAAAGGCGCTGAGGCGGCCTCTGGACCCATAGTGTCCCGTATTACTCAGGCTCAGGCTCCTCCGCCGTTGGCGTCTCCTCCTCGTCGGTCGTCAAGACGTTGAGCGGGTATTGGCTCAAGAGTTCCCAAGGCGTCTCGGAGCTCAGCTTCGCCAGGTAAGGCGCGGGTCGCGAAATCGCTTTGCGCCCCAACTCCATCACGACAAAGTCGGACTTCGCCCACACCCGTCGACCGGGAAGCGCGACCTTGGCGATGAGCATTCCTTCGTTGGGGAGCGCCGCGTCATCGGTCGACGAGCGCATCTCGAGGAAGCGTTTCGTGTGGCCGGTGGACATACAAGACCGCCCGCAGACCACTCCAGGGCCAAAGAAGATGGTCTCACCCTCCTTCGCCAGGGTTTCGGCCAGGATGAACGCGGTTCTTGCTCGCCCCTCGACGACGCAGATGCGAAACCCCTCCAGAATGTCCATGCGCACCGCTGGCGAGAGCGACCCGACAGTGAACAACGACCAGGCCAGACCCATACCGAGGCTCCCCAACGCCATTGCACTGAGCCATCGCTTCGCTCCTTCCAGCCACTGCTTCGAGACCTTCCAAAGCTCATCACACGCGAAGCCAAAGGCGATCGCACCGGCGAGCCCGACATAGTACAGGCTCGGCGCGAAGGCTGGCTCGCGCACCACCACGGTCTCGAGCCCTTGGACCACCACCAGCAATGGGACGATTCCCTCCTCTGGGCGCGCCTGTCCACGCAACAGGCGCAGGAGATAGATGCACGACCAGAGCGCGGTGACGGCGACCACCGGCAGAGGCAGCAGTGACGGGACTGCACGCGCGACGAGCAGCAGATGGTCGTAGCCAAAATGGAAACGCCCATCGACGACTTGGAGCACCCTCTCGACGCTCCTCCCCTCGAGCAACGCCGCTCCTAGGCCCACCAAGAAGACCGCTGCCAACGCCGCCGTCTTTGATGTTGAGCCCGTCGCAGGGGGGCTCGTCCTGGCGTGACGCTCACCGAAAAAATCGAACTCCAGGTTTGTTCGCTTGGTTCGCCAACTGGCCATCAGCGCCAACGCGCCGACGCCAAAGAGGCCACCGAGGTCAGCGAGCACGGCGCCGAGCCCAGCCAGCGCCAAGAGCCATGGTGCAGGTCGCCGCGTCTCTTGGAGCGCGAGGAAAGCGAGGATGATGAAGAACGCAGAGGCCTGCGCTCGCACTGGAAAGGAACCCGTCAGGATGACGAGAGGCGTGCACACGAACGCTGCCAAGGTCGAGAGGCTCGCCAGCTCACTGCGTGACCTCATCAGTGCGGCGAGGAGAAGGGCCAGCAAGACAGTGAAGAGGAGCGCTCTCGCTGGCGACTCCAAGCGCTCGTCGAGGACGATGCCCAAGACCTTCTTTTGTGCGAAGTAAAAGGCCTCATGATGTTGTGCGACCATGGGCGCGTCGGCCTCGCCCCAAAGCGTCTGGGCCTGGTCGACGCTGCCGAGAGCGGGCGCGTCGAAGACTGGCAGACGAGAACGCAGAACGCCAATATTGCTCAACAATAACGCCAGCAGCGCGAATGAGAAGACCAAATATGGCCGAGCGAGGAAGCACTTCATGGCGAGGGCCCAGTGGGGGACGAGTCGATGGTGCGGAGGCGCGCGAGAACGTCAATCCCGGTCGGCTCTGAGACCCAATGCGCGCGAGCTCCCCACGGGCTCTTCCAGTAAGTCGACCAGAGCGTGGGCTCCTCCTGGACGAGCTCGAGAGACTCGTTCAGGGCCTGGGTGTCGCTGAGCGTGCTGAGGTTGATCGCGAGGATGTGACCATTCATCAGCGTCGCGGGCCGTCCTTCTCGAAGAAAGCCTTGATAGGCCTCAGGCGGGGCTTCGGCGATGTCGAGCACGTAATACGCGGGCTCGCAGGGGCCGATGACCGCCGGCAGCTCGTCGAGGTCGAGGTCAGGGACCAAGGCGTGCACCCGGTCGAAGTACCACACGACCTCGATGCGCACTGGAAGCGACTCATGGAAGAGGATGGCCTGATCCCGAGCAGTGTGCTCGCCCAGCCATCGTGCGACGTAGACCAGGTCTTGGTTCTGTTGCCCCTTGTGAGCGTAGGGCGAACCCTCCAAAGGGCGCGCCCACGCCATCCCGCGAACGCCAGCGACAAACAACGAGAGCAGGATGGCACCGAGCGCCGCCGCCACAAGGAGTCGGCGCACCCCCGAGGGCGACGCGGAGTCGTCAAAAGCGCGGAAGTTGGTGACGAATCTGGCGCTGGCGACGAGCGCGATGCCCGAAGCCACCGAGACGAAAGGCGCGGCGTGATAGAACCAGTAGACGTGAAGGTAGCCGGCTTCCTTGAACACCGCTTGATGAACGGTCTGCGCCAGGAAGTATGAGAGGGGGAGGAGGTCTCTCATTTGCGACTGCCCACGGCCCAAACGAACCAAGAATGAGATGAGCCAGAAAGCGGCGAGGCTGAGCACCAAAGCCGGAAACATGTCCGGCAGTCTGGTCAGGGTTTGAGACCAGATGTCGTCCGGCGAAGCGCTTCTCGATACGAAGGAGTCCACCATGTTTCGGAGGGACCCCATCTTTAGGAAGATCCACAGGAAATAGCCAAAGAAGTTGACCAAGACAAAGGCCCCGAAGACGACAAGGAAGCTGAACTCCGCGGTCTGCCGGAGTTTGACTGGGTGTCTGCGCAGCCCACCCACGAGGGCGTGCAGGAAGAGGAAGAACGCGATGTAGTAGGGGGGCCAATCGAACTGGCAAGCCATGAACGTCGCCGCCAACAATCCCCACAGGTTTCGGCGTGCTCCGGTCTCGCGAAGCCGCAGATAGTGGTGAAGCATGACGAGGGACCAGAAGATCGAGCCCTGCTCATGGTCCACCATGTTGGCGTAGATGAGGTCGATGGGCAGGCACACGAAGACGAAGAGCGACACGACGGCGACCCGACTTCCCCACAAACGGCGAACGAGAAAGTACAGCATCGCAGCGCTCAAGACGCTGTAGATGGCTGGCACCAGTCGGGCCGCCCACTCATGTTCTCCAAAGAGGACGAACATCACCGCGACGTGCAGATGCAGGAGGAGTGGGTGGTGAGCGTAGATGATCTCACTGGGGGGCGGGGTCGGAGCAGTCCAGTATTGGGCCTGGCCGATTTCGGCGAAGCGCAGGGTATTTCTGGCCGCTTGGCTGAACGCGGCGCCGTTGTAGCCGTTATGTCCCCAGAGCCAATCGTTGCCGAGACCTAGGCCAGCTGCGAGCGCAAAGACCAGCAACAGCGCCAGCGCCGCAGACTGCACCCAATCCACCTCGGAATTAGCCCAGCGCGGGCGAGTCATGGTGACGGGACCTGCGCCGTGAAGCAGAGGAATCGATCGAAGAAGTCCTTGGCGCGGACTCTGAAGGTCACCTTTCCGGCTTTTCCGGCGAGCGTGCTTGTGTCGACGGAGAACTCCTTGAACTCTGGATCTCGGGGCAAGAGGTTGAGGTGCATCAAGGGGGCACCGTCCACGAGCAGCTCGAACTCGGTCACGCTGCCGCGGGTCGAGCGCAGCGCCTTGTTGTCCATTCCCACTCGGCCAATCAGTGTGGCATCAATGGGTACGTCGTCGAACTCAATCTCCAGCCAGGCGTATTCTGGGACAGGAGGAGCGTAGATGCAGGTGCGCGCCTCGTTGTTCATGTCTCGCACCCTGACGCCGACGTTAAGGTGCTTGTCGAAGCGCCCGCAATGCCATGCGTCTTTGCGCCAGAGCGTGCAAGGCTCAGCGGGCTTTGACGGCGCGAGGCGAGACACCTCTGCGTCCGCGACATGCTCCAGAAAGTCGTACTTGGGCTTGGCGGTGGGCGGGACATCGAAACGCGCAACAACGACGTTTCCAAAGGACTGCTGCTCGACGAGCGTGTAGCGCTCGGGGATCGCCTTGACGGCCTCCTCGCCTCTTCCCAGCCCGGCGACGAGCCAGATTCTCTTGTACCTGTCGAGAGTATCGGTCCGCGGTTCGGGTGAGAGGTCGAACTGAGCCCCATCGAGGAAGACACGGACGTCGTCAGACCAGATGGGGATAACCCGAATCACGTCGTCTGGTTGGTACTCTGCCCTGACCGCTGCAGCGGCCGCCTGCCAATCGGCGGCCGGAGTCAGAGCGCTGCGCACCGAGTCTTGAAGATAGATGGAGAGCGGCACCAACAGCAGCAGCAGCACCGCTAGGCCGGCACCAACCCAGACTTCAACGCTCTGGGCGCGGCGCCGTCTGGAGGTTGGGGCGGCTTGGCGAGCGGAGTCGGGTGCGTTCATCGTTTTGGATGATGTCGGAGAGCTGCCGGGAGACCGACTCAGCTCTTGTCTCCGCCCTGGATCGCAACGCTCAACTCACCGAGCTCCATCAAGAGGTCTCTTCCGTAGTAGGCGTTATTGCGGTCAAGGAAGGGTTGCACATGGAGGCCGGTATCCATGCGGATCGCATCACAGGGGCAAGCCTCGACACAGAAGCCACAGAAGATGCACCTGAGCTCGTCGATCACGAACGAGGCGGGATATTTCTCGACCGAGGGGTCGTCGCTCTCCGCCGCAGTGATGTGGATGCAGTTGGCTGGGCAGATGGTCGAGCAACACATGCAGGCGACACAACGGACGTTGCCGTCTTCGCGCAGCATCAGCCGATGCTGACCGCGGTATCGCTTGGGGTACGTCCTAACATCCTCAGGATAGTTGTAGGTGACGTTTCCCTTGTTGAGGAACCACAGGTGCTGCTTCTCGTGGTAGTTCTGCCCCGAGGCGGCGTGGAAGAAGTGCTTGATCGTAGTGCTCAGTCCCCGAATGATCTCCGGAACGAAGGATCGCTCCAGCACGCTCATCGGTTCTCTTGTAACCACCTTGGGCATCGAAGACCTCGTCGTCAGCTGAACAGGGGGATCAGGATGATCGCGGTGATAAGGAGGTTGACCAATGCAGCGGGGAGCATGATCTTCCAGCCAAGCTGCATGATTTGGTCATACCGGAACCTGGGCACGGTCCAACGGATCATCAGCTGCAACCAGACCATGAAGATAACCTTTGCGAACATGGTTCCGAGCCGGAGCAGCACCACACCCTCGTAGGGGAGGTGTTGTACACCGTTGGCTTGGGTCGTGCTCATCACCGCATAGACCAAGCCGAGGACCACGAGAAGGCCTCCAGCAATTTTCTGCAGCATCTGCTCTCGGCGCACTCCAACGGCGATGAGGTAGCCGCCCACCACGAAGAAGAGAAGCGCAAAGAGCGGGAAGAACGCGCTGTGCGGCATATGGAAGCCGTCGCCGTAGAGGTACGGGACCTGCCAGCCGCCAAGGAAGAGAACGGAGACGATGGAAGCAATGAAGATGACGGCGATGAACTCAGAGAGCTGGAGGATGCCGAACTTCAGTCCGGAGTACTCGGTCATATACCCGGACACGATCTCCGACTCGCCCTCGGGGCAGTCGAAGGGGGCGCGCTTGTTTTCGGCAATCATCGCGGTGAGGAAGATGATGAATCCCAGCGGTTGAACGAAGATGCCCCAAGCTGGCAGCACACCGAAGAGCAGGTCTCCCTGGGCGCGGACGATCTCGTTGAGATTCAGGGTGCCGAAGATCATGACGATCCCGAGCACGCTCAAACCCATGGGGACTTCGTAGCTGACCATCTGTGAGCTGGCGCGAAGGCCGCCGAAGAAGCTGAACTTGTTGTTGGAACTCCAGCCAGCGATGGCGCCGCCGTAGACGCTCAGAGAGGCGATGGCAAAGACGAAGAGGAAGCCAACGTCGAGGTCGGCGATGGAGAAGAGGTTGTGCGATTCGCTCAGGCAGACGTCTCGGTGGTTGACGAGGAGCGTGAGGCCACCTGCACACCAGTGGTCTGCCCAGGGAATGATGGCGAAGCCGACGAGGACGGGAAAGAGCACGATCGCCGGCGCAGCGGTGTGCAGGACACGATTGGCGCCTTTGGGGATGATGTCTTCTTTGAGGAGCATCTTCAGGCCGTCGGCGGCGAGGTGCAGGAGACCCCCAAGCTTGATCGAGTCTTTGAACTTGTCGCCACGGATGTGGCCGAAGATGTTGGCGCGGTTTGGTCCAACGCGATTCTGGATCCACGCCGATTGCTTGCGTTCGACGAACGTCAGCAAGGCTCCGGCCGTGAGGGCGATGCCGAGTAGGATGACCAGAATCTTCACAAGGATGATGACGGTATCGGCGAGCATGTCGTGAATGCTCCTCTATCAGCGACGGATGGGATGCGACTCGGACTCGAGCGACGACCTCGTGTGCACTTCTATAAGTGAACGCCCCGCTTGGTCAAGCGGCGTAGGGGCCCCGCGCAAGCGCCCCTGACAAAGAATTAGGTTTGGGCTGGTGCGTTCTTGTCTTCCTCAAGCTCTTTGGCTGGTGGAGCGGCAAGTTTTGCGTTTGCGGCGGCCTCGAGGTCCTCGAAGTTCTCGTACTCCCAGCCGAGCTGCAGGCGGAGCGAGAGGCGCTCGATCCACTTCCAATCCGGTTGGCTCAAGCCGTGCGGTTCAAAGGCGGCCTTGGCGACCTGACGAATGCCGTCGATGTTGATGTACGAGCCCTGCTTCTCCGCGAAGGAACACGAGGGAAGGGAGACGTGAGCGAGCGTGGTGAAAGGCGTGGCGCGCTGACCGAGGAAGATGACCAGGTCTGCGTCCTCGAGCTTCTGCCAGAGCTTGGACTTCTTGTCCAAGTCCAAGGGGAAATTTGCGCCCAGAATAAAGGCGCTATCGACCTTCTTCGACTCTAGGTCGGCAGCGAGCGAAGCCGCGGAAAGGACCGTGATGCCAAAAGCCTCGGCGAGGCGCCGCAACCCAGTGGTGTTCGGGTTCTTGTCGGCCACGATGAGGAAGTCATCCGCGACCTTGTCGGGCTCGTTTCGCAGCGTGAAGGCGGTGTCGGGCTTACCGTTCATGTAGAAGCGCTCGACGCCGTACTTCAAAGCGAAGCGGATAAGGGAGAAGAGGCCCTCGTTGCTTCCTTGCGGAGAGAGCACCACCGCCAGCTTGTTCGCTCGGCCTGCGTCCCTGAAAGCCTTCAGTCGTTTGACCGCTTCGGCCAGCCCCTTGTTTCTCGGCACCGCTCCCACGCCCTTGATGAAGGGGTTGAGGAGTCGGTCCTCGTGAGGCTCGCGATAGAGGCGACGACCGTGGTCACACATCCAGTAGCTGTTGATCTCCGGGTTGGTCCGCGGACGGAACCGCTGCACCTCACCACGGAAATGCTCGAGGTAAGTGCTGCAGCCGCGGGCACAGCCCGTGCAGATGCTCTCGGTCGTGTCGAGATACCAAACCCGGCACTTGAACCGGAAGTTACGGCTCGTCAGAGCGCCAACTGGACAGAGATCGACCGTACACTGGGAGTAGTCGTTGTCGAGCTCCCGGCCAGGGAAGGGGCGGATCTCGGTCATGTCTGCGCGCTGAGTGGTCGTCAGCTCGTTAGTCTTGGTGATCTGTTCGCAGAAGCGGACGCAGCGCGTGCAGAGCACACAGCGCTCGCCGTCGTAGACGACCTCTGGACCGATGGGAAAGGCCTTGACCTTGTTGACCTTGCGCGTCTTGAGGCGGCTCTCCTGCGCGGAGTACTCGAAGTACAGGTTCTGCAGAGTGCACTCGCCAGCCTGATCGCAGATTGGGCAATCGACGGGGTGGTTGAGCAGGAGAAATTCCAGCACCGCCTTTCTGGCACGGATGACCTTGTCGCTCTTGGTCAGGACGACCATGCCTTCGGCGACCGTCGTGTAGCACGCGGGCATGAGTTTGGGGGCTTTCTCCACTTCGACGAGGCACATGCGACAAGACGCTGGCCGGGTCAGAGACGGGTGGTAGCAGAAATACGGGATGTGCTCGCCTACCTGCTTGGCCGCCTCGATGAGGGGAGTCCCCGCGTCGCAGGTAACGGTCTTTCCATTGATGGTCAGCTTGGGCATCGACTTCTCTCAATCACCTAATGGCCGTCCAAAAAGGACGGAGGTAAAGCGTGACCGCTCAGCGATCGATCTCGCCACCGATGAGGTTGATGGTGTCAAACGTGGGGATGATATCGGCGAGCATGGCGCCTTCGACCATCTTGGCCATGCCACCCATGAGGTAGAAGCACGGCGGCCGCACCTTGATTTTCCAGGGACGGCCAGAGCCGTTCGAGACGATGTAGTAGCCGAGCTCGCCGTTTCCGCCCTCGACGTAGCCGTACACTTCGCCGGCCGGAACCTGGATGCCTTCGAAGATCAGCTTGAAGTGGTTGATCATGCCCTCGATCGAGTTATAGACCGAGCTTTTGGGTGGCAACAGCACGCGTGGGTCGTCGCAGTTGATGGGGCCTGGCTCCATCTGGTCGAGGCACTGGTCGATGATGCGCATCGACTGAATGATCTCTTCCATACGTACGAGGTACCGGTCGTAGTTGTCGCCGGCGGACCCGACCACGAGATCGAAGTCGACTTTGTCGTAGGCGTGGTAAGGGAAAGCCTTGCGAACGTCGTACTCTACACCGGTCGAGCGCAGACAGGGCCCCGTGAAGCCATAGCTAATGGCCTCCGCCTGCGAGATGATCCCGGTCCCTTCCATTCGGTCGATAAAGATCCGGTTGCGGGTCAACAGCTTGTGGACGGCATCTACGAGGTAGCGAAGGTGCGGAGCAAGGGCCTTCCACTTCTCCGCGAAGCCGTCGGTGAGGTCGTCCTTCAGGCCGCCAATGCGCCCGTAGTTCGTCATCATTCGCTGGCCGGTGACCTCCTCGATGAGGTCCCACAGGAACTCGCGACCCTCGACCGCATACAGAAACGCGGTGAAGCCTCCGAGCTCGAGAGCACCCGCAGCGAGGCAGGTCAAATAGTCGCTCATCCGGCTCATCTCAGAGAGGATCGTCCGGATGTACTCGGTGCGGATGGGCACCTTCAGGCCCAACAACTTCTCGACGGTCATGGCGTAACCGAAATTGTTGATCAGCGGCGACACGTAGTTGAGTCGATCCGTGAAGGGGAAGACCTGAGTCCAGGTCGAACTCTCACACATCTTCTCGAAGCCGCGGTGCAGGTAGCCTATCTCGGTGTCACATTTGAGAATCGATTCCCCGTCGAGGGTCAGGACGAAGCGAACCGTCCCATGGGTTGCGGGATGGGAAGGACCCATGTTGAGCAACATGGCCTCGGTATGAAGATCCTGGTCGATCTCGAGGATCCCCGCGACGTCAGCTGCCATCAGTGGACCTCCTTTGCCAGGCCGTACTCACCGTAATTCGGCTGGTAGAGATTGGTTGTCGGACGCTCGACGTCGAGCAAGTCGATGCGTGGCTGCGAGGCCAGGATCGAGTAGTCTTTGCGCAACGGATGCCCTTCGAACTCTTCGTAAAGCAGCATGCGCCGAGGGTCGGGGTGGCCGTTGAAGCGGATCCCGTACATGTCGAACACTTCGCGCTCGGCCCAGTTTGCCGAGTGGTAGAGATCGCTGATCGAGTCGATGGTGGGGTCTGCGTCGGTGAGGGGCACCTTGACTCGCATGCGCTGGCGCAAAGAGAGGCTCAGGAAGTGGTAAACGACCTCGAACCGATAGTCGTCGCGCACACCAAGCCAGTCGACAGCGGTCACGTCAGAGAGCATGTCGAAGCTCGTCTCGGCGTCGGTCTTGAGGAATGCAACCACCTCGTGAAGAGACTCTCTGCCGACGATAATCGTCTCGTCTCCGCACTGGCTGTGCGTGTCGATCAGCTGTTTCTTGAACTGCTTCTTGACCCTGTTGAGCGCTTTTTTGCTCATGGGTGCTCCTGTATTCTTCGCTCGTCGATGTCAGGCAACCCGCTGGCCGGCGTTCGACGAAGCGATCTTTAGCCCTGCTGGCGTCGCTTCTCTTCTAGCTTCGCCTCGAAATCGTATTTCTCCCAAGGCTCCTTCGCGATCTTCTCCTGCAACGCCATGAGGGCATCGAGGACTTGTTCCGGACGAGGAGGGCACCCTGGGATGTAGGCGTCGACTGGGATGATCTTGTCGATCCCCTGGACTACCGCGTAATTGTCGTAGAATCCGCCCGTCGATGCGCAAGCGCCGAAGGCGACCACCCACTTGGGTTCTGCCATCTGCTCATAGACCCGGCGCAGAAACGGTGCGAGCTTGTGCCCCACTGTCCCTACGACCAGGAGCAGGTCTGCTTGGCGTGGGCTGAACCGGGGAATCTCCGCGCCGAACCGAGCGATGTCATAGCGCGAGCACGCCACGGACATGTACTCCATGCCGCAACATGCAGTGATGTATGGATACTGGAACAGCGAGTATTTCCTTGCCCAGTTGACCGCCGTCGCGAGCTTGGTCGTGACCACATTGGGCAACTTGGTTTCTAGTCCCATTCTAGCGCACCCCGCTTCCAAACGTAGACGAGCCCTACGCCGAGCACCAAGAGAAAGAGCAGCATCTCGACGAACATCATCGCCGCCAGCCCAGCCATGGAGAACTCTTTGTAGAGCACGGCCCACGGGTAGAGAAAGACGGTCTCTATGTCGAATAGAATGAAGATGATAGCGACCACGTAGAACTTGACGCTGAAGCGCTGTCGCACGTCATGAACTGGGTCTGAACCACATTCGAAGGTCTTGTACTTGCCTCGATTTACCTTCGTGGGGCCGACAAAGGTCGACAACAACACGATGAAGGTGACCAGCGCACCTGCAAAGCCAAAGACCAGAGCGATTGGATAGTATTGCTCGTACATCGGCTCTCAACGTCGAATCCCGCTCGCGAAAGCGACGGGGATGGAGACTGGATCGCGACAAAGGGTCGCGGGTCTGATTGAGAAATCCTTGCCCGCACGCGTGTTTTCTGGCGCTCAAAGGCACGTAACATATAGAGCGGTGATCATGGACTGTCAACGGACACTCGAGACGGCTTCCACGACTTTCTTTTCGCGGAGAGGGAGCGAAAAGTGAGAGGATTGGCCACACTCACGCTCCCGTCCCTGATCCCGACACGGACCACCGCAAAGCCGTCGAGAACGCTGAAAGAGAGCTAGTGTAACGCTTCACATGTGTCCGTGCTTATGAGCGTGGCCTTTCAGGGAAGCAGGGCTCTGCCCTGACCCGCCGGGGGACTTTGTCCCCCGGACCCCCAATGACTTTCTTTTTTCTGTAATCAACAACATGCCGGTATTTTTGAAGAATTCCTGAGGATTGGGGGGCGCTCCTTGCAGTCAATAAACATGGAGAGTCATGACGGTTTACACTAGCGGATCTGTCGGAAGACTCCGACCACCACACCGAGGATCTGCGTCTCGCGGAAATCCCGACGTTTCACGACAATGGGCTCCATCGCAGGGTTCGAAGGCTCGAAAACGATCTGGTCGGCGCTGGGGTAGTAGCGCTTGACCGTCGCCTCCTCCTCAATCAAAGCCGCGACGATGTCGCCACGACGCGGCTGCTGCTGGGCACGCACGAAGATGACGTCTCCGTCGAGGATGCCGTCCCCGATCATGCTCTCGCCGCGCACCTTCAAGGCAAAGATGTCGGCACCAGCAGTGAACAGGCTGGCGTCGATCATGAGCTGGTCTTCGTAGTCCTCAAAAGCCGTGATCGGCTGCCCCGCCGCGATTCGCCCCAACAATGGGATCCGCAGCGTCTCGCCATTGACAACCTCGTCCTTCTTCACTTGGTTCATCGGACGTAAGGCGCGGCTCTTCGAGGCTCCCCGCAACAGCACTCCCTTGCGCTCCAAAGCTCGCAGATGGTCGTTCACGCCGTTTGTCGAGGCGATCCCCATGTACTCGCCGATCTCGCGAAGAGTCGGAGGGTAGCCTTCAACGTCGATTCGTTGGACGATGAAATCCAGCACCTTCTGCTGCTTATCCGTTAGTTCCTTCATCCCATGCCTCCCACTCGTTCCGTGACCTAGCACGCCGCCAAAAGTGGCAAACTCATACCTCTGCACTGTAGATACTGAACAGATGTTCGCGTGTCAAGGAAGTCGGATGGAAAAATGGCGTCTTGCGCAAGACCGCAAGCGGAAAGTCCACGCACACAAGGGGTTCCCGTCCCGGCACACGAAGAACACACAGGTGGCTTGACTCTGCAGGGATTTGAGCTACCAGAGGCGGGCCCCAGCGCTCAGGTGTTCACCTGGCAGCAGCGGGATCCATGCACCACAGTAGCGGCCCTGCGCCGAGCAGATCACATGACCGACAAGGGAAAACAGCCACTCTTCGACCCGAGGCGGATTTGCTTGGCGAGCGCTTCGCCGCGGCGCAAGGAGGCTCTGGAAGGTCTGGGATTCTTGCCCGTCATCGTCCCTGTCGACGTCGACGAAACCCTCAATCGAGAGGAGGGACCTGACCGCGCCGTCGTGCGACTCAGTTTGCTCAAGTGTGCCGACGCAGCCCGACGCAGCCGCTGGCTGCGCGATGAGTTTGCGACTGGACACCAAAACCCCTTTGTCATCGCCGCCGACACCGTCGTCGTTATTCGCAGCGAGCAGCTGGGGAAGCCCTTCGATGCCAATGAGGCCGTGGTCATGCTCAGAAAATTGAGCGGGCGCACCCATACGGTCTACTCCGGCGTCACCGTGCTCGACCGACGCACCAACCTCCACGACTCGGTCGCCATCAAGACCCGCGTGACCTTCAGCAAGTTGAGCGAGCAGACCATCGCGCGTTACATCTCCACAGGAGAGCCACTTGACAAAGCAGGGGCCTACGGGATTCAGGGCCTAGCTGGCGCCCTGGTCACCCAGATCGTTGGCTCCTACAGCAACGTCGTGGGCTTGCCGCTCAGCGACACCATCGATCTGCTCAAGAAGATGGGAGCCATCTCGGCCTTCCCGTTCGCGGCCCAGGATTTCCCCTGAGCGTCTTGGCGATAGGCCACGGAGACTCATGAAGTTCGAGAGCATGACCAGCAGACTCGACGAGGTCGAGCGCAGAATCCGCGAAGCTTGCGCACGCGCCGGACGGCCGCGCGAAGCGATCACCCTCATCGCCGTCAGCAAGGGGCAGCCGGTCGAGGCCGTCGCAGAAGCGTACGCCCTGGGCTTGCGCGTCTTCGGCGAGAACTATGTGCAGGAGTGGCTGGAGAAGGCCAAAGCGCTCCCCGCCGACATCGAGTGGCATGTCATCGGCGCGCTCCAAACCAACAAGGCCAAGCTCGTCGCCACTGGTCCTGTCGCCTGTGTGCACAGCGTCGACCGACCGAAGCTCGCGGTCGCGCTGGCCGCCAAACGAGAGACGGAAGACGTCTTGGACGTCTTGGCGGAGCTCAACCTGTCCGCCGAGCTCACCAAGGCGGGCACCTCGGTCGAGGCTTTGCGCGTCTTGCTCGACGCCATCGACGCTGAGGCGCGCCTCAAGCTTCGAGGGCTCATGGCAATCCCCGAACCCACTCACGACACCGCCTTGCAGAGAGCCAACTTCAGGACGCTTGCGGCCTTGCTCGAGGCGCTCAATGCTGAGCGGACGCCCTCTCGCCGCTTGGACATCCTGTCCATGGGCATGAGCGGCGATTTCGAGGTGGCCATCGAGGAGGGAGCGACCCACATCAGAGTCGGCACCGCGCTCTTCGGCGCCAGAGAAAGGGGGATGAGATGAAATTGCGACTGGGCGTGATCGGCTGTGGCAAAATGGGCGGAGCGATCGTGCAAGGGCTGCTCGGCACGGAGTTGCTCTCACGGCTCCAGCTCTTCGACGCGAACGAGACGGCCACGGCCTCGCTCCTCGCGTTTGCAGAAGGACACGCTCGCGCCGACGTGATCGAAGTGAGCGCCAGCGCCGAGGCCGCCGCGACCGACGTCGATGTGGTGCTGCTCGCCGTCAAGCCGGGCCAGATCCTGCCCTGTTTGAGAGCGCTCTGCGATGTTCCCCCAACTGTGGTGGTCTCCATCGCCGCTGGTCTTGGCCTGAGCGCTCTGCATGCCGATGCAGCACCTCACAAGATCGTGCGCGTGATGCCCAACACCCCTGCGTTGGTAGGGGAGGGCATCTCCGCGCTGCTGAACGATGGTCGCCTCAGCGGCGACGAGTGGGCTCGGGTCGTCGCGCTCTTCGAGTCGGTCGGCGAGGTCGTAGAGGTTCGCGATGAGGGGCTGATGCACGCGGTCACGGCCATGTCAGGCAGCGGGCCCGCTTTTGTCGCGATGTTCGTCGAGGCCATGGCCGACGCTGGGGTTGCCGAAGGCCTCTCGCGCGAGCTGGCGCTGCATTTGGCGCGCATGACCGTGCGAGGAACCAGTCGCTTGCTGGCAGACCTTCACCCGGCGCTGCTCAAGGATCGCGTCACGTCCCCAAACGGCACCACCATCGCGGGGGTGCTCGCCGCCGAGAAAGCAGGGCTGCGTTCGGCCGTCTCCGAGACCATTCGGGCTGCCGCTCGCCGCAGCCGTGAGATGGCCGGCGATTAGCCCTCGCTAGTGTAAACCGTCATGACTCTCCATGTTTATTGACTGCAAGGAGCGCCCCCCAATCCTCAGGAATTCTTCAAAAATACCGGCATGTTGTTGATTACAGAAAAAAGAAAGTCATTGGGGGTCCGGGGGACAAAGTCCCCCGGCGGGTCAGGGCAGAGCCCTGCTTCCCTGAAAGGCCACGCTCATAAGCACGGACACATGTGAAGCGTTACACTAGGCTCTTGTGTGGCAAGAATAAAGGGCCTCAGCTTATCGGCTCGCTCGCATGCCGGGCTTCCAGTTGTCGATGACCACGACCTGCTCGACCTCGCCGAGAAGGTTTGCGTAGCCAGCAAAGAGCTGCCCCCCCGTTCCCGCCTCGCCGGAGGCGAGAGGCTGGTCCGCCGCCCGCAGCACGGTGTTGGCTGTGCCCTTCGCCGAGTCGGGTTTTCCCAAGTTCAGACGCACCTGTCGAACGCCTTCGCCGACGAACATCAGGGCCGAGACGGTGCCGTCACTGCCGGCCGATTCCACGACTCCGACCGAGGTATACCAATCGTTGCTGCGCCCGTCGTGGTTGCGGTCGAAGGTGTTGTGGAAGAACACGAGGTCGCCGACGGCCGGAGCGTTGGAGTGGTAGAGGACGCCACGTCGGTAGGCGAGCTGGTAGAGGTCGACGATGCTCGGTGTCGTGCCACCGTTCTCTCGCAAATCCACGCCGTTCACGTCGTAGACCGCGACGACATAGGCGACGCCTGCGGATTCGTCAAAATCCTCGGCGTGCAGCTCGCCAACAATGGGCTCTGGCTTCGAAGTTTCGCTGCGCCGCACCTCTGGCTCTTTGGCTGGCGTGGGCTCCGCTGCGACCTCGGCGCTCGGCAGGGAGCGCTCGGGCAATCCCCAGGGCGCGTAGGACGAGACCGAAATCGCGCTCGAGCTGAAGTCCGCGTTCAGTAGGCTCGAGGGGAACACGTGGGCCCGACCGGCCTCGCCGAACACTCCGCAGCCCAACAACAAAGAGCTCAGGCCCGCCAAGAGGCACACCATAAAACCGGAGAAGTATTCGCGTGCCATTTGCTCAGCCTCCTTGCCAGCTTTGGTCCTCGAGCACCGGTCGTCCGCTCGGCAAACCCGCACGGTGCACGAGCTCAGCCTACATGCACGGCCATCCGCGGTGAAAATCTGTAGGTGTGCGAAAGGGAGTACAGGTCGCACAGGGTAGGGGCGACCCCTACAAATTGCCCTCTGTGGGCGATGTGGGATGCTCTCCTCCATGTCGTCGGGTTTGGCCCGCGGACATCGGCCAATCTGGCCCCGATGCCCGTCGCGGCAGCCAACTGCTTAGGTTTCACACGCTCAGCGGTGGACGCAAACAGCTTCTCGGCCGCAAACCGAGCGGAGGATGGGTCATGAATCACAGATTGTTCCTGCTGCTGCTCCTCACTTTCTCGCTCAGCGCCGCGTGCGGCGACGATCTCGCTCTTCAGCCCGGAGCCTTCGAGCTGCAATGGACCACCGGACCCGCCGCCAGCTGCACGGACGCAGGCATCCGCGACGTCGAGGTGCAGCTCACTCAGAAAGGAGAGGTCCAGGAGCGCTTTACGTTCGACTGTCAGATGGGCAGCGCCTATGTCCCCGAGGTCAAGCCAGGTCGCTACGACGTCGTCGTCATGGGCATGAACGCGGTCGGGCTGCGCACCTTCGAAGGCAACATCGGCAACGTCCGCATCAACGAGAACGAGAAGGTGCACATCGGCACCGTAAGGCTCGCCGCGCGCCCGGCCACCGTCGAGCTCGAGTGGTTCTTCGATAACGGACGCCTCTGCAACCAGAACAACGTCGACCTGATCGAAGTCGCCGTGTTCGACGCCGAGTACTACTACATCTCCTCGTCGCAGTTCTCGTGCAGCGAGGGCCTCGGCCAAATCGAGCCCCTGCCCGCCGGGTCCTATGTCCTCGAGGTCTTGGGGTATGGGGGAGCCGATACGCTGCGCTCCCGCGCCGTGGTCCCTATCGAGGTCGACCGAGGGGAGTCCCTGCTGATCGAGGTGCCCCTGGGCGTTGTCGAGTAGGGGCAGCCAGCGGCCGCCCTGGATGACAGGTCCCCACGTGAGCTGGCATACGGTGTTCTCTGCCATGAAAATCGCCGGGCTCGATTGGCATGTTGTTGATATTGCTTCGATCTTAGCGCAGAGGCGCAAAGGCGCGGAGGCGCAGAGGGTTTGAGGTAAGGAGCTGTCTCGTCGTGAGTTCATCGTGGCAACGGTGAGTCGGGTTCTTTGTTTTCTCACCTCTTGGGTGACGCGCAGCGTCTCAGATGACTGCCATGAAAATCGGCTCTCGGAAGCCGACGCTGTTCGCCCAAGGCTTCGCCTTGGGCTGGGAATTGTTCGGCCCCCGAGGGGCCGATGCCCAGGGCGTTGCCCTGGGCCTGTCTCAAAGCTTTTCTCACTTCTTGGATGACGCGCAGCGTCTAAGATGGCTGCCATGGCAACCCACCTGAAAAGGACGGGGACGACCAGTCCCCATCCTTCGAGCCGTTTGACCAAGGATGCGAGATGCTCCGTAGCTTTCTGAGTCCAGGCCGCCTCCGGTGCGGCTGTCTCCTGCTTTTCATCTCTCTCATCACGCCGGGCTGTTTCAATCTCAGCGTTGGGGATGGGGGAGGGGGCTGTTCCACCGTCGGCGAGAAGGGCAACGTCGATTACGACTTCGACCTCGGGCGGCTCAGCGATTTGTCCGCGGGGAACGGCCGCGTCTGGGCGGTAGGGGCCGTCGCCTCCCTGACGCTGCGGGCTGACGAGACCAACGACGAGTTGACCGACGTGACGCTCAAGAGCACCCATCCCGACGTGATGCAGTTCGCCTTCATCCCCGACGGCGCAGAGGGGGCTGGCCCTGGCCGTGCCTTCATTCAAGTCCTGAAACCAGGTCGCACCGATCTGGAGGTCTGGCGAAGCGGCGAGCTCTTTGACACCGTCGAGCTCGCCGCCGACACCCCGAGCTTCATTCTTTCGACGATGGCCAAGACCGCCTACCGAGACGCCACTCAAGGCCTCGAGTACGACGGCTTCGGAGAGCCAGGTCTGGTCCTCAAGACCGGGGCCAGCTGCGGACTCTACGTCACCGCCTCGAATAGAGACTTCAAGCGCCTATTGGGCTCCATCCCCATCGAGGCCACGAGCTCCGACCCGAC
>PFUG01000284.1 GCA_002789955.1 Deltaproteobacteria bacterium CG_4_9_14_3_um_filter_63_12 | reverse complement strand
TCACCCCCGGCCCCTCTCGCACTTCGCGGGCGAGGGGAGTCCGACGTCTGCGGACAGGGTAGGGTTTGCGGTGGGATCGGAGGTCAGAAGACTCGAGGACGCACCCACCATTGAGCGACGCCACAAGTCTCCCTACAGCTACGCAAGCCCCCCTCGCCCACGAAGTGGGAGAGGGGAAGGGAAGGGGTGAGGGCCTTTCACTCATGGCTCCACCGTCCCGTCTTCAAAAACCTTCATCCGGCGGTCGACCGCGAGGGGACCTGGATAGACGACGGTCCCTGCCCCCGGATAGTCGACCTCGACGCGCTCGAGCGAGGCGACGTCGCCGAGCCCGAAGTGGACCGTCTGCGAGTTTTGGCAGCCTTGGCCGCCGCCGCCGTCGACGTAGCGCACGAAGGTCCGAGCGCCGGCGTAGGCGCGCACCGTGGCGCCGATGGCGGCGCGGTTGCTGATGACGTTGCCGACGGCGCGCAGCTGCAGCCAGTGGCCCTTGTCGGCGTCGCTCAGGGTGTTCTCGAAGAGGACGCCCTGGGCGGCCAAGTCGAGGTCGCCGTCGAGGTCGTAGTCGGCGGTGGCCATGCCCCAGCCGTTCTCGACGGTGATTCCGGCGTGGTAGGCGTCCAGCGCGAAGGTGCCGTCGCCGCGGCCCCAGTAGAAGTCGGTGGGGCGGCCCACGTAGACGGCGGAGATGGACAAATCGAGGTTGCCGTCCTGGTCGAAGTCGGCCAGGACCGGGACCGAGTGGGTCTCTTGATAGCGCAGGCCCGAGTCCCCGGCGGGGAAGGACCAGTCGCCTTGGTTGTCGGCAAAGGTCCCGTCGCCCTGGTTGAGCATGATGCGGGTCTTGTCGGAAAAATTGAAGAAGCGCGGGTGGGCGAGGTTGGCCTCGACGACGTCGAAGTCGCCGTCGTTGTCGAGGTCGCCCCAGGCGGTGCCGATGCTGTGTCCGAAGTGGAAGGTGTCGAAGACCCAGCTCGAGATGCCGTCGAGCTGCGAGGGGACGCCGCGCTCGAGGACGGTGCCGTCGCCGTTGTTGTCGTAGAAGAGGTTGGGTTTGAGCGTGTAGTTGTTGACGAAGAGGTCGACGTCGCCGTCTTGGTCATAGTCGACGGGGTTGGCGCCGCGGCCTGGCAAGGCCTCGTCGGCGAAGCCCCGGAAGCCGTTGAGCCCCGTCCAGTTGGAGAAAGTCCCGTCGCCGTTATTGCGCCAGACCAGGTCGGTATAGAAGCTGTAGTTGGTCCAGCAGAGCATGTTGGCCATGTAGAGGTCGAGGAAGCCGTCGCCGTCGAGGTCCCACCAGGCTGCGGCGGGGGTCGGGACGCGGTCGTAGCCGGCGCCGGCGCAGTCGTTGTAGGTCTGCACGTCGGTGATGGTGCTCATCGCCGTGACGTCCGTGAACGTGCCGTCGCACTCGCCGTGCAGCAGGCTGCTGGAGCGGTCGTAGGACTCGTTGAAGACGAAGAGGTCGAGGCAGCCGTCGTTGTCGTAGTCGCCCCAGACGCCGGCGCCCGCGACGCTGAGGTTGCTGATGCCGCTGTCGGCGGTGACGTCGGTGAAGACGCCGCCACCGTCGTTGCGCCACAGGCTCGGGCCGTTGAGCAGCAGGTCGTCGTCACCGTCGTCGTCGAAGTCGCCCCAGGCCATGCGGTTGTTGGGCGCGACGCCCGGCGCGGCCTGGAAGAGCTTGTCCTCGGGGGGTTGCTCCTCGGTGTATTCGACGTAGAGCCGCACCATGTAGTCGTACTGCATGGAGAGGCTGAAGCCGGGCCAGAAGTAGTACTGGGTGTTGTCGGCGACGAAGTCGTGCCAGTCGGGGAAGTTCCAGGCCGAGTGGCAGTCGTCGAAGTTGGCGCAGCAATCGGTGCAGTCCGGGATTGTCGTCGTCTGGTCCAAGAGCCAGCCGGGCCCGGCGGGCTCGCGTCGGTGCCCGACATAGACCAGACCCGGCTGCGCGACCTCGAGGGGGGTGTCGAGCACGTAGGTCGTCCACTCGCCCGGCGTCACCTCGGCGCTGCAGCGGCTGCCCTCCCAGGTTGGTTGGAAGTGCCAGAAATCGAAGCCGTTGTAGCCAAAATCGGGGTAGACACCGGCCAGCAGCGGCGCGTCGCCGTCGGGCACGGCGTCCCATTGCACGGCGAAGGCGACGACGCGAGCGGGGTGCTCGAGCTCGAAGCGCACGGCCTCGTACATAGGCATCTCTTTGACGGTCTGCCCGACGAGGGTCCAGGTCTGCTGCCCGACCGAGAGGGCGCCCGAGCCATCGTCGTAGCCGAGCTCGACAAGACCCAAAGGCAGGGAGGTGCCGGCCGTTCCCTGACAAGAGGGAGCGATTTCCTCGTCGAGGACGTCTTGGGGCTCGTTCGTCTCGGCATCGACGCTGTCGCTCTGGACCTCGGCGTCGCCTAGGTCGCGGGTGTCTGCGTCGCCGATGACGTCGGCGTCGGTCGCGTCCGGTCCGACATCGTCCCACGGGGAGCCGGGGCACTCATCGGTGCCGCCATCGTCGCACAGCGCCAACACACAAGCCTCGTCGAGGCACATCGCGCAGGCGCAGTTGCCACACTGGACGCCCAGCTGCGTGCATCCGACGTTGCCGCTGCAAGCGCCGTCGTAGTCGGACGAATTCAGCGAGTGCCCTTCGCAGGCCGTGCCGGTCGGATCGGTATCGACCGGCACGTCCGCCGACGCATCGAGCGATTCGTGGGGGCGGCGGACGTCGTCGGAGCAGCCGGCGAGGACGGCGAGGAGCAGGAGGAGGGCTAAGGATTCGAAGGAGCGCTTGCTTCGCATGAGGTCCCCTGACGCATTGTCGAGTCGTAGGGTGAGCGAAAAGCGTCTTGGGTTCAATGGTCGCGGCAGCCTGTGACGGAAATCTCAGGCGCTAGAAGTAGTAGCGGATGTGGCCCCCGAAGTTAATGAGGTCGGCGTCCACGCGCTCGAGGATCAACAGGCCAGGGCGGTACTCGAGGACGATGTCGATGGGGATGGGTCTGAAGTTGAACTCCAAACCGAGGACTCCGGCCGCGCCAAGCCAGAACGCGTCACCGGTGCCTGCGAAGGCGCCGAGTCCGATGTTCCATCCCAGCTCGAGCACGCTCCCAGAGGCCAGCGCAGGGCCTTCCCACAGGTAGTCGGCGCTGAGTCCAATCACGCTGCCGTGGTCGCGCCCGAGTCCCCACACGCCGACCACGCCCTGAAAAGCGTTGCTGTTGTTGACGAAGTATTTCATGGACAGCCCGCTCGTCCCGGTTCCGCCGCCCAGGCCAAGGCCGAAGTTGCCAGCGGAGCGAACCTCGTCGGCTTGGGCCGTGAGCGGGAGCATGAGGGCGAGCACGAAGAGGAAGGCTAGGAGGGGTCTCATTGATGGTGTCCTTTGTGAGCGAGGTCAAATAGGTCGACGTCGCGCATTACCTGGGGTTCGAGTGTCGCCCAGGGGTCGTTTGCACGAAGCGCGCCGTTCTAATCCGCACCTCGAAGTCACGCTCTCCGCTCGCCGTGACGCCTTCCGTGAACGCCAGCTCCTGGAGAAGTGCATCGCAATGATGGACGGCCCCTTCATTTTGGAGGGGCGGAGCGCTTAGGGGCTCCATTTCACCACGAAGGCCACGAAGGCCACGAAGAAGGGGAGAAAAGGAAGGCTCTTCGTGCTCTTCGTGTCCTTCGTGGTGAATCTGGGCTCTCTGACCCAACAAGAAACCTGGGATCAAGACGCCACAGCACCCCTCAGTTGATCGGCGTACACACGCTCGCCTCGCCGACGCACTGCCAGCCGACCTCCACCAGACAGACTCCGTTGCAGCCATCCCCATAGGTCGTGTTGGCGTCGTCGCACCCCTCTCCGTAGGCGGTGTCGATGTGCCCGTCCCCACAGCGCGCCGCAAGGGAGCAGTCTGCGTTACAGGTTCCATAAAGCCCGTCGTTGACGCCGTCGTCGCAGAGCTCGTTGTTCAGGGTGTCGACGATGCCGTCGCCGCAGTGCGCCGTGGGTCGGGCGCAGTCCCAGGTGCACGACCCATAGGAGCCATTGTTCACGCCGTCGTCGCAGGTCTCGCCTGGCCCGACGACCCCGTCGCCGCAGATTGGGAGCGTACAGGCGTTGGTGCACAGGTCGGAGTCGACGGCGTTGCCATCGTCGCACTCCTCAAAGCCTGCCCAGACGACGTGGTCGCCGCACAGGGCGAGCTGGCACTGGTTGGTGCAGTCGTCCGAAGCGACGATGTTGCCGTCGTCGCAGGCCTCGCCGGCGTCCAACTGGTTGTTGCCACAGTCGGGGCGCGGCTCGAGGGTGCAGGTCGCGCTGCAGCCGTCCCCCGGGTCGAGGTTGCCGTCGTCGCACTGCTCGGTTCCGCGCAGGAAGCCGTCGCCGCAGACCGCGTCGCAGAAGGTGATGCCAGTGTTGACGAAGCCAGCCAGGGTGAGGGTGTAGTTGGAGCCGCTGGTGTGTCGCTCGGCGTGGAAGAAGGCGATCTCGTAGATGCCCCCCTCGAAGATGTCGAAGCGGGGGTCGTAGACGAGCCCCAACGAGGGATCGTCGGTGTTGGACAAGGTCACCGAGCCGCCCGACGGCGGGTGTAGGCCGCCGAGATCCACGGCCAAGCGCCCGTTGATGAACGCCCAGACGTCGTCGTCGCCGTTGAAGTTCAGCGTCTCTCCACCGCGGTATTCGAAGTAGGCGTGGAACTCGGTGGTGAAGGAGAAGTTGTGGGCATTGCCAGGCGTGTTGCCATAGAACAGGCCATCGATGGGGAAGAAGCCGCCGATGTTGGTGGAGTCGTAGACGTAGGTCCGGCCCGTCGGGTCGGCGGCGAGGTCCTGGCCGAGGGCGAGGGTCAACACCACCGTGTGGTTGACCTGGTTGGTGTCGCGATACCACTGCTCGAAGCTCGCCTGGCTGGAGAGCTGCTGTCCGCAGACGTTGGAGCCGGTGAGTGAGGCAAAGGCTGGCTTTCCATCCGCGCTCAGCGCGGGCTGCACCAGCCCCGTCGTCGGAATGGCGCAACCGTAGCTCTGGAAGTCAGGGTGGCCGTTCCCATTGATGAAGCCATCGCCAGTGCCCACCTCGTCGTAGCCTCGGAAGTCGCGCACGACGATGGGGACGTCGATGCTCGCGGGTGCAGAGAGGCTGAAGTCGGTGCAGCTCCAGCCCGGCTCGCGGGTGCAGAGGGAGGAGCAGCCGTCGCCGCTGGTGAGGTTGCCGTCGTCGCAGTCCTCGAAGGGGTAGAGGGTGATTCCGTCGCCGCAGGTCGGGGTGCAGACGCCGTTGCTGCAGTCGTAGATGGGCTCCACACCACACAACGGATCGCAGCCGTCGCCAGCGGCGAGGTTGGCGTCGTCGCAGGCTTCGTCGCCCTCGCGGGTGCCGTCGCCGCAGACGGTCTGGTGACAGGCTTGGGCTACGGTTGGGCAGGCAAAGCCTGTTTCTCGCTG
>PFUG01000084.1 GCA_002789955.1 Deltaproteobacteria bacterium CG_4_9_14_3_um_filter_63_12 | reverse complement strand
AGCGCTGGTGTGGTCGCCTGTACTTGTGACGAGGGCTTCAGCGGCGAGAATTGCGAAGGCTGCGCCGCGGGCTATCACGTGGATGGCGAGGGCCTCTGCGTCGCCGACGAGAGCTGCGCCACGGACGACCCCTGCGGCGACCACGGCACCTGCAGCGACGCAGGCGGCGTCGTGGTTTGCGCGTGTGATGACGGCTACACCGGAGCGCTCTGCAACGAATGCTACGCGGGCTATCACGACGATGGCGCTGGCGCCTGTGTTCTCGACACTCGCTGTATGGCGAACACCTGCTCTGGCGCGGGGACCTGCGTCGACTCGACGGGCGTGATTGCGTGTACTTGTGACGCTGGCTACTCGGGCGACAACTGCGAAGCCTGCGATGCGGGCTACCATCGTGACGGCCTCGAGGTGTGCGTCGCGAACGAGGACTGTGCGTCCGCCGACCCTTGCGACACCCACGGAACCTGCGACGACACGACTGGGGTCATCGCGTGCGTCTGCGCCACCGGCTACGACGGCGAGTTCTGCAGCACCTGCTATCCGGGCTACCACGACGCCGGAGCTGGCACTTGCGCGCTCGATTTCCAGTGCACTGGCAACAGCTGTTCGGGCGTCGGCACTTGTACCGCCACCAACGGCGTCGTGCAGTGCGCTTGCAACACGGGTTACACCAACAGCAACTGCCAGACCTGCGCCACCGGTTATCACCGAAACGCAGCCAACGCCTGTGTCCTCAACGAGAGCTGTGGGACCAGCCCATGCGGCTCGAATGGCACCTGCGATGCCAGCACAGGAGTGATCGAGTGCCTTTGTGACATGGGCTACGACGGCGAGTTCTGCAGCACCTGCTATCCGGGCTACCACGACGCCGGAGCTGGCACTTGCGCGCTCGATTTCCAGTGCACTGGCAACAGCTGTTCGGGCGTCGGCACTTGTACCGCCACCAACGGCGTCGTGCAGTGCGCTTGCAACACGGGTTACACCAACAGCAACTGCCAGACCTGCGCCACCGGTTATCACCGAAACGCAGCCAACGCCTGTGTCCTCAACGAGAGCTGTGGGACCAGCCCATGCGGCTCGAATGGCACCTGCGATGCCAGCACAGGAGTGATCGAGTGCCTCTGTGACATGGGCTACGACGGGGTCCAGTGCGACACTTGCTACCCGGGCTACCACAACGACGGCACGGGCACCTGCATCCTGGACAGTCAGTGCGCGGTGAACACGTGCTCTGGCACAGCTGCAGGCACCTGCGACGACGCCGGCGGCGTGGTCAGCTGCAACTGCAATGCTGGCTACGCTGGCGCTTACTGCACGAGCTGTGATGCGGGCTACCACCGCGACGCCGACCAGAGCTGCGTCGTGAACGACGACTGTGCTTCCGCCAACCCTTGCGCCACGAGCGGCACCTGCGACGACAGCGCTGGAGTCATCGTGTGCGTGTGCGACTCGGGTTACGCGGGGGCCACCTGCGCGGACTGCTATCCTGGATACGAAGTCAATGCGATGACAGGGTTGTGCGAGGTTCCCTGCGAGTTCTGGGGACCGGATTCCTTCCGCTGCAACGGAGTCTGCACTCGTCCTGGCGATCCGCAAAACTGCGGTGGCTGCGGGGTGGTCTGTGGGGGCCTCGAATGGTGTCAACAAGATCCGCTAGGGAACTTTGCCTGCGCGTGTCCGACCAGTCCCGAATATGCCCAGTGTGGCGGCGTGTGCACCAACATCAAGATCGACGAGAACGCGTGCGGGGACTGCACCACGAGCTGTGGGACTGGAGAAAAATGCTTTAACGGAACGTGTACGGTTGAGGAGACGTTCTGCGATGCGTGGGGCGGGTGTAACGAGTATTCGCTCTGTTGTTACAGCGCTGGCGGTTGCGTGGACTCTTGGACCCTCAAGACCGACGAGAACAACTGTGGCGGATGTGGAGTTGCCTGCGCCCGAGGCGACCGATGCCTCAATGGCATCTGCACAACCCCGTCGAGCGCTTGTGGCATGGGCTGCAATGCACCCCGGTTGTTCTGCTGTGATGACGGCCTCGGGGGCGGGACTTGCGTCGACGAGTGGCAATTTGAGTCCGACCCCGACAACTGTGGCGGCTGTGGCATCGTTTGCGGCACCAACGAATCGTGCCAAAACTTCGAGTGCCGGTGCCCGTCGGTTTGGGGTGACACCAACTACACCTCCTGCGGGGGCGTCTGCACTTACATCGGAAGCGACCCCCTCAACTGCGGGGGCTGCAACATCGAGTGTACTTCCGACGAGCTGTGCATAAGTGGCTCCTGTGAAGCCGGCACCGGCCCCAATGACTGCGGCGGAACCTGCAACGACACCAGCCTGTGTTGTGAGACTTCGATTTGGCCTGGAGAGGCCTGCGTCGAGCTCACGGATATGGCGTACAACCCAGAGCATTGCGGAGGGTGCGCTCCCTGCGGCCCTGGCGAGCAGTGCCGAGATTTCGCCTGTTTCTGTGACGCAAGGATGCCGGCCTACTGTGACACCGATGGAGATGGCATCGATGAGTGCGTCAGTTTGATGGAGCCAGCGACCTGCGGCTCGTGCACGAACTCCTGCAGTGGCGATGAGATGTGCTCCGACCGCCCGGGGCTTCAAACGCCCGAGTGCATTTGCCCGTCCTCTTGGGGTGATGCTAACTACATTGACTGCAACGGGGTCTGCACCAACATTGCAGAGAACGAGAGCAACTGTGGTGCGTGTGGTAACACCTGTGCGGCGGGAGACGTCTGCGTGCTCGGGACCTGTCACACCGAGACCGGAACCAGTTGCGTCGGAATGTGTTTGCCTGGAGATCTGTGCTGTGCGAGCTCGATGGGATGGGACTCTTGCGCCAACATCCAGTGGGACTTCCAGAACTGCGGCGACTGCGGCGTTCAATGCGACTTCGACGAGCAGTGCGAGCAAGGCAATTGCTGCAAGCAAAACGGCAACCTTTGCCAGGCTGACTCAGATTGCTGCGGTGGAACTTGCTTCAACGACACGTGCTGCAGCGGCTCGGCCAATGATGTGTTCTGCGTCAACAACGATGAGTGTTGCAGTGGCTACTGTGACAGGAATGGAACTCGGACCTGCCAGGTCAAACCACCGCCCGTCTGTGGAGACTTCATCTGCGAGCCAGGTGAGGACAACATCAATTGTCCAGACGATTGCCCGACCTGCAACTACAACGGTGCTTGTGAGTTCTTCGAAGACCCTATGACCTGTTCGGACTGCATGAGTCCCTGCAATTTCAATAACAGTTGTGAGCCTTGGGAAGATCCGTCCTTCTGCCCGGACTGCATGAGTCCCTGCAATTTCAATGGAGCTTGTGAGCCGTGGGAAGATCCGGCCGTCTGCCCGGACTGTGGTGGCGGCCTCTGCAACTTCAACGGAATGTGCGACCCGGGCGAAGACCCCATAAATTGCCCAGCCGACTGTGGGGGCGGCCTCTGCAACTTCAACGGGGCTTGTGAGCCGTGGGAAGATCCGGCCGTCTGCCCGGACTGCGGTGGTGTCCTCTGCATCGACAACGGAGTGTGTGAGCCGTTCGAGCCCCCCTACTGCTTCGACTGCGGCGGCGGCCTCTGCAACAACAACGGGATGTGCGACCCGGGCGAAGACCCCATAAATTGCCCAGCCGACTGTGGTTGACGTCAAAGACCCCGTCGCCTTCCAAGGCGACGGGGTCTCGTCGTTTGAATGACTAAGGGACCAACGTGTACGTGTGCACCAGGTCCGCGTAGTCGTAGACCCCATCGTGATTGTCCCGATGGGCCTCGATGGTGACACCGCTGGGCGCGAGCTTCAGCAGCACCACCGTGCTCGGCGAGCCCGTGTCGCCCTTGCCGCGCGCGTGACCGGTGTCGATTTGCCAGACGCCGTCTATCTCTTCGGCGCTGAAGTTGTGCGTGTGCCCACACAGATAGGCCACGACGCCGCGCTGGGCGCGCAGCGCCCAGAAGCGGTCTCGGCTCGCGATGTTCTTGTTCAGACCCCCTTCGGCGTGGCGTATACGACCACTGTCGACATCCGCCAGCGGGAAGCCTGGCTCATGGCCCGCGACGAAAACGTACTCCTTCGTCGTCTTGGCCAGATCGGCGGCGAGCCAGTCGTAGAGCGCGTCGGAGACGTCCCCCTCGAGGGCGGCATCGGTGCTGCCGTCGTAGTACTCGTTGATCACGACGAAGTGCGCGTTCTGCACGTCGAACGAGTAGCTCGTCTCCTCGCCGCCCGGCGGCCCCATGGAGACGATGTTGGGCAGTGGCTTGGAGATGGGGTTGTAGTCGCGCAACCACTGGATGCCTTCTGGCCTCTCGGTCTCATGGTTGCCGGCTACGGGATACCAGACGATGGATGGGTCTGTGTAGCGCTGCAGCGTCGAGAGCACGTTGGCGGGCGGGTCGATGTCGCCGGGGCTGATGACAAAGTCGATGGGACCGAGCTCGCCGAACTTCTCTGCGGCGCCCCGAAAGAGGTCCGAGGTGTCACGGCGCAGGGCGTCGCAGTCGACGAGCTGGCTGTCGTTGGCGACGCCAGCGCTGCAATCGATCGCGGAGTTGCACCACTGCTGCGCCGTGTCGGGCCACTTCATGAGGAACTTGTATTCGACAGTCTCGATGCCCGTGAACTCTTGGGTCACCGTCCAACGGTCGCCGTCGAGCCGCAGCGGAATCGCGCCCTCGGCCAACGACGCCGGCCAACCATCGGACGAAGCAGAAAGGGCGACGGATTGCTGCGGAACGGGGAGCGTAGCCGCGACCGCAAACTCGGCCTGGCATTGTCCGGCGCGGCGAAGTAACGCATGTCGGCGACCAGGCCGATGGTCAGTCCTGGGGCGGCGATCGCGGTCGTGTCCTGTGCGCCATCGGGCGCCGTCGTGGCAACATCCTCGGTCTCCGTGAGGTCGGCGGCCTCCTCGGTTGCGTCCGCAGCGGCGCAGGCGGTGCAGACCTCGGGCACCGAGTCTTTGGCGAACGCGTCCGCGAACCCACGGGCGTGCTGCGACTCACAGCTTGCTGAGAGCAAAGCGAGGGCTTGAAGGATAAGGCGCCGAAGCCTCATTTCGGCCCCCTCCCCCTGCCCCCCTCCCCCGAAACGGGCCCGAAACGGGAGAGGGGGAATCCGCGTCGTCATTGGATTCCAACCGGCCGTCTCTCGAGACACGTGTGTTTGCAGTCAGCGCTCATCTGCCAACGATAACATAGGACGACGGCGCGCGGATCAGCCGTTCGACTCGCAGCTCTTCGAGGCCCACTTCGCGCAACCAGCCGGAAACGGTCTCCACGTCGTAGACTCGGCCGAGCTCGGTGTAAATGGCCATATTCAGAGAGAAGTAAGCCGCCAGCGTAGGCTCCTTGGCCGGGTCCAGATCGAGCACGATCAGGCGTCCTCCGGGTCGCAAGGCGCACGCACAGCGGGCCAGGATGGCGCGGTTGCGGTCGGGACCGTGCAGGTGCAGCAAATTGGCCACCAACACGGTGTCGTAGATGGGATCGAAGGTCATCTCCTCGGCGCGGACCGCGACCCGCTCAACCCGCTCGCCGTAGGACTCCTGCACGTTTGCCCCGCTGGCGAGCACCGCGGCCTCGTCGACCAAGGTCACGCGCGCCTTCTTGAAGCCGTGCAGGGCGGCGAGCCCGTAGGCGCCGTAGCCGCTGCCCACGTCGAGGACGCGCTCGCAGGGCTCGACGCAGCGCACGACCAGCTCGTCAGCGACAGGCGAGGAGAGGTCGAAGAGGTGGTTCTGGTAGGCTTCGAGCGCGCCGGGCGTCTCGAAGAGCGCTTGGGGCTTGTTCGCCCTGAACGCCTCGGCGATCTTCCCCCAGCCGGCCGTCGGGTGGGATTTGGGCGCCGCGGGAACTTCAGCAATGGAGTAGACTCCGGCCTCCTCGACGACCCACCCCTCGCTGCGCCCGACGTCGAGCAGCGCGCGCAGGTGGTGAGCCTCGAGGTGCGTCGTGCTGGCGAGCGACTCCAGGCTCATAGGCGACAGCAAGGCCTCGAAGAGCTCGAGCTCGTGGAAGGCGATGAGGGCGGCGTCTCGGAAAAAGTCTCTGCCCGTCTCGAGGGCTCCGACGAAGATGTCCATAAAGGTGTGCTCGGTGCGCCGGGGCGGCGGTGGGTTGCACAAGGGGTACGACGAGAGTGGCCGATTGGATGGATTCGCCCACAATAGAGGCTTCGATGCTAGAGAGCCACGGTGTCACCCCTCGTTGACCCGCGCTTACCTTGCTCAATCCGCGACGCATCCTCCTCAATGGGCACTCTGTGGGATCAGCAGGAGCTGGCGCGCCTTCGCCCGGCCGACCGACGCCGTCGGCGATATGTCCTGTCTCGAGTTTACACGTGCTCGCATTGTGAGCGGGAACATCGCCGCTCCACGGGCAAACTTCTCGTTGACATTCCCGATCCGGGCCTATACTAATACTAATACTAATACTACATGCTGTCCGGGACACGGTTTTGTGCCGCCCCGAAAGCATCTGTGCTGGAATTACCGAGCACTTGCTGGGTTCCTGCACGCCGGTGGAGCATCAAGGCTCGTTCACGAATAGCGTCGCCACTCCTATCCCCGAGGACGATTCGGTTGGTGTCGAGATTGATAACGATGTCGCAGGTGTCCCCGGGTTCGTGGCTGACGTCATCATTGAGGCAAGGATTGACCATCCAAGTCCACGGGATGTGGTGATATCGGTGGTCTCACCCTCGGAAACTGAGAGCATCATTTGGAACCGTGAGGCGGATAAGTTCCCGCGGCGGCTGCAACGGCCTGCCTGGGGGTTTGGGGGCGAAGGGAAACTCAGGGTGATCGATGACGTTCTTGGCAACAGGGGTGAGGTTGACCATTGGACGATTTCCATCGTTACCTCCTTGTGATCCCGCCGAACGCGACGTTAGCGCCAACGGCGACGGCCAGCGCGAAAGGACGCGCCGGCTTCTTTGGAGGCATGCATATTTGACTGCAAAGAGCGCCCCCAATTCCCCAGGAATTCTTCAAAAATACCGGCATGTTGTCGATTACAGAAAAGAAGAAAGTCATTGGGGGTCCGGGGGACAAAGTCCCCCGGCGGGCCAGGGCAGAGCCCTGCTTCCCTGAAAGGCCACGCTCATAAGCACGGACGCATGTGAAGCTTGACACTAGTCAAACGCCGGACAGCCCCCGCCCGAGCCGGGGCACGTCGAACACGCCGCAGCAGGCTCGCTGGCGCACGGAGTCGACGGCGTCGAGCGACCAACGGCAAACACGGAGAACGCTTTCTCGACCGACTCGCTCTCGCACTTAGGGCAGGTCGGGGTCTTCTTGCCGAAGACAATTTTTTCGAAGTGATGGTTGCAGGTTCGACAGTCGTATTCGTAGATGGGCATGGTTTGTCTGGGGGCTCGTCGGGTTCGTTGAATTCTCGCGTGTCTGCACCACTGCAGGGTGCCTTGGGCGGAAGATGCGGCCTCGAAGGTCAGAGGGAACCGTCGATACCCCGAACTTCGAGCCCCAAGGCCTCACCTCAAGAAATACCCGCGAGCGCGGCTCAAGTCAGCAATAACTTCAGGGTCGGTGCGCTAATCTCTGCTTCGCTCTGGCCGCCTGTGACCAGCAGGATGAACTGTCCGACTTCGGCGAGTCCGAGGGACTTGACGAGGCGAGGCGCAAGGTCGATGGGCTTTCCCAGCTCAGCTTCGTCGACGACCTCGGGATGGATGCCCCACAAGAGATTGAGCCGACGTGCGGTTTGAGCCGAAGTCGTGGCTGCGACGACCGGGGCCGCCGGACGCTCGGACGAAATCATGCCGGCGGTGGCGCCCGTGTGAGAGCGCACGATGATGGCGCGCACGCTCAGCTCGCGGGAGAGCTGCGAGGTGGCGCGGGCCAGGCCTTCGCTGAGCTGCAGCTCGGTCGTCGCTTCGTCGGTGGCCGAACCTTCGTGGGCGATGATGTGGCGAAACTGGTCGGCGTAGTATTGGTCGGCTTCGACGAGGCGCAGGACGCGGTCCATGGTCCGGACCGCTTCGATGGGGTACTTGCCCGTGGCGGTCTCGCCTGAGAGCATGACAGCGTCGGCGCCCGCCATGGCGGCCCAGGCCACGTCGGTGACCTCGGCGCGGGTCGCCGTGGCGTTCTCGATCATGGACTCGAGCATCTGCGTCGCGACGATGACGACGCGGTTGTGCTCGATGGCGAGCCGGGTGAGCTCGCGTTGGATCATGGGCACCTCTTCGGCGGGCATCTCGACGCCGAGATCGCCGCGGGCCACCATGATGCCTCGAGAAACCTTGAGGATGGCCTCGAGGTGGTCGAGGGCTTCGGGCTTCTCGATCTTGGAGATGATGGGGATCGATTTGCCGAGCGACGCCAAGAGGTCGACGAGCTGCTCGACGTCGGAGGCCTGCCGCACGAAGGACAGCGCGATGTAGTCGACGCCGAGCTCCGCGGCGAGGACGGCGTCTTCGCGGTCCTTCTCGGTGAGGGCCGGCGAGGAGACGTTGACGCGAGGTAGGTTGATGCCCTTGCGGTTGCTGACCGTGCCACCGCGCACGACCCTGCAGTGGATCTCGGTGTCGTCTTCGATGCGCTCGACGCGCAGCTCCTTGCGGCCGTCGTCGATGAGGATGCGGTCGCCGGCTTTGACGTCTTTGGCGAGGTGTTTGTATTCGGACGGAATGAGACCGTCGCGTCCCATGACCTCGCGGACGGTGACGACGACGGGTTGGCCTTCGACGATCTCGATGGAGTCGTGCTCGAAGTGGCCGGCGCGGATCTTGGGGCCGCAGAGGTCGCCGAGGATGGCGATGTGCTCACCGCACTCGGCGGCGGCGGCGCGGATATTGGCGTAGGTCTGGCGGTGGGTCTCGTGGGTGCCGTGGCTGAAGTTGAGCCGAAAGACGTTGACGCCGGCGCGGATGAGCTCGGCGATGCGCGCCTGTGTGCTGCTGGCCGGCCCGAGGGTGGCGAGGATCTTGGTGCGGCGAGTGTGCAGGGCGGGACGGTGAAAATCGAAGCGAGGAGAGCGTGCCATCGGTTCGCGCCTTATGGGTCATGCAGCGCTGGTTGGTGAGGCCTGTGCTGTGCGTCTGGGTTGAGGAGGAGGCAGCATACTCCTTTGTGTTTGGAGGGTGAAGGGCTTGAGGTGTGGTCGGTGTGGTCGGCTTCGAGGCGGTATTGCGGCGGGCGAGATGCGTTCGACCTGCCTGGACTCGCAGGAGTGAGAGCGCCCTTGGGGGGGGCGAGGGTATTTTCTTGGCAGCCGCGGCCCCCCTCAAAATTTGCGAGTATCCAGTCCGGAAGCCGGTTTCCAGATGGAGGCGCGGTGTGGTTGTCGACGACCAAGGGACGCTTCTTGTGCCGTTGTGGGAGGCGGGCACCGGTGGCAGGGTGCCGGCAGGGATGGTATGTAAACAACGAGGGCGACCAGGATGCTGGTGCCCGCGTGATTGTGGCATGGCGAAATTCAGCATGCCGTTTGTATCGGGGCGCCTTGGCTCCGATTCCATTGCCTCTACTTTGGAAGGAGGTTCCGATGATGCGTCAAAAGGTTTTGCGGCTTTTCCTCGCCGCCGTATTGCTGCAGGCGCTTAGCGGCTGCGGCTCGGATGGCCTGGATGGTTCGCCCGGAGAGACCGGACCGCAGGGAGGACCTGGGCCTCAGGGCGGTGTTGGTGAGCCGGGAACACCAGGGGCGCCTGGTGTCGATGGGGCCTCGGGAGCGGATGGTGAGCCTTGTGATGTCACAGCCAACGCCGATGGGACAGCGGTGATCCATTGTCCGGATGGTTCGGAGGTGACGATCACGCCTGGTGCCGATGGCGAGAGCTGTGAGGTGGTTGAGAACACCGATGGGACGACGACCATCACCTGCGGGACGACGACGGCGACGGTCGAGGATGGGACCAACTGCACGATCGCCGAGAACGCGGACGGCAGCAGCACATTGAGCTGTGATGACGGGACGCAGGTGAACCTCCCGGCACCCGCTCCGGTGGGGACAGTGCAAGTCGACCCGCGAGTCAATCTCGTGGAGCTTCACGACTCCACGTCCTCTGCTTTTGACACGAACTGCACGAGTTGCCACGCCAACAAGCTCACGGAGACCACGTTGGATCCCGCAATCCCGGCCTACCACCCGAGGAAGCTGGGTCTGTCGGTCATCCCAGGAGCGAGCGCCGACGAGAAGTGCCTCTTCTGCCATCGTGGCGGAATGCTCGAGGAGCGTGAGTATCCGAAGCTGGGAAGACTCGTCGATCCGGAGATCTGCGCGCAGTGCCACGTCGGGACTCAGCCGGTCATGTACCAACAATAAGAAGTGTTGAAGGAGTCGAAATGGGCAGCAACGAACAAAAAGAACCCGCTGGCCTCAAGGACGTGCTCAACCACCCCTTGAGTCGCCGGCACTTCCTGGCTGCGACTGGCGTGGCGGCTGCAACGGCCGGCGTCGCTGGTCTCTTCGTGGCGAATCGCGATGCCGCGGCGGTCAGCCCGCCGGATGACCTCGAGACGTCGAGCGGGGTGAGCGTGCGATACTCCGTGTGCCTGAGCTGTCACAGCAAGTGTGGCATCCGGGTGAGGGTCAAGAACGATTCTGTTCTCAAGATCGACGGGAACCCGTGGCACCCCAACAACGCAGAGACCGGCGAGAGGCTTGCGTTCAGCGCGACGATGGCCGAGGCGCTGTCGGCGCCGGCGACTTTGTGCCCCAAGGGCCAGTCCGGCGTCGAGGTGATGTACAACCCGTTCCGCATCGCAGGTCCCCTCAAGAGAGTTGGCGCGCGCGGAGCTGGGCAATGGGAGTCGATCTCGTGGGATCAGGCACTCACCGAGATTGCGGACGCCGCACGTCCATATTTCGAGGGTCACGCCGACGGCACACTGCTCCCCACAGCGGACGGGAGCGGTACACTTGGGACGATCGCCAACCAGGTGATCTTCTCTCCGGGACGCTTCCAACATGGACAGAAGGAGTTCACCGACCGGATCTTCAAGCTGGGTTTCGGCACCGTAAACTATCGCCACGACCACACCTCGATCTGCGAGACAAGCCACCATGTGGCGGGCAGCTTCTTTACGGAGAGGTTCAGTCCTGAGCTCTCGGCGGTGAAGGACCACTTCAAACCGGACATGCTGGAGTCGGAGTACATTCTGTGGTTTGGGACCAATCCCCTCGAGGCGAACTTCCCGACCCAGACCCTCGCCAAGCGCGTGGCGAAGGGGCGTAACGCGGGAGTGAAACACGTCATCATCGACCCGCGCCACTCGCGCTCCTGTGCGTTCGCCCACCGTTGGCTGCCAATCAAGCCACGCGGCGACGTGGCACTGACGTTGGGCATCGCTCAGCGAATGATCGCCCAGGGGAATTACGACGTCGCATTCTTGGAGGCGATCAACGAGCTCGCCGCCAAGGCGACTGTGGACTGGAGCGGTGGGACGAAGGATCTCCAGTACAACACGACCGACGCTTCCTGGCTCGTCGTCGTCGACGCGGCGGACCCGGGTCTCAAGATGATCTTCCACAAGAACGCTGGCGCCTATGTCGCGCTCGACCCTGCGACCGGCATCCCCTTCAGCATCGATCGCGCCATCACAGCGGCCGCCCAGTGGGGGCGACTCGAACTCGACGGTACGGAGCCAAATACCGTCCTGGCGAGCAGCCTCAATCTGCGCGGCGTAGGCTCACACGTGCTCGATATCAACGGTGATGGCACGGTCTATGTGGCGCCTGTCTTCCAACTTTACAAAGCCACGGCCTTTGCGCACGACCTGGCCTACTACGCCAGCGAGTCCGGCATCGACGTCGAGACGATCATCGCGGTCGCCGACGAGTTCGCCGCCGCTGGGCACAAAGCCGTCGCAGAGGCTTATCGCGGTGCGGCTCAGCACACCAACGGCGTGAACACGATGCAGGCGACCCTCATCCTGAACATGCTGGTCGGCAACTTCGACTGGAAGGGCGGCGCTCTTGGAGGGACCGGTGGCCACTTGCATGAGATGGGCGGCTCAGCCGGTCAACTCGCCCTCGACAAACAAGCGACGGTCAAGCGCAGCACCAGCGGACCGCAGTTGACACGTGTCAAGCAGTATTTCAACTCCACGTTGGCTTCTGCGCTCGGTGAGCAGGTCGACAATCCGACACGTCGACCGTGGTTCCCGTTCGCTTATAACGGCAACTACCAGGAGATTGTACCCAGTATCGAGGACCGTTACCCCTATGCTGCTGGGATCCTGTTCTCCTATTGGAACAACTTGCCCTACTCTTCGCCGAGCGGTGCGGACGGGGCACGACGTGTCCTTACCGATGAGTCGCTCTTACCGCTCCATGTCTGCTTTGACATCGAGATGAGTGAGATGGCGTCCCTAGCTGACTATGTCTTACCGGACGGTTCGTACTTCGAGCGTTGGACGACGCCGCACAACTCGCCGACGATTTTGTCGAAGCTCTCGCCGTTCCGTAGCCCTGTGGTCGGGTACTACGCCACAAAGCGGGGTGGAACTGGCAACGAGACCTATTGGGAGGCGCTCGCCAACCGCTCACTCGGCAGTTGGAACTATGCGATAGACTGGGCGACTGAAACCGGTCCGTTCACAGTCGAGGACATTAGTGTCGAGCTGATGCGACGGGTTGCTGGCGGCAACTTGGACAACGTTCCTGCCTTTGGCACCAACGCCTTCTATGCGTCGGAGGCGGCCAAGGACGCCGCAGTGCATCCGCTGCACCGCAACCAACTCAAGACAGCGTGGGATTGGTACTGGAACATCCTAGTCAACTGGGCGATTGAAGCCGGCGCGTCAACGGACGCCGAGATCAATGAGATGGCGCACCGTATCGTCGAGCGCGGGGGCTGGTTCCAAGACACTGGAGTCGATGGGACGAACGAGTACAGCGGCGCGTACGCCAAGAACAAGACGGCGGTCTCGAGCAAAGGCAAGAGCCTCCACTTCTTCTTCGAGTACACCTTCCCAACGACGCACGAGGATTGGCCTGGGCAGCGCTATGTGGATCCCTATTCAAAGAAGCACTACAACCCCCTTCCCGAGGTCGTGCCTGTGGTTGACGCCGCCGGCGAAGAGGTGCGCGATTCGAACGAATATGCGCTGCGTTGCGTCACTTACAAGCCGATCTGGCACTCGCAAGGACGTACTGCCTCAATCCCCTCGTTGACGGTTCTCCAAAAGGAGAACTTTGTCGAGATGAGCAGCGCGGACGCTCGGGTCTATGGACTGCGCGGCGGAGACCTCGTCAAGGTGACCTCCGCGAGCAACACCAAAGGGGTGGTGGGGCGGCTCCACGTGGGCGAGCGAATTCGTCCGGGCGTCATTGCCATGTCTCACAGCCGTGGACGCTGGGAGATCAACTCACGCGCCTACGGTCTCGACGGTCAGTTGACAGACGTCGCGCCGATTCGAGGTGCAGGCGTGACCTGCAATCCGATCCTGAGGCTCGATCCGGCAATCGGTAATGTGACACTTCAAGATCCCATCGGGGGCTCGGCGTCATTTTACGACACGAAGGTCAAGGTCGAGAGGCTTGCGCTCTAACTCACCTGCCGCAGAAGCGAGGTTCTATAATGAGTCAAAAAGGTTGGATCTTTGACGCTTCCCGGTGCGTGGGCTGTCGTGCATGTGTCGTTGCATGCAAGATGGAAAACAACACGCCAACGGAGGTCAACTATCGCTGGGTCTATGATCGGGAATCGGGTGTCTACCCTAACCCCGCAGTCGCTTTCACGTCGATGGCCTGCTTCCACTGCGTGGAGCCCGCCTGCATTCCATCGTGCCCCGTCAGCGCGATCACCAAGGATGCCGATGGGTTGGTCCTGATCGACGAGTCCTTGTGCATCGGTTGTAAGTACTGCATGGCCGCGTGCCCCTACGGGGCCCCGCAGTACAACCAAGTGAGTCAAAAGGTCGAGAAGTGCACCTACTGCATTGCGCGTACCTCTGTCGGACTCAATCCTGCGTGCGTACAAACTTGCGTGGGTGGTGCGCTTCAGATCACAACGGACGACGTTTGGGGTGGAACCCCACCGGAAGGGTTCGAAGATCCGGTGCGGACTCAGCCCGCGGTTAAGTTCCTCTAGCTCAGAACGGTGCTTGCTCGTCGAGAGCGAGCACCGTTTTGCCACAATTTGTCCCATGTGTAGCACCCATGGGTGCCGTGAGGCACCCGTGGGTTTACTCTCGTGAACCTGTGCGCTCCAATCGATGAGCTTGCAATGAGAGAGACCACCGACACCGTCGAATGCGTGAGGTTCGCGGCACATGCTGAGCTGGCGCGTTCGCGTGGCCTCCTTCTCGTGTTCCTCGGGTGCCAACTGATTGAGCCACCTCCCAGCGATATCCAAGGCGTCGAGCGCCTTCGCGCGGCGTGGCGAGAGGTCGACGGCGTAATAGACGACGACCTCGGTGCCCAGGTGGAGGAGGCGTTGGACACCAGGCTTCCCGTTCTGGAGGCGCTTCACCTTGCGCACGACGCCCAGCTGCGCATCCCCGGACCCAGGCATCTGTTTCCCACTGAGTCGGCTCATCTCGGAGGGACGGAGAATGACAGAGGGCAGTGGACACCCGGACGCGCCCGCGGTCTGGCGTGGCAACGTGTGGTGGACACCTACAAGCGCGCTGGGTGGTCCTTCGACACCAGTCAGGGCGTAGAGGCCGACCACATCGGAGCCGAGTTGCTCTTCGTCGGCAGACTCTGCACGGTGGAGGCGGAGCATTGGTCACATGGAGACCATCAGCTTGCCGTGTCCTCTTTGAGCCAGCAGAAGGACTTCATCGAGGCGCATCCCCTCGCGTGGATTGACCAACTCATCCGGCGAATACTAACGACGGCGGCCAGCGGGTATTATCCAGTTGTCGTGAAGATCGCTGCCGGCGTGCTGCGTCTTGAGCTGAGTTACACCCAACGATTGGACAATTTGTTTAGTCCTCAGAAATAATAAGTGTTCTCTCTCAGTGGCCGTCCACGTGGGCTTACTTGTTTAGCGGTCAACGACCAGCAAAAGAATTGACCACAAAGGCTGCGGGGGCCTGACGATGTGGAAGAATGTGGTCGAGGGACTTGCTCAGTATCCCTTGGCGGTAGTGCTCGATGCCTCCCGTTGCCTTCGACTCACGTCGGTCTTTGGCCGATACGATGACTGCCAGGAGTGCCAAGCTCGCTGCCCCCGACAGGCCTTGAGCCTCGCAGCTGACAGCGTCGTCATGGAATTGGACCCGACACGCTGTGACGGTTGTGGTCTGTGCGTTGGCACCTGCCCGGGAGATGCCTTAGCCCTTCGCGATGAGACTGCGGAGATGTTGCGCGCTTGGGATTCCGCCGCAGTGGGAGCCGTGGTTCGGATGACCTGCATTGCCGTGCCCGGCGGCCCCGAAGGACCCGGGCGTCGTGTCCCCTGTCTGGGGGCGCTGGACTGGGCTGAGGTGTTGATCTACCTCCTGCGAGGTGCAAGTGGCGTCGAGTTGACCAGTAGCGGCTGTGAATCCTGTCCGCGCGGCGCCGCGGCCGCGGACCCAATCGCCGCGCTCATCAAACGCGTCTCCGACGTCGCGGACCTCGCGCGCTGCGGCTCGGTTCGACTCGTCAGCAATTCCGCGAAGCCCCACACCAATCATCAGGTGTCACGTCGGAGGCTCTGGGGGTTCCTGCGACCTCACTCCCCTGGGCACGACTCCGCTACCAACGTGGCACCGCTGAGAGTTGGGTCGCCCGAGGTCTCAGGTGCGAGAAGAAAGTGGCTGCGTGCCGAGCTCGTCCGCCACCTCAGCGTTCTGAAAGACGAGCGCCTCGAGACCTCGCATCAACAGCTCGAGGGTTTGGAAGTTGACCTCAATGGAGTCGGTGGACGTCCCTGGGTCGATCCTGAACGCTGCATCGCTTGCCCGCTCTGTTCGGCGTCCTGCCCAACCGCGGCTTTGGAGCTGTCTGCAGGTAACAAGCTCATACTGAAACCTCACTTGTGTATTGGCTGTGAACGCTGCGTCGAGTCCTGTCGCGAAGGAGCGATGCACCTGGCGTCCTATGTCGACCTCGCGGATTGGACCACCGGCGAGCGCATACTGGCCACTGGTCGTGTTGTCGGCTGTGAACGCTGTGGAGAGACAGCCCTGCTGCCGCTCATCGGGTTGTGCGCATCATGCTACCGACAGCACGGTGCGCTTTCCAAGCTGTAGGATCCCCCGCTGGCGGCGTGCAGTGGCGGAAGTTGAGCCGGAAGACGTCTCCGCTTGCGCGGATGAGTTCGGCGATGCGCGCCTGTGTCCTAGTTCGGAAAGCCCAACATCGGCTGAGACTCCGGCGGCGTCGGCGTAAAGTGGCCGCCGTCCGCGTCCCAATCGAGCGTCCCCACATGCCAGAAGTGGCCCTGGGCCTCGGGTGACGAGTCGCTGACCACCATGGGCATCGCTGGCTCTTGTCCGGCAGCGACAGTCGGCAGGACGACCGAGGGCACGTCGTCGTTCCCAAAGAAGATTCGGACGGTCGCCAGCGCTGGGGGGGCCAAGTTCCAGTCCTGGTAGTAGTAGACGCCCAACTCGTAGGGGGCCTCATAGCCGTCGGGCTGGCTGCCGTCGGTGAAGGCAGGAGCTCTGATGTTGATCTGCTCGGGCCCGCCGCCGTCGATGTCGTCTCGGTTCAGCCCTGGGTTGTCAGCCACACCGGGCGCTCCCCAGTTGTTCAGCTCGGCTCGGGTACTTCGAAAGTGGCAGTCGGTGTGTTCGAACATGTCGTCCCAGAGGCCACCAGGCTCGAGCAGATGAAGGTCTAGATCGGTGCCGCAGCCCATGCAGGTGTCGGTCTCGTCAAAGTCGGACGGAGTGCGCCAGGTGAGCTCGATAATGAGCTGGCTGTCGGACTTGGCGCGGGCCGTGATGCGGGCCGGCGCGCAGGACTCTCGGCCGTGCTCATCGACGACGGTGAGCTCGAAGACGTAGTCACCCACCAGAGCGAGCTGAATCTCGGGATTTTCCACGGTGGCGCGGGGTTGGAAGTTGAGCGCGTAGCCAGGGGGCGCGTTGATGATGCTCCAGCGGTAGTTGGTGATGGCGTTGCCGTCCGGGTCGCTGGAGTCGAAGGCCGTAAACTCGAGGAAGTCGAGTGGGGCTGCGACAAGCTGGTCGGAGAAGGGATTGCCGCTGCCGCGCACGCGCGCACCAGCGACCGCGATTGGGCAGTTGTTATTCGTCCCAACTCCGATGAGGGGCATCTCGATGCGGTTGCGGGAGGCGTCCGATTCGATGAGCAAGGTTCCCGAATAGGACTCCTCGGCGGGCGGCGTGAAGAGCACCAGGAACCGCCTGGAAGAATTCTTGGCGAGCACGACAGGAGTTTGCGCCTCGAGCTCCGAGGGCAGATTGGCCAGCTCGAACTCTGGTGCGGTCCCCGCGGCCAGGGCGATGCTGTGGAGCGTCAGGCCTTTGGTGCCGCAGTTCTCGATGGTGACGGCCTTTGGGGTCGCCTCGCCGATGATGGCTTGGCCGAAGTCGATCTGGTCTGAAGGTGTGACACGGATGCAAGGGTGGACCACGTTGTTATTGAGTTCCGCGCTGTACTGACGGGACTCGCCCCAAACCTCATAGTCGATGATGAGCCTGGCGAGGTCCGACCCGAGCGACGGTGGGGCGTAGACAAGCCGCAGCTCGAAGCTGCTGTTGGGCTCGAGCGGCGGCGCGGGGAACGAGGCGTTCTCGCGGGCGCCGACCTCAGGCCAAAAGTCGAGGCTGCCGGAGATGGAGATGTTGGTGATCGTCAGCGGCGCGATGCCCACGTTGGCCACAGACACCGTCTGTGTTTCCACCTCGCCCCCCTTGACCTGCCCGAAGACGATGGGATTCGGGGAGACCTGCAGCTCGCCTTGTGCAGATTGGAGGTCAGGCAGCTCGACTGCGTCGTTATCGATCAGCCGGGTGTCGGTCGCCGTGTCCTCGCCGATGAGCTGGGCGTCGGTCACCGCGTCAACCGACCGCACTTCGCAGCCGGCGAGCAGCAGCGCGAGGACGCAGAGGGTGAGTAGGGTTCGAAGGTTTGTAGCGAACGGAGTCATGGCAAAGACCTCGGAGTGAGTTTCGCAGAGTGAGTCGTTCGTGACACTGTTCGCGGCTCAAGTTTCTTTTGGATTTGTGGTTGAGTTGGCCTCAGGCCCTTCCCCCCCGGCCCTCTCCCACTTCGTGGGCGAGGGGAGTCCAGCTTTCATGGTCATTGTTGGGCTTGCGGTGGGACCGCAGCCTTCCCACCTAGTTCGGGAACCCCAGCATGGGCTGGGACTCAGACGACGTCTGTGTGAAGTGGCCGCCGTCCGCGTCCCAATCGAGCGTCCCGACGAGCCAGAAGTGGCCCTGGGCCGCTGGCGCTGGGTCGCTGATGGACAGCGCCATGGCCTGTTCCTGTCCAGGTGGCAGAAGGGGCACCACGATCGCCTCCGCCTGGTTCAGGTAGAGGTTGATGCGAGCCATCACTGGGGGTTCGAAGTTCCAGTCTTGGTAGTAGTAAACCCCTATCTCGTAGGGCTCGCTGTAGCCCGTGGCCTGGCTGCCATCGGTGTAGGCGGGGTGCCTGACGTCGATCTGCTCGGGGCCACCGCCGTCGATGTCGTCGCGGTTGAGCCCTGGGTTGTCTTCGGCGCCCACGGCGCCCCAGGCATTGAGCTCCTGGCGGGTGCTGCGAAAATGGCAGTCGGTGTGGGCGAACTTGTCGTCCCAGACCCCACCTGGGCGTTTGAAATGCAGGTCCAGATCGGTGCCGCCACCCATGCGTGTGTCGGTCTCATCGAGGTCAGAAGGCGTCCTCCAGACGAGCTCGATGACGAGGTCTCGGTTGGTCGACGTGTGCACGCTGACGCGCGACGGCTCGCAGGACTCGAGGCCATTTTCATCCACCACCTCGAGTTCAAAGACGTAGTCACCAATCAACGAGAGCCAAATCTGGGGAGCTGGCTCATTTGCTGACGGCTCGAAGCGTTGGGCGTAGCCATACGGCGCCTCGAGAATGGACCAGCGGTACTCGACGAGCGCGTCGCCATCGGGGTCGCTGGACCCTTCCGCCGAGAGGGTGAGGTGGGTCATAGAGTAGACTTCGAGCGCATCGGTGAACTCCTGACCAGGTTCCGCCTGCGCGGTGGCGACGGCCGTCGGACAGGTGTTGACGTATCCATTGCCCACGATGGGCAAGGTAATCTCCGGCCACGAAGGGTTGTCCGTCGTGATAACCAAGGCGCCACTGAAGGGACCCGCGGCGGGCGGCGTGAAGCGCACGAGCACCTGCCGCGAGGAATTTTGGCTCAGCACCTTGGGGAGATTAGGGACCCCTGTCAGCTCGAAGGCAGGGTCGCTGCCAGGCTCGAGAGCGAGGTTCTTGACGGTCAACGGCGCCATGCCGCAGTTGCGCAGGGTGACCACCATGGAGGTCGACTCGCCGAGGTCGACGTTCCTGAAGTCGAGCTCGTCCGCAGGGCTGACCACGACGCAGAACTCCTTCTCGTTCGTGACCCACACCCGTTGCCGATGCTCGACCCCTGCGAGCTCATAGGTCGCGGCGAGCTCGGCCACATCGCTCCCCTCGTTCGTCGGCGCGTAAACCAGCAAGAACTCGAAGGGCTCGCCCACCGCCAAGGGGTTCGAAGGCAGGCTCATGTTGGCGCGTGTCCCCGCCACGGGCTCATAGTCGCTGCTGCCGATGAGCTGCAAGCTGATGACGTTCACGGGCGCACCGCCGACGTTCGTCAGCGTCACCGTTCGCGACTCCACCACGCCGACCTCGAGCTGCCCGAAGCGAACGGGGTCGGGAGAGAACTGCAGAGCGCTCTCATAGGTGCCATCTGGCTGCTCGACGAGCTCGGTCGCGGCGTCGAGGCTCTGCGCGTCGGTCACGGCCTCGACGGCGCGTGTGTCACAGCCGGTCACAATTTGCGACAGTACGACGAGCGAGAGCAGGACTCGAAGGTATTGGAAGCATAGAGTCATCGTGAAGGCCTCGGGAGTGAGTCTCGCAGAGTGAGCCGCCCGCGCCTATGTTGACGGCTCAGGTTTCAATGGTTTCGTTGCAGTTGGCGGTATTCGTGATTACGAGAGCGGCCGCCGGGTCCTACGAACGACGTTGCAGCGGTCCGTTCGTTGCCATTCTACGGCGGGCCCGAGACCGGGAACCCCACCAACGGCTGGGACTCCGGCGGCGTTGGGGTGAACGTGCCTCCATTCGCGTCCCAATCGATGCTCCCGGCCAGCCAAAAGTGTCCCATTGCCGCTGGCGATGGGTCACTGATGGTGAGCGGCATCGCCAGCTCAATCCCTTCCGGCATGATGGGCACTATGAGAGGGTCGTTTGAGCGGTTGAGGTAGACGTTGAGGTGGGCCAGCACTGGGGGTTCGAAGCGCCAGTCCTGGTAGTAGTAGACGCCCACCTCGTAGGGCTCGCTGTAGCCAGTGGGCTGGCTGCCATCGGTGTAGGCGGGGTGCAAGATGTCGATCTGCTCGGGCCCACCGCCGTCGACGTCGTCGCGGTTGAGCCCTGGGTTGTCGTCGACACCCACGGCGCCCCAGGCGTTGAGGTCTGCGCGGGCGCTTCGGAAATGGCAGTCGGAGTGGCTGAACTTGTCGTCCCAGAACCCGCCTGGGCGCTTGAAGTGCAGGTCCAGGTCAGTGCCACAGCCCATGCAGGTGTCGGTCTCATCAAGATCGGACGGCGTCTGCCAGACGAGCTCGATGATGAGGTCTTTTGTCGGCCAGACCGCCGTGTGCACTTGGGAGGGCCGACAGGACTCCATCCCATTCTCGTCGACGACGGTGAGCTCGACGACGTATTCGCCGATCATGGCGAGCTGGAGCTCGGGGTTCAGGGAGGTCGCGTTCGGCTGAAAAGCGACCGTATTTCCAAGCGGGGCTTGGACGATGCTCCAGTGGTAAGCCACGATGGCGTCGCCATCGGGGTCACTAGAGCCAGCGGCAGAGAACTCGAGGAAGTCGAGGGGGAACGCGGCGGGCTGGTCGGAAAACGGGTCGCTGCTGCCGCGCACTCGGGCCCCTGCCACCGCGAGGGGGCATTTGTTGACGTACCCCGTCCCGGCGATGGGAACCGCAATCTCCGGATGATTGGGGTGGTCCGTCGATATCCTCAAAGTGTCGTAGTAGACCCCCGAGACCGGCGGGGTGAAGTGGACCTCGACTTGCCGCGACGCGTCCCGCTCGAGCGTCTCAGGGAACGTCTGCGGCACACTCGCCAGCTCGAAGACTGAGTCGCTGCCTTGCTCGAGGGCCACGTTCTCCAGAGCCAACGGCTCGGCCCCACAGTTGTGAATCGTCACCTGCGCAACCATCGTCTGGCCGAGGACCGAATTCCTGAAGTCGATCCGGTCGGGGTCCACCGCCACACAGCGTTCCGGTTGGCTCGTCACCCAGAGGCGCTCTTCGTGCTCGACCCCTCCCATCTCATAGGTAGCAACGAGCTCGGCCTCATCGACCCCCTTTCTGAGTGGCGCGTGAATGAGCTCAACAACAAACAAGTCTCCAGGCTCAAGCGGTGTGGTGGGCAGCGTGAAGCTCGCCCGTGTGATGAGACCGGACGAGTAGGCGGTGCTGCCAGAGAGCCGCAGGCTCACGAGCTTCAGCGGCTCGGTCCCAGCGTTCGTGAGCGTCACGGTCCGAGACTCCGCCGTGCCCACCTCGATTTGAGCGAAGCGCAGTGGGTCTGGAGCGAACTGCAGCGCGCCCTCGCGGGCGCCGTCCGACAGGTCGAAGAACTCCCGCAGGTCGTCAAAGCTCTGGGCGTCGGTCACGGCCTCGATGGCGCGTGTGTCGCAGCCGGCCAACAGCAGTCCCACGATGGAGAGGGCGAGCGTGGTTCGTAGGAGTGTGGAGAGGGGAGTCATGGCGAAGACCTCGGGAGGAGTTTCGCAGAGTCAGTCGCTCGTGCCTATGTTGGCGGCTCAGGTTTCTTTTGGTTGTTGGGTTTGGCCCCCTCCCCTGCCCCTCCCCTCCCCAGAGACCCCCAGAGACGGGAGGGCGCAGCACGCTGCGCCCCTACGACTTTCACACCCGGCCCCAGAGACGAGGATGTTGTCTTTTGTGCGCGGTGACGCCGTCTTCATCCCCCCTCTCCAGAAACGAGCCTGTTGTGACGGAGAGAATCGCGACCGGGAGCGCCGGCGGCTCGCCGGCCTGAGCCTTAGGCGTCGTCAGGAAACAACCTGCCCATTTGAGCATCGCTAGAGGCGTGATGACAGCGTCGGTCTGCTTCGACGATGCTGGTCATCGCCTGCATCGACCTCCTTGCCATCCCACCTCTGACTTCGCCCAAATGCGCATTTTGTTCCCGGACGACGCCTTAGAGCGCATTCGGACCGCCCGAGCCTGTT